>CAISIV010000063.1 GCA_903885555.1 uncultured Hyphomicrobiales bacterium
CCGCCCTTGGCCTTCATCGCGGCCGAGTAATTGAACCCGGCTTCAGACGCCTTGGCGCGGCCGACGACGCCGTAGAGGTTCGGGCCGACGCGGTTCGGGCCGCCTTTTTCGAAGGTGTGGCAGGCGCCGCACTGCTTGGCCGTAGCCTGGCCCTTTTCGACCGAGGCACTGGCCAGCATCGCTTCCATCGGCTCTTCCGCCGCGGCCGGGGCACCGGCCTTTTCGCCGCCCGCTTCCTTGACAGCAATATTGTAGCCCGGCTTTGTCACCTTATCGGGGGCGAACAGGGCGCCCGCGCCGATATTGAGCGCCAGAAGGATCAGGCAGGTGGCGAGGATGGCGCCGAGGACTTTGTTGAGTTCGAAGGAATTCATCGAATTAAAGCTCCCAAGGAGGGGCAAAACAGGCGGGATTTCGTTCGGAGAGATACCGGTTTGCCACATTACTGGCAACCCGTATAAGCGCCCAGTAATGCCGACATTCGTATTGTCCAGCGGCTAAAATCGCTCCGTCTCATGCCAAAGACCATCATCCTCATCCCGGCCCGCATGGCCTCGACCCGCCTGCCCGGCAAACCGCTGGCGGATATCAATGGCTTGCCGATGATCGTCCAGGTGCTGCGCCGCGCCGAGGCGGCCGGCATCGGCGAAGCCGTGGTGGCGACCGATTCCGAGGCCGTGCAAACGGCGGTGGAAAAGTCCGGCGGACGCGCGGTGATGACCCGCAGCGACCACGTCTCAGGCTCCGACCGCATCTATGAGGCGCTAGAGGCGCTCGACCCCGAACACCGTGTCGATCTGGTGGTCAACGTCCAGGGCGACCTGCCGACCGTCGAGCCGGCCGATATCCGCGCCGCGCTCGGGCCCCTCGCCGACCCCAAGGTTGATATCACGACACTGGCGGCTGTCATTACCGACCCCGCCGAGCGCACCAATCCAAACGTCGTGAAGGCTATCGGCACCATGATCGCGCCGGACCGGTTTCACGCCACGACCTTCACGCGCGCCGACGCGACCGGGCCTGGCCCGCACTACCACCACATCGGGCTTTACGCGTATCGCCGCGCGGCGCTGGCGCGCTTCGTCAAGCTGCCGCCATCGGCCAACGAAATGCGCGAACGTCTCGAGCAATTGCGGGCGCTCGACGCCGGCATGCGTATCGACGCGGTGGTGGTCAAAAGCGTGCCGCTCGGCGTCGATACGCCGGAGGAATTGGAAAAAGCGCGCCGGATACTGGCAGGTTGACTGCCATTCAAGGTCTGCGTACGGAACAACCCATGGTCAAGAAGAAGAAGATCATTTTCCAGGGCGAGCTCGGCGCGAATTCCCACATCGCCTGCCAGCAAGCCTACCCGTCATACGAAGCGGTGCCCGGCGCCACCTTCGAGGATTGCTTCGCCGCCATCACCAGCGGCAAGGTCGATCTCGGCATGATCCCGATCGAGAATTCGGTCGCCGGCCGCGTTGCCGACATTCACCATCTGATGCCGACCGCCAAGCTGCACATCATCGGCGAGCACTTCATGCCGGTGCATCACCAGTTGCTGGCCGTGAAAGGCGCGAGCCTCAAGACCCTCAAGACGGTTGAGAGCCACGTCCACGCGCTCGGCCAGTGCCGCAAGCTGATCCGCTCGGCCAAGCTCAAAGCCATCGTTGCCGCCGACACCGCGGGCTCCGCGCGCGAGGTCGCAGAGTCCGGCGACAAGACGCGCGCCTCTATCGCCACCGCGCTGGCCGGCAAGATCTACGGCCTGAAGGTTCTGGCGCGCGACATCGAAGATGAAAAGCACAACACCACGCGCTTCATCGTGCTGTCGCCGAAGAAAAAGGAAGCCAAGCGCGGCCGCGGCACGGTCGTCACCACGTTCATCTTCCAGGTCCGCAACATACCGGCCGCGCTGTACAAGGCGCTCGGCGGCTTCGCCACCAACGGCATCAACATGACCAAGCTGGAAAGCTACATGGTCGGCGGCAGCTTTTCGGCGACACAGTTTTATGCCGACGTCGAAGGCCATCCGTCGGATCGCGGCCTGCAACTGGCGCTGGAAGAACTTGAATTCGTCTGCCAGCCGGGAACGCTGCGCATTCTCGGCGTCTATCCGGCGCACAAATTCCGCAAGAAGCTCAATAAAAGCTGAGCTCTCGCCAGCGGCCCTCGGCATGCTAGCCTCCCGGCAAAATCAATCCGGGGGGAACGATGAACACAGCACAGCAGAAGGTCGCGCTGGTCACCGGCGCCGCGCGCGGCATCGGTCTCGCCACCGCCAAGCGATTTCTCGCCGACGGCTACTGTGTTGCGCTCGTCGATATCGACGGCGACAACCTCAAGCGCACCTATGCGGCCCTGGCCAAAACCGACGTGACGATGGCCATTGAATGCGACGTATCCAATCCCGGGGACGTCGAGCGCGCCTTCGAACTGACCGCGACCCGCTTTGGCCGCCTCGACGCGCTGGTCAACAATGCCGGTATCGCCATCTTCAAACCGATCCTCGATGTAACTTTTGAAGACTGGTCGCGCGTGCTGGCGGTGAATCTCACCGGCCCGTTTCTGTGCACGCAGGCCGCAGCGCCGCTGATGCGCGACAGCGGCGGCGGCGCCGTCGTCAACATCACGTCGATTTCGGGACTGCGCGCTTCGACATTGCGTACCGCGTACGGCACCAGCAAAGCCGGCCTCGCCCATCTGACCAAGCAACAGGCGGTGGAATTGGCATCGCTTAACATCCGGGTCAACGCGGTGGCGCCGGGTCCGGTCGACACGGCCATGGCCAAGGAAGTTCATACGCCGGAAATCCGCGCCGACTATCACGACCACATGCCGCTTAACCGCTACGGCTTGGAGGAAGAACTGGCGGAAACCATTTTCTTTCTATGCAGCCCGCGCGCCAGCTACATCACCGGCCAGGTGATAGCGGTCGACGGCGGCTTCGACTCCACCGGCATCGGCCTGCCGACGTTGCGCGCCGAAAAGCGCAACGGGTAGAAGCTTCAGGCCTTTTGCGGCGTCATCTTGTCGGCGGCGCCCAGATAGTGCCTGGCATAGGCGACCAGTTGCGCGTCGCTGGGATGATCGACCGTTTCGACGCCCGCGATCAGCTTCATCAGCTTCGGATCGTGCTCATGGATGTGCTTGACCAGTTCGGCCTTGGCATTGCCAGGACCGGCGATCAGCACCGCGCCGGCGTCGGCGACCGCATGGATCACAGCATGCAGGAAGTCCTTGTCGGCGGTGGCGTGACCGCTGCCAATCGAGTTGGCCTTGTGATGGATGTGCTTGGTCGGATTGTCCGGGTGCAGCACCAGCTTGTCGACCTCGGTCGGGCTGAAATGGAACACCCGCGCCTCGCGATGGTCGATCCAGATGACGGCGTGAAAATGACTCATGAAACCGGTCCTTTTGGCAGCACCAAGGGATTGTCGGTTACCCCTAGCCTATCACATCCCGGCGGCTTTTGATTTGAATCATGGGCTTTGTTCACGCTGGCAGCGCTCTAAGAAACGCAGCACAGTTCGCAAACTCAGACTGCGACGCGGCCGAGAAAATTCTCGATCCGTTGTTCGAGACCGGCGCTGGCGGTCTCGACCGACTCTGACGCCGCGAGAACTTCGCTCGCCGCGTTACGCGTTTCCGCGACCGCCCCGGTTACGTTGTCGAGAACGGCAACCATGGCTTTCGCCCCGTCAGCCGCTGACGATACATTCCGGGAAATTTCCTCGGTGGCAGCGTCCTGCTCTTCGAGCGAACGCGCGACGGCCGAGGTATAGCCGTCAATCTCCCGCATGCGCTCGGTGTTGCGCCGAATGGCTTCCACCGCGAACCGAGTTGAGTTCTGCACCGCGTCGATCTGGACCGCGATCTGCTCGGTCGATTTCGCGGTCTGCACGGCCAGCGATTTGACTTCCGAAGCGACGACGGCAAAACCCCGCCCCGCTTCGCCGGCGCGGGCCGCCTCGATCGTTGCATTGAGTGCGAGCAGGTTGGTCTGCCCGGCGATGTTGCGGATGAGATTGACGATCTCGCCGATTTCCTGAACGGACTCGGTAAGGCGCGCCATTTGCTCGTTGGTGGTCTGCGCCTCGGTGACCGAATGTTTGACCAGTTCCGCGGCTTGGCCGACTTGGCGGCCAATTTCCGCGATTGAGGCGATCAACTCAGTCGCTGCGCCGGCAGCCGCGGTCATGTTCGCGGAGGTTACACCGGAGGTGCGGACAGCGCCGGCGGTGCGATCCGACGTGCTGCCTGCCGACTGCGCCAGCGCAGTGGCAATCGATTTGAGCGCGGCGGTGCTGCCGCTGACGGTCCGCAAGACCTGCTCGGCATTATCGCGAAACGTCCGGACTTCCGATTCGACTTCGATGCGCCGGCGCTCCTGTTCCTCCAGAGCGGCGCCTTTTCGTTCGGCGATGATGCGGTCGGTAATGTCGTCATGCGTGCCGATCCAGAACTTGCCGCCTTCGATCGACCGGTTGACGACGGCAACCGCCCGCCCGTCGGGCGTCTCGACGATCCGGCTCATGTCGTGCCCCGGACGCACCGCGTTCAAGATCTCGGCCCGGTACTTCTCGGCATCGATGTTGAGGCTGCCGGTGGCGATACGATTCTTGATCAGGTCCATGAGCGTGCAGCCCGGCTTCACGATCTCGCGCGACATCCGGTACATGTCGATGTAGCGGTCGTTGCAAACCAGAACCCGCTCATTGGCGGCGATGAGGACGACGCCTTGGGTCATGTTGTTGACGACCATGGACAGCAGGGCGCCATTGCGCGCACGCGCCTTGGTCCGCAGCCAAGAGACGAGGCCAGCAACGACGACCAGCACGAATATGCCGGCGGCGACAAAACGCCAGTCGTGCTGAAGGACATATTCCAACTGATCAGGCTCCCGGGCGCGTAATTTGTAACCCGACAACCTTTTATGAATTGTTAACCACTAATCCCGAGGACAAAGGCTTATTGGGCTTCGTCCTGGACCCATCGGACAAACCCCGGCGACAGCTTGCGCAGCCGCTCAATATCGACGCGGCCGGACCGCGTGATGTAGCTCATGGCGAAATCCTTGATGCCAAGCGCCATGTGCTCGCCAAAATTTTCGTACCAGGCAGCACTTCTGTTGGCGCCAGCGACGATCTTTTCCAGGATCGGCCGTCGCGCGGCTTCGAAGGCCGGCAGGGCCGCCACGATATCGTCCTTGTGCTCGGCGAGCGCGCGGTTAAGAGCGATGGCGTCCTCCATGGCGAGCCGCGTGCCGGACCCGATGGAGAAATGCGCAGTATGGAGGGCGTCACCAATGAGAACATGCTTGCCGTGATGCCAGCGCGCATTCGACACCTGCGGGAAACGCCGCCATACTGAATTGTTCGAAATCAAAGGGCGGCCATCGAGCGCGTCGGCGAATACTTTCTGGCACAGCGCGCGCGAGTCGGCATCGTCCATGCGTTCCAGCCCGGTGCCGACGAAGGTCGCAGCATCGACCTCGACGATGAACGTGCTGCGGCCCGGCGCGTAGCGGTAGTGATGCGCGTTGAAATTACCGATCGGCGTATGGCGGAAGGTCTGCGTCAGCGTATCGAACGGCTTGCTAGTGCCGAACCAGGCAAAACGATTGGCGAGATAGCCGATGCCGGCGCCGAATTCTTCCGCATATGTATGCCGCACCAATGAATTTACGCCATCGGCGCCCACGATGAGATCGGCCTCGCCCAGTTCATCGAGCGATTTCACGACGCGGCCGAACTGCGGCTGGACACCAACCGAACGCAGCCGCGCCTGCAGTAATTCCAGCAGTTTCAACCGACCGATGGCGGCAAAGCCGATGCCATCGATCACAGCGCGCTCGTTCTTGTGCACGAGCGTCATGTCGCTCCAGGATTCCATCTGCGGCGCGATCGCCGCGAAGGTGTCCGGATCGTCGTCGCGCAGAAACTCAAGCGCACGGTCGGAGAACACCACGCCGAAGCCAAACGTGGCGTCAGCCTGATTCTGCTCGATGACGACGACGTCGGCATCCGGCCGCCGCCGCTTGATCAGATAGGACAGATAAAGGCCGGCGGGTCCGGCGCCTAGGATCGCAATGCGCATGGCCGCTTGTACCGCAACGGCCACTGGCCGTGCTAGCATCGCGTCGGGCCGTTCCAACCTGAGGATCCTGCCATGCTCGACACCACTTTCGCCCTTACGCTCCACATGCTCGGCGCGGTCGTCTGGGTCGGCGGCATGTTCGCGGCCTATATCTGCCTGCGGCCGGCGGCGGGATCGCTGGAAGGCCCGCAGCGCCTGCAACTGTGGCGAAACTTCTTCGCCAAATTCTTCATATGGGTCTGGATCTCGATCCTGCTGCTGCTCGGCAGCGGCTACTGGATGCTGGTCACAGCCTTCGGCGGCTTCAAGGGCGCGCCGCTCTACATCAATCTGATGCAGTTGCTCGGCATCGTCATGGTGCTGCTGTTCGTCTGGCTGTTCCACGGCCCGTGGCTGAAGTTCAAGCGCGCCGTCGATGCGAAAGACTGGCCGGCCGCGGCTGGCCATATCGCGCTGATAGCCAGGATCATTCAGGTCAATCTGCCGCTCGGCCTGATCGTGGTCGTCATCGGCGGCACCGGGCGGTTCTGGGGATAGCGCTGGGACTCAAGACGGCAGCAGCGGCGCAGCCAGGCAACGACACTCAACCCGCATTCGCGTATGGCCTGCCGGCGATAATCATGGGCGCGCCGAAGCGCGGCCGCCCTGATTAATGCCTTTTGCTCCGGTGCAAGGCCGGGATAGGCGAAAAAGTCGAACGGATCGTCCTGCGGCATGGCGGTCTCCATCGGCGAACAGTCGCGATGGACTGGCTTTACGCGCGCGCCATTATCTCATAAAATGAATTATACTGATTTTTGTTATCTCTTAGAGAGAACGATGGATCTTGAAGATCTGCGCATCTTCCGCTCGGTCGTGCAGGAAGGCGGCATCACGCGCGCCGCCGAACGGCTTAATCGTGTGCAGTCCAACGTGACCACGCGGGTGCGCCAGCTCGAACAGGACCTCGGCGTCGATCTGTTCATCCGCGAAGGCAAGAAGCTGCATCTGTCGCCGAACGGCAAGGTGCTGCTCGACTATGCCGACCGCCTGCTCGACCTGGCGCAGGAAGCGCGCGACGCCGTCCACGACGGTGCGCCGCGCGGACCGCTGCGCCTCGGCGCGATGGAGAGTACGGCAGCAATCCGCCTGCCCGAACCTTTAAGCGAATTTCACCGCCGCTTTCCTGAAGTGAAGCTCGACCTGCGCACCGCGACGATCCACGATCTTTCATCGGCGGTTCTGACTGGCGCGCTCGATGCCGCGCTGGTCGCCGAACCGGTCGCGGACGAGCCGTTCGAAAAGGCGACGATCTACGACGAGGCGCTGGCGCTGGTCGCATCCGCCGATCACGCGCCAATCCGTTCGCCCGCCGACGTGCGTTCCGAGACGGTGCTCGCCTTCGAGCACGGCTGCCCCTACCGGCTGAGGATGCAACAATGGTTCTCGCGCACCGGTGAATTGCCCGCGCGCATTTCCGAAATGTCGTCGTGGCACGCCATCCTCGGCTGCGCCGCCGCGCGCATGGGCATCGCGGTCTTGCCGCAGATGGTGCTCAGCTCGTTCCCGCAGGCAAAATATCTCAGCGTGCATCCGCTGCCGCGTGACCTCAGCCACGCCCCGACGGTTCTGATCTGGCGCAAGGGCGGACGTTCATCGACGATCTCGGCGCTTGTCGATGTGCTGACCGACAGCAAAACGGCGCGGGTGAACAACCCGCGCCGCAAAACAAATATAAAGAAGCGATAGTCGCTTCAGATCGTCTGGTTATATTCGCCAACCTCGGGGTACGTGCGCAGCACGGCGTCGACCGACTTGAACATGTCGCGCATGCGCGCTTCCGACACCGGGCTTTCGACCACCACGACCAGTTCCGGCTTGTTCGACGAGGCCCGTACCAGACCCCAGGTGCCGTCCTCGACGGTGACGCGCACGCCGTTGACGGTAACGAGATCGCGGATCGGCTGGCCATCGAACTTCTCGTTCTTGGCCTTCATCGCCTCGAAATGTTTCACCACCTGATCGACGATGCCGTATTTCACCTCGTCGGCGCAGTGCGGCGCCATGGTCGGCGAACCCCAGGTCTTGGGCAGCGCCTTGCGCAGATCGGCCATCGTCTTCCCGGGATTGCGGTCGAGCATGTCGCAGACGGCGAGGCCGAAGATCATGCCGTCGTCGTAGCCGCGACCGAACGGCTTGTTGAAGAAGAAATGCCCGGACTTCTCGAAGCCCGCCACAGCACCGAGTTCGTTGACGCGCCGCTTGATGTAGGAGTGGCCGGTCTTCCAGTAATCGACCTTGACGCCGTTGGCCTTGAGCACCGGATCGGTCAGGAACAGGCCTGTCGATTTCACGTCGACCACGAAGGTCGAATTCTTGTGAATCGATGACATGTCGCGTGCCAGCATGACGCCTACCTTGTCGGCGAAGATTTCCTCGCCCTCGTTGTCGACTACGCCGCAACGGTCGCCGTCGCCGTCAAAACCGAGCGCGACGTCGGCTTTGTGGAACAGAACCGCATCACGCATGGCGTGCAGCATCTTCATGTCTTCGGTGTTCGGATTGTAGCGCGGGAACGAGTGATCGAGCTCGCAATCGAGCGGCACGACTTCACAGCCAATGGCTTCGAGCACTTTGGGCGCGAAGGCGCCGGCGGTGCCGTTGCCGCAAGCCGCGACAACTTTCAGCTTGCGCTTGAGTTTGGGCCGCTTGCCGACGAGATCGGCGATATAGCGCGCGGGGAAATTCTCGACGAAGTGGAAACTGCCATTGCCCTTGAGATCGAAATTGGCGCCGAGCACGATCTCCTTCAGCCGTTTCATTTCCACCGGCCCGAAGGTCAGCGGCCGGGCAGCACCCATCTTTACGCCGGTCCAGCCGTTGTCATTGTGCGAAGCGGTGACCATGGCGACGCAGGGAACGTCGAGTTCGAACTGGGCGAAATAGGCCATCGGCGTGATGCAGAGCCCGATGTCGTGCACCTTGCAGCCGGCGGCGAGCAGACCCGACACCAGCGCCATTTTCACCGAAGCGGAATAACTGCGGAAATCGTGACCCGTCACGATTTCCTGCTTCACACCCATTTCCTTGATGAGCGTGCCGAGCCCCATGCCGAGGGCCTGGATGCCCATCAAGTTGATTTCTTTTTCCAGCAGCCAGCGCGCGTCGTATTCGCGAAAGCCGGTCGGCTTCACCAGCGGCGAGGATTCGTATTCGTAGGTATTGGGCGTCAGGGCGGATTTCGGCTTGGGAAACATCAGGTCCTCAAATCGGCGGGAAGGCTGAAACTGCATAACCTAACGCCTGAAAGGCGCAAGCGGTCCGTTCAAAGGTCACGAGCAGAAATCACTGGAATGTGGCGGCTTATTGCTCAAGGACCATGCGGCCGTTGGCCACTTCGTAGCGCTTGAGCCGGGACAGGAAGGACATGCCGAGCAGGTTCTTCCAGAGTGCCTCGTCAGGCAACACCAGCGCCTGGACGTTTTCGACAGTAATGCCACCGACCTCGACGCGGTCGAGGGTCGCTCGTGCCGCCTTGATCTTGCCGTTGGCGGTCGAAACGGTGGCGGTGTAGTCGCTGCGCATCGGCCGGATACCGACCCGGGCCGCATCCGACTCACGCAGGATGACCAGCGAGGCGCCAGTGTCGACGATGAAGTCGATGCGGCGGCCTTCGATGCGGACCTCGACCGGATAATGGCCGCCATCGCCGCTCTCCAGCGTCAGGCTGCGGCTTGAGGCTGCTGACCGGACGTTCGTCTCGACGGTCGACTGAATGGCGGCATGCGCCGGGGGCTGCATTGCCGCCTGGTCCAGATAGCGCGCGGCAAAACCGCCAACCATCAGCACAGCCGCAGCGAGGATGAGAATCTGGCGCATGGCAAAACCTTCAAAACCGGGCCGAGATTGCCACGCGCGGGACCAACGCCGCCTTAACACACCCCGATCCGGTGGCTGCGATTACCGGACGGTAAGCGGGCGGTTAAGCGCCTCGTCGCAATTGAAACTATGTGCCGCGGGGTTTGGCGCGACGTGTCGGCGGCGCCGACATCGGATCGTCCGGCCAAGGATGGCGCGGATAGCGGCCGCGCAAGTCGGTACGGACGTCGGCATAACTGCCGCGCCAAAAGCCGGGCAGATCTCGCGTGATCTGCACCGGTTTATGACCGGGCGACAGCAGTTCGATTACCAGTGGCACGCGGCCACCGGCAATGGACGGATGCTTGGCGAGCCCGAACATTTCCTGCACCCGGATCGAAATGGTCGGCCCCTGCTCCGCTTCGTAATCGATCGGCACCGAAGAGCCGGTCGGCGCGGTGAAATGGGTTGGCGATTCGGCGTCGAGGCGCCGGCGCTGCGCCCACGGCACCAGCGTGGTCATCGCTTCGGAGAGTTCGTCGGCGCCGATGTCGCTGCGCGCGGTTTTGTCGAGCAACAAGGGCTCTAGCCATTCGGCGGCGCTGTGGGCAAGGCCTTCGTTCGACAGATCGGGCCACTCATCGCCTTCTGCTTTGCGCAGGAATTCGACGCGCGTGCGGAATTGCAGCGCCGCTTTGCTCCACGGTAATTTGTCGAGACCGGATGACACGAGGCCCTGCGCCAGAACTTTCGCGGAGTCAGTATCGGGCGCGACCTGCTTGATCTGCTCGGCCAATACCAGCGCGCCGAGACGCCGGCTGCGCCGGGACCGTAGCGAGGCGGAGGCCATATCGAAAGTTACAGTGTCGCGGTCTTCGATCTTGGCCGCGAAGCGGGCTTCGATTTCGGTGAGCGTGATCGGCGCCGCCAGCACGATACGGCTGGCCGCCGCCGCGCCGGTCAGTTCGGCGACGGTCAAAAACGGCTCGCGCGAAAGGGAGGATGCCGGATCGACATTGCCGCCACGGCCACTGGCGAGCAAAAATGCCCCGCCCCCGCCGCCACGGTTTTTCGCAACGCGGTCGGGATAGGCCAAGGCAAGCAGCGAGCCCGGCGAAGCTTCATCGTTCTGCTGGTGCTTCTCGAGCGTATCGACCCATCGTTTCACCATCGCGCGCCCGTCTTCGGCGCGGCGCGACCGGTCGCGGCGGAATAGATCGAGACGATGACGTAGGTCAACGTCATCACCGCCGAGTCCACGCTCGGTCAACACGGCCGCAATTGCTGCTGCCTCGCCGCCTGCGCCTTCGGCATTGGCATCGACCACCATGCGCGCAAGCCGGGGTGGCAAAGGCAGCGCCCGCAGTTTCTTGCCTTCCTCGGTAATGCGGCCTTGCTCGTCGATGGCGCCCAACTCGGTCAGCAGCGCTTTTGCTTCGCTCAGCGCCGGCCCCGGTGGCGGGTCGAGAAAGGCGAGTTTGCTTGGATCGACCGCACCCCATTGCGCCAGATCGAGCACGTAGGACGACAGATCGGCCGACAGGATTTCCGGCCGCGTATAGGCGTCGAGCGAACCGGTCTGCGGCTCGTCCCACAGCCGGTAACAGACACCGGGCTCGGTACGGCCGGCGCGGCCGCGACGCTGGTCGGCGGCGGCACGCGACACGCGCACGGTTTCCAGCCGCGTAAGGCCGACATCGGGCTCGTAACGCGGCACGCGCGACAGGCCGCTGTCGATGACGACGCGTACGCCTTCGATGGTCAGCGAGGTTTCGGCAATCGACGTCGCCAGCACGATCTTGCGCTTGCCTTTCGGCGCTGGCGAAATCGCGCGGTCCTGTTCGCGCCCTTCGAGGGCACCGAACAATGCGACAACATCGACATTGGGATCGTCGATCCGCTCTTTCAGTAACGTCTCGGTGCGGCGAATTTCTCCCGCACCGGGCAGGAACACCAGTACCGATCCGGTATCGGCGCGCAGCGCGCGCTGCACCGCATCTGCCACCGGCCGCTCGATGCGCTCACGCGGATCGCGGCTGAGGTAACGCGTCTCCACCGCAAAGGCACGGCCCTCGCTTTCGACCACTGGCGCATTGCCGAGCAGCGCCGCGACCCGTGCGCCATCGAGCGTCGCCGACATCACCAGAATCTTGAGATCCTGGCGCAGCGCCATTTGCACATCGCGCGCCAAGGCCAGCCCGAGATCGGCATCCAATGACCGTTCGTGAAATTCATCGAACAGCACCGCACCGACACCTTCAAGCGACGGATCGTCGAGGATCAGCCGCGTGAAGATGCCTTCGGTGATGACTTCGATACGGGTGCGCTTGGATACCTTAGAGCCGAACCGTACGCGCAGACCCACGATGTCGCCGACCTGCTCGCCGATCGTCGACGCCATGCGCGCGGCTGCGGCCCTCGCTGCAAGCCGCCGCGGCTCCAATACGAGAATCTTTTTCCCCGAGGCCCACACCTCATCCATGAGTACGAGCGGCACGCGCGTGGTCTTGCCGGCACCGGGCGGCGCCACCAGCACGGCGGTATTGCTGCCGCGCAGCGCCTCGGTCAGGGGCGGAAGCGCATCGTCGATGGGAAGCCGGTCAGGAAAATCGCGCATGCGAGGGCACTCTTAACCCTCTCCCCGCGGGGAAAACAGCTACTTCCGGTCGGACGCCCGGCGGGTCAGATTTTCCGGCGCGTCGACCCTGGCCCGCCCGATGCTTTCATAGCTGAAACCATGGCGAACAATTTCCTCGGGCCGGTAGATATTGCGCAGATCGACCAGCACCGCCTTCGCCATAATGGATTTGAGCCGTTTGAAATCGAGCGCGCGGAACTGCTCCCACTCGGTCACGATCACCAGCGCGGAAGCACCTTCGGCGCAGGAATAGGCGTCGTTGCAGAAGGTGACATTGGTCATCATCGGCTTGGCCTGCTCCATACCGATCGGATCGTAGGCGCGCACCTTGGCGCCCATGTCCTGCAACGCCGTGATGAGCGGCAACGACGGGGAGTCGCGCATGTCGTCGGTGTTCGGCTTGAAGGTCAGGCCGAGCAGCGAAATGGTCTGGCCGCGGATATCCCCGCCGAGCGCGGCCGATACCTTGCGCGCCATCGCGCGCTTGCGGGAATCGTTGACCGCGGCGACCGCCTCGACAATGCGCAACGGCGCGCCGTTGTCTTCACCCGTCTTGATCAGCGCCAGCGTGTCCTTGGGAAAGCACGAGCCGCCGTAACCGGGACCTGCGTGCAGGAACTTCGATCCGATGCGGTTGTCGAGACCGATGCCGCGTGCAATTTCCTGCACGTCAGCGCCGACTTTTTCAGCAAGATCGGCGATCTCGTTGATGAAGGTGATCTTGGTCGCAAGAAAAGCGTTGGCGGCGTATTTGATCAGTTCGGCGGTGCGCCGGCCGGTAAACAGAATCGGCGAGCGATTGAGATACAGCGGCCGGTAGATTTCGGTCATCACCTCGCGGGCTCGCTCGTTGTCGGTGCCGACAACGATGCGGTCGGGATGCTTGAAATCCTGGATCGCTGCGCCCTCGCGCAGGAATTCCGGATTGGACACCACGGCGCAATCCGCCTTCGGCGCCGTTTCGCCAATGATGCGCTCGACTTCGTCGCCGGTGCCGACCGGCACAGTCGATTTGGTGATCACCACCGTAAAGCCATCGAGCGCGGCGGCGATTTCGCGGGTGGCAGCGTAGACATAGCTAAGATCGGCGTGGCCATCGCCGCGGCGCGACGGCGTACCAACGGCGATGAAGACCGCGTCTGCACCTTTGACGCCGCTGGTCAGATCGGTGGTAAACTTGAGACGCCCGGCGCGTACGTTGTTGGCCACCAGTTCGGCGAGGCCGGGCTCGTAGATCGGCATTTCGCCACGCTCCAGCGCGTCGATCTTGCCCTTGTCCTTGTCGACGCAGGTCACGTCGTGGCCGAAGTCGGCGAAACAGGCCCCCGACACGAGGCCGACATAACCGGTACCGATCATCGTCACGCGCATATTTGATGTCCGTATTGCTCGCGCCGGGGCGCAAATCAGGGCCGCAAATCAGGCCGACTGCATAACAGAGGCGGTTCCGAGTCGCGAGACGGCGACTTCTGTCACAAACCCGTAAACAGCCGGATAATCCGGCGTCCACAGGCGGGTTAACACGCATTGATTCAATCGCCGTGACAGCCCACATTCGGGCCATGCCAGCATCCGCAAAATCAAAAGCCAAGCCCGCGCCCGCCAAGGCCGCAGCCGTAGTGAACCCTGCTGCCCGCCCGCTCAAAAAGGGCGACCACCTCTTTCTGGTCGACGGGTCCGGCTATATTTTCCGCGCCTACCACGCGCTGCCGCCGCTGACCCGCAAGTCCGATGGGTTGCAGGTCAATGCTGTGCTCGGCTTCTGCAACATGCTGTGGAAGCTGCTGGCCGACATGCCGAAGGACGACAAGCCGACGCATCTGGCCGTCATCTTCGACAAGTCCGAGAAGACGTTCCGCACCGAGATGTACCCGCAATACAAGGCGCACCGACCCGATCTGCCAGAAGATCTGCGGCCGCAATTCCCGCTGATCCGCGATGCAGTGCGCGCCTTCGAAATTCCCTGCCTCGAGCAAGCGGGCTTCGAAGCCGACGATTTGATCGCGACCTATGCGCGGCTCGCCATCGAGGCAAAGGCGACCACGACCATCGTGTCTTCCGACAAGGATCTGATGCAGCTCGTCGGTAACGGCGTCACGATGTACGACACCATGAAGGACAAGCGCATCGGCGCCGCCGAAGTGATCGAGAAGTTCGGCGTCGGCCCTGACAAGGTGATCGAGGTGCAGGCGCTGATCGGCGACTCGTCCGACAACGTGCCGGGCGTGCCGGGCATCGGCGTCAAGACCGCGGCACAGCTGATCGGCGAATACGGCGATCTCGAAACGCTGCTCAAGCGCGCTGGTGAGATCAAGCAGGACAAGCGCCGCCAGACGCTGATCGACAATGCCGAACTTGCGCGCATCTCCAAGAAGCTGGTGACGCTCGACCAGAACGTGCCGCTGGATGTTGCGGTCGACGAACTCGCCGTGCACGAACCGGACTACAAGAACCTGATCGCGTTCCTCAAGGCGATGGAATTTTCTACCATCACTCGCCGCGTTGCCGAGAAGTCGGGAATCGACGCGAGCGCCGTCGAAGCCGATGGCAAGCTAACTTCAACGCCTGCCGCGCCCGCTCCAGCCGCGAAAGCGCCCGCCGCGGGTGGCGACCTGTTCGGCGCCGCTCCGCCGCCCACCTCTGTTGCGCGCGAAGGCGCGGCTTCCGACGCAACACTCAGCCCGATTTCACTTTCTGCGGTGCGCGCCGAGAAAGCCCGCAACACCAAGATCGACCGCTCTCAATACGAGACGGTGCGCTCGCTCGACCGGCTCAAGGCCTGGATCAAGCGCGCCTATGATCTTGGCGTGGTCGCGGTCGATACCGAGACCACCAGCCTCGATCCGATGCAGGCGCATCTCTGCGGCTTCTCGTTCGCGGTCGCGCCCAACGAAGCTTGTTATGTGCCGCTCGGCCATCGCGAAGGCGGCTCGCAGAATGGCAGCGACCTGTTCGCGCCGGAGTCCAAACTCTGCGCCGATCAAATTCCGGAAGAGGACGCGCTGAAGGCGATCAAGCCTCTGCTGGAGGACAGAAGCGTCCTCAAGGTCGCGCAGAACATGAAATACGACTGGCTGGTGTTCGCGCAACGTGGCATCCAGATCGAAGGCTACGACGACACCATGCTGATCTCCTACGTGCTTGACGCCGGCAAAGGCGGCCACGGCATGGACGATCTCGCCAAGCGCTGGCTCAACCACGACACGATTCATTTCCAGCACGTCGCCGGCTCCGGCAAGACGCAGGTGACATTCGATTGCGTCTCCATCGAAAAGGCTTCCGAATACGCCGCCGAAGATGCCGACGTCACGCTGCGGCTGTGGTCCGCGCTCAAGAGCCGCATGGCCGCTGAGCAGGTCACCTCCGTGTATGAAACGCTGGAACGGCAAATGCCGTCGGTGTTGGCGCGCATGGAACGCCGCGGGATTTCCATCGACAGGCAAGTCCTGTCGCGGCTGTCGGGCGAATTCGCGCAGAAGCAGGCCGGGCTGGAAGAAGAGATCAAGGTGCTGGCCGGCGAGCCGCTCAATCCGGGTTCGCCCAAGCAGCTTGGCGACATTCTGTTCGGCAAGATGAACCTGCCAGGCGGCACCAAGACCAAGACCGGACAATGGTCGACCGGCGCGCGCGAGTTAGAAGAACTGGCCGAGCAAGGCCACCAACTACCGCGCAAGATTCTCGACTGGCGCCAGGTGTCCAAGCTGCGCTCGACCTATACCGAAGCGCTGCCGAACTACGTCAATCCCGATACCAAGCGCGTACACACCTCCTACGCGCTCGCCGCGACTTCGACCGGGCGGCTGTCGTCGTCTGAGCCGAATTTGCAGAACATCCCGATCCGCACCGAGGAAGGCCGTAAAATCAGAAAGGCCTTCGTCGCCTCGCCTGGCATGAAGCTGGTGTCGGCCGACTACTCGCAGATCGAACTGCGGCTGCTGTCGGAAGTCGCCGAGGTGCCGACGCTGCGCCAGGCCTTCAAGGACGGCGTCGATATTCACGCCATGACGGCGTCGGAAATGTTCGGCGTGCCGGTCAAGGACATGCCGGCCGATATCCGCCGCCGCGCCAAGGCCATCAACTTCGGCATCATCTACGGCATCTCGGCGTTCGGGCTGGCCAACCAGCTTTCCATCGAGCGTGAGGAAGCCGGCGCCTATATCAAGAAATATTTCGAGCGCTTCCCCGGCATTCGCGACTACATGGACGAAACGCGCGAGTTCTGCCGCACGCACGGCTATGTGCTCACGCTGTTCGGCCGCAAATGCCACTACCCGGACATCAAGGCGAGCAATGCCTCGATCCGCGCCTTCAATGAGCGCGCCGCGATCAATGCGCGCCTGCAGGGCTCGGCCGCCGACATCATCCGCCGCGCCATGATTCGCATGGAGCCGGAACTCAACGCCGCGAAGCTCAGCGCCCAGATGCTGCTGCAGGTGCACGACGAACTGATCTTCGAAGTGCCGGAAAAGGAAGTGAAAGACACCATTGTCATCGTCAAGGACGTAATGGAATCCGCGCCGCACCCGGCCGTGTCACTCCATGTGCCGCTGCAGGTCGACGCCCGCGCCGCGGATAACTGGGACGAGGCGCATTAGCGCATGGACTCATTGGCACGCGCAAAGCCTGTCACGGCCGGCAGCCATTTCTTTAGCCTATTTATCGGAACGTTGACTTGGATTGCGTTTTGGTTTGCAGACGCGGTCGGTAAAGGCAATCCCGATGCAGTATTTCTCCTCATCGCGACGCCTGTTTTCCTTATACAGAATTTTTTGTTCGGGCTAGTTCCATTTTTTCTGTTGCGAAGATCAGCGCCAATGGAAGGCGTCTACCGCTTCGTATTTTTTATAGCAATATTTGCGCCGGCCGTGTGCTTGTCTTGCCTGGCGGGCTCGCATTGGATTGACGGATTTTCGGACTACAGCCCGTATTTTCCGTCACCGAAGCCGGCTTTTGTGGATCGTTTCGGTAAAGCACTCTCCGAGCATTGGCCAACGATACTGGCCATCACAATCTTGGGTGGCCTCGTCTGCTGGGGCTTCGATAGGAAATCACTTCTGGCTTCAGACATCCGTCGCGTGCGCGTTAAGGCGCGACACCTCCTTGCGGCGAGCCTGTTGACCCCCGTCATTGCGATAGTGATTGTTTTGACGTGCAATCAATATGTCGTGCGGTATCGTGCGCAATCTGCCGCTGGTGACCGGCCTTATTGTATCCTTGTACCTAGCGCCTCAAGCGTCTTCGGATACCAGGTTGCGACGCGAACATCGCAACTATCAATTTTCAATATGCGGGCAAACTACACACTCACGACGGGATCTATGGGTGGGTTCTACGCCACAAACCACGCGATTCTCGTGCTCGACAATCCCACGGAATATAAGAGCTGGTCGTACCGTGCCGAAAACTTCGTGCGCGATCATCCCCGCGGCTCTTTCAATTGGAATGACTGCGCGCCACGACGAAACTTCGTAGAGACTTTAAATTGAGAAACCGCCCTCACTGGCTTCAGGTGCATCACTGGGTGAAGGCCACGATGCTCGACGGCCTGACCGTCGCACTGGAAAGCCGGCGCTAGGCCTTCGGCGCCGCGTCTACCATCGGCTTCATCACCGCATAAAGCGCGTTCTTGGCCTCAAAACCGATGCCTGGGATATCCGGCATCGTAACGCGGCTGTCGACCACCGCGCAGGTGTCGGCAAAGCCGCCAAATGGCGCGAAGACCTGCGGGTACGACTCGTTGCCGCCGAGGCCGAGGCCCACCGCGATGTTCAGCGCGAACTGATGGCCGCCATGCGGCACGCAGCGCCGCCGCGACCAGCCGTGGCTAGCCAGCATGTCGAGCGTGCGCAGATATTCGACGAGGCCATACGACAGTGCCGGATCGAATTGCAGCCAGTCGCGGTCGGCACGCAGGCCGCCGTGGCGGATGAGGTTGCGCGCGTCCTGCATCGAAAACAGGTTTTCGCCGGTGGCGAGCGGCGGCCGGTAACGCGTCGCCAGCGCTGCGTGAAGCAGGTAGTCGAGCGGATCGAGCGGCTCCTCGTACCAGCGCAGGTTATAGGGCGCGATGGCGTCGCCGCAGGCGATGGCGTCATCGAGATCGTAGCGGCCGTTGACGTCGACGCAGAGATTTTCACCTTTGCCGCCGACCACCTTGAGCGCCGCCTCGATGCGCTTGAGATCGTCCTTGAGCGGTACGCCGCCGATTTTCATCTTCACGGTCGAATAGCCGAGATCGAGATAATGCTTCATCTCGTCTTGCAAGGCCGATATATCCTTGTCCGGATAATAATAGCCGCCGGCGGCGTAGACCCAGGCCGTCTTGTCGGCGACGCCGTTGTTGTAACGGTCCGCCAGCAGCCGCCACAACGGCACGCCTTCGGCTTTTGCCACTGCATCCCATAGCGCCATGTCGAGCACGCCAACCGCGACCGACCGTTCGCCGTGTCCGCCCGGCTTCTCGTTCTTCATCATCGCCGCCCAGGCCTTGGCCGGATCGATGATGCCGCGTGCATCGACGACGTCGTCCGGATTTGCCGCCTTCAGCCGCGGAATGAAGCGTTCGCGCAGCAATCCTTGCGGCGCATAACGGCCGTTCGAGTTGAAACCGAATCCGACGACGGGTTTGCCGTCGCGCACCACGTCGGTGAAGATCGCGACCACGCTCGCCGTCATGGTCGAGAAATCGATGTAGGCGTTGGCGATGTTGGACGAGATCGGGACGACGATATCTTCGATGGCGGTAATGCGCATGTTTAGCGTTTCTTCTTTTTGGACTTTGCTTTGGTCTTTTTGTTGCCCGTCAATACGGCGATCGCCTCGATCTCGAACAGCCCGCCCGGGCGCGCCAGCGCCGGCACGCCGATGGTGGTGCTGACCGGCGGCGCTTTCGCATTGAGATAGCGGTTACGGATGTCGCGATAGGCCGGCATGTTGTCGGTAATGTCGACGAGGAAATTGTTGATCTTGACGACGTCGCTCCATTTAGCGCCGGCCGCCTTGAGCGCCAGCGTCAGGTTGTCATGGGCCTTGATGCACTGCGCACTGAAATCGCCCGGCGCGCCGACGAACTTGTTGTCCATGTCGACGCCGAGCTGGCCGGCGAGATAGACCGTCGTGACCCGCCCCGTCGCCTCGACGACGTAGCTGTAGCCGGGCGGCTTCGGCAAAGTCTTGGGATTATCAAAGCGTAGCGGCATTGTGTCCCTCCGTTATTTTTCTTCCAACAGCCCCAATCCTTTTCCCAGCCACTTCGTGGTGGGCGCCTGAATCAAGATCGTCATCAGGATGGCGACGAATGTGACCGACGCGATCATCTGGGCGCCGGGCGCCTTCATGCCGAGCAACAGGCCGGCCAGTGCGCCCGGGATGACGCCGGTCTCACGCGTCCAACACATGAACAGCAGCTCCCTGACGCTCCACTTCGCGCGGCGGTCGGGCAGCGCGCAGGCAAAAACCGTTATCGGCCTTGCGACGAGCATCAAGACCGTGACGACGACGACCCCGCCCCAGAAATATTGGCCCATCAGACTGAAATCGACCTGAGCGCCGACCAGCATGAAGATGAACAGCCGCATGATGAAGGCCGTGGTCGAGACATATTCGTCAAGTTTTCTGGCCTCGCCCTGATCCATCCTGAAGCCGTACGCGTCCTTGTTGCCGATCATGATGCCGAAAACGAAAACCGCCATGAAGCCCGAGGCCTGCAAGCCGTCTGCCGCAAAATAGGCGCCGATCACCGCGACCAGCGTCACGACCGGTGCGTATTCGCTGAGAAATCCCCATCGCTCGTGGGCGATAAGCATGGCAGCGAGGTATCCAAGGCCGACGCCGGCGACGATGCCGATAACCGACTGCTTGAGCAGATCGACGATCGACGACGACAGCGAGAATTCGCTAGTGCCCATGGCGACGCCCAGAACGGTGAAGGTCAGAATGGCGCCCATGGCGTCGTTGAACGCCGACTCGCTCATCACCGTTTGAGCGACCCGGTCGCGAATGTGAATCTGCCGGAAAATCGGCACCAGCGTTGCCGGGTCGGTCGACGACAGCACCGCGCCGAGCAATAGCGCCACGATCCACGGCACGCCGAGCACAAAATACGCTGCGACGCCGGTCACGAAGGCGGTGATCAATATGCCCACCGTCGCGATGATCACGATGGTGATCCAGACCTGCTTCAACACGGCGAAACGGAGCGATGCACCGCCGTCGAACAGAATGTAGCTGGCACCGAACAACAAGATGATCTGATTCAGCGCCGAGTCGGCCTTGATGTCGATTAACCCCAAGGCCTGCGGGCCGATCGCCATGCCGACGATCAGCAGCAAGGCGACGTCGGGAATCTTGATCTTCTGCGCTACAAATCCGGTGAGCACGCCGATGGCGAGCACGATGCCGCCAGCCATCAATGTGTGCTTGGCAAGCTCGATTGCGGCCGACGTTTCCACTGCTTCCCCCGGTCGCAAAAGACCTGAGCGATGCTGCCCGACACCCCTCTAAATGACAAGGTGACGCCTTGCTAACGTGGCGTTTACCCCGCTCGGGCTCTGCTGAGGCGTTCCGGGCCCGAATCGGGCGCAACTTTCTCCCTCTCCGGACGTTGAGAAGCACACCGCCAAGAACGGTGTGACCAAGCAGGTGCGTGCGATGGCTGTCCGGAACAAAATTGCACTGATGGCGATGGTTCTGACCGCCGGCATGGCGCTCAGCGCGCCGGCCTCCGCGGGCTTCCTCGACCGCATCTTCGGCGGCATTCGCGATGCAGTGTCGGCGCCTCCGCGTCAGCCGTCCAACATCAACTCCTTTGCCGACCCGTTTTCGGCGCTGTCCAATGCATTGGGTGGCAACCGCCAGGAAGAACGCCGCGCCGATGCCGGCGGTCCGTCGAAGGGCTTTTGCGTGCGCACCTGCGACGGCAAATTCTTTCCGGTACAGACGCGCCCGGGCATGAGCGCGGCCGAATCATGCAATTCGTTCTGCCCGGCGACGCCGACCAAGATCTTCGCCGGCGGCAATATCGACAGCGCGATGGCCAGCGATGGCACGCGTTACGCCGATCTCGACACGGCTTTCGCCTTCCGTGAGAAACTGTCGGCGGGCTGTACCTGCAACGGCAAAACCCCCGGCGGTCTGGCCAGCATGGACGTCAACAAAGATCCGACGCTGCGCCCCGGCGACATCGTCGCGACCAAGACCGGCCTCGTAGCGTTTACCGGTGGCAATAACAACGTCGCCAACTTCACGCCGATCGACTCTTATCGCGGTCTGTCGCAGAGCTCGCGTGACAAACTGTCTGACGTGAAGATCATGCCGGCGGCGCCCGGCCACGAAGACCTGACCACGGCGACGGTCACGCCCGTCAGCGACCGCCCACGCACCCCCGGCCGCAATACTCAGGCCTGGAGATAGCCCGCAACTTCCTCGCCAAGCGACAGCGAACTGGTCAGTCCCGGCGATTCAATCCCGTACATCTGCACCAGTCCCGGCACGCCATGCTGCGCCGGCGCGTCGATCAGGAAATCCGCCTGGCCGTCTTTCGGACCGCCGAGCTTGGGACGGATGCCGGCATAATCCGGCTTGAGCGAGCCGTCCGGAAGCCCCGGCCAATAAGTGCGCACACGGTCGTAAAACGAGTCCGCGCGCTTCGGATCGACGTCGTAGTTTTCAGTCTCGATCCATTCCACGTCCGGCCCAAAACGCATGCGTCCCGCCATGTCGAGCGTCACATGCACGCCGAGGCCGCCGACGATCGGCGTCGGATAGATCAGCCGCGAGAACACTGGCTTGCCGGCATAAGAAAAATAATTGCCCTTGCCGAGCACCAGACGCGGCACGCGCGCCGCCGGATAATCTTCCATCGTCCGCGCCACGGCCTGCGCACGCAAGCCCGCGCAATTGGCAATCGCATCGAATTCGAACGTGCCTTTGTCGGCCCCGCCGAAATCGACCTGCCACTGGCCGTTCTTGCGCCGCGCGCCAGTCACCGGCGTGTTCACGGCGATGACGCCGCCGGCGTCTTCGAGATCACCGCGCAATGCCAGCATGTAGGCGTGACTATCGATGATGCCGGTCTCCGGCGACAGCAACGCGCCGACGCAGGTCAATTCGGGCTCGAGCGCGCGCGCCGCATTGCCGCCGAGCAATTCCAGGCCTTCGACGTCGTTGATGTGGCCCTGCGCTTCGATGGCGTGGATTTTTTCCATCTCGGCGTCGTTGGTGGCGACCACCAGCTTGCCGCATTTACGATGCGGCACGCCGTGCGAGGCGCAGAACTCGTACAGCATGCGCCGGCCGCGCACGCAGTGTTTTCCGCGCAAGGTGCCGGTCGGATAATACATGCCGCCGTGGATCACCTCGCTGTTGCGCGAGGAAGTGATGGTGCCGATGGCGTGCTCGGCTTCGGCCACGATGACCTCGTGGCCTTTGAGCGCGGCGGCGCGGGCGACGGCAAGGCCGACGACCCCGGCTCCGATAACAAGGACTTGCATGCGGCTTACTGTCTCAAGGCGCCTTCCGGCAGGGCTGTCTTCATAGATTCAGACCATTATTTGCACAAGAATTGGTCTTAACGCAGTTCAGCGATGTATCTTGACCCAGCCCCTCCGTTGGGCAGATTTGGCCCGTATTCATTGGAAAAAGGCGGACCCTGACAATGCGGAAACCGGCCCTCTTATTGGTGGGCGGCGTGCTGGCGGCTTTGCTGACAAGCCCCGCTTTGGCTGCCCCCCGTTGCCAGAACACCGGCAATTTCGACAAATGGGTCGAGCAGTTCAAAAAAGACGCCATCGCCCAGGGTGTCTCGCCGAAGATCGTCCAAGCTGCCGCGCCGGAATTAACCTTCGACGAGTCGGTTATCAAACGCGATTCCGGCCAGGGCGTGTTCCAGCGCACCTTTATCGACTTCTCCAAGCGGCTCCTCGGCGGCCAGCGCATCCCTAACGGCATCGCCAAGATGAAGGAACACGCCGCGCTGTTCGCGCGCATCGAACAGACCTACGGCGTGCCGGCCGAGGTCATCACCGCAGTGTGGGGCCTTGAAAGCGACTTCGGCGCCATTTTCGGCAAGTTCAAAATTCTGCCTTCGCTGGCGACGCTCGCCTATGACTGCCGCCGCGGCGATCATTTCCGCACCGAACTGGTGGACGCGCTACGCGTCATCCAGCGCGGCGATCAGCGCATCGAGGAAATGACCGGCAACTGGGCCGGCGAATTCGGCGGCATGCAGTTCACGCCGTCGAACTACATGAAATACGGCGTCGATTTCGATAACGATGGCCGCCGCGATCTGATCAAGAGCACGCCGGACACGCTGGCCTCGGCAGCCAATTATCTCAAGAGCATCGGCTGGAAGCGTGGTGAGCCCTGGCTGCAGGAAGTCGAAGTGCCGGCCAGCCTGCCGTGGCAAGAAGCCGATCTCGACATCCAGCACCCACGTTCGCAGTGGGTCGCCTGGGGCGTGAAGCCGACCAGCGGCACGTTACCGAAAGACAATTTACCGGCTTCGCTGATCCTGCCGATGGGCCGTAACGGTCCGGCATTCCTCGCCTATCCGAACTTCAAGGTCTTCATCGACTGGAATTCTGCCTTCGTCTACTCGACGACCGTCGCCTATTTCGCGACACGCCTTGCCGGCGCACCTCCCGTCAACGAAGAAGGCGCCAAGAGCGTCGTTCCGCTGACCACCGAACAGGTCGTCGCGCTGCAGAACCTGCTCAACCAGCAGGGCTACAATGTCGGCGAAGCCGACGGCAAACTCGGCGGCGGCACCCGTAAGGCGGTCCGTAAGGCGCAGATCAAATACGGCATGCCGGCCGACGCCTGGCCGACGCCGGAATTGCTCGCCCGCATGCAGGGCAGCTGAACTCTCTTTTGATGAAAGTGACTTAAGCGATGCGCAAGACCGCGTTGACATTCGCCGTGGCCGCGCTCGGCGCGTTGCTGGCGGGCGAGGCCTTGGCCGCGCCGCGTTGCCGAAACACCGGCAGCTTCGACAAATGGCTGCAAGACTTCAAGAAGGACGCACTGGCGCAAGGCATCTCGGCTCGCGTCATCGCCGAAGCCTCGCCGTACATGACGTTCGATCCGGTGATCATCCGCCGTGACAGCGGCCAGTCGGTTTTTCAGCAGACCTTCATCCAGTTCTCCGACCGCATGACCGGCGGCGGCCGTATTCCGAATGGTCAGGCCATCATCAAGAAAAACGCCGCGCTGTTCGCCAAGGTCGAGAAACAGTATGGCGTGCCAGCGCCGGTTCTGGCCGCGTTCTGGGGCCTCGAGAGCGACTTCGGCGCCAGCTTCGGCAAATACAAGATCCTCAGCGCCAACGCGACATTGGCCTATGACTGCCGCCGTCCGGAATTCTTCCGCAATCAACTGCTCGATACGCTTCGCATCGTCGAGCGCGGCGATCAGCACGTTGAGGATCTGAACGGCGACTGGGCCGGCGAATTCGGCGGCATGCAATTTACCGCCTCCGATTATCTCAAGAACGCGGTCGACTTCGACGGCGACGGCCGCCGCGACCTGATCAAGAGTATTCCCGATACAGTAGCGTCCGCCGCCAACTTCCTCGTCAGTCTCGGCTGGCAGCGCGGCCAGCCCTGGCTGCAGGAGGTCATAGTGCCGCGTGACATGCCGTGGGATCAGGCCGATCTCACCGTCCAGCTGCCTGTATCGCAGTGGGCGAAATGGGGCGTGAAGCCGGCCTACGGCCAGCTTGCCGCCGCCGACCTGCCCGCGTCGATGATCTTGCCGATGGGCCGCAATGGCCCGGCCTTCCTCGTCTACCCGAACTTCAAGGCGTTTCTCGGCTGGAATTCGGCTTACGTCTATTCGACCACGGTTGCCTATTACGCCACGCGCATCGCCGGTGCGGCGCCGCTCAATCGCGCCGGCGCCGCGACCATCGTACCGCTGACCTCGCAGCAGATGATGGATTTGCAAAAGGCGCTGATCAAGCAGAACTACGAAGGCATCACCGAAGCCGATGGCAAATTCGGCGCCGGCACCCGCGCCGCGGTGAAGAAGGCGCAGATGAAATATGGCCTGCCGGCGGATTCCTATCCGACCGTCGAGTTGCTGGCGAAGCTTGGCGTCCCGACGACACCGTCCGAGCCTGTCGCGTCCGCGCAGCCGGTAGCGCCGGCCACCCGGAAAAGATAACTTCCGCGGCATGGAAATCGACGCGAACGGCTCTAGCTTCAACTATCGTATCGACGGCGAACGAGGCCCCTGGGTTTTGCTCAGCCATGGTCTCGCGACCGATCTGTCGATGTGGGATGAACTTGCCGGCGCACTCAAAGATCGCTATCGCGTGCTGCGCTATGACGCGCGCGGCCACGGCGCTTCGGCGGCGCCTGCGGGCGACTATTCGCTCGATCAACTGGTCGACGACGCGGCGGGCATTCTCGACGCCCTCGGCGTCAAGCAAGCCCACTTCGCCGGCCTGTCGATGGGGGGCATGGTCGGCCTCGGCCTGCTGATCCGCCATCCGAACAAGATCAAGAGCGCAGTCATCACGGACTCGCGCCACACCACCACGCCGGACTTCACCAAGGCGTGGCTCGATCGCATCGTCGCCGTTCGCAAAAGCGGCATCGAAGCGGTGGTCGCGTCGACAGTATCGCGCTGGTCGAGCGAAGGGCTCAGTCAGCGCAATCCGGCGGTGGTCGCCCGCATGGAGGCGATGGTACGCCGCACATCCGTCAACGGCTATTGCGGCTGCGCCGCCGCCCTGGCGCGCTTGAACTACGGCCCGCGTTTAAACGAGATCACAGCGCCGATGCTTGTGATGTGTGGCGACGAAGACCATGGCGCGCCGCCGGAAAACAGCCGCCAGATGGCAGCGATGATCAAGGGCGCACGCTTCCTTGAGATCAAGCAGGCCGGCCATATTGCGAATATCGAACAGCCCGCGTTTTTCAATAAAGCCGTCGGCGACTTCTACGACGCGACCGAGTCTCGGTAAGCTGGATACAGCCGCATGATGGACAGCCCCCGCGGCCGACTGTAAGTTTCATCGAAGCACACAAGGCGAGACCACAACGGTCCGCACAATAAAAAACAGAAACTCCTGGGAGGAACAATGTTTAATCGCTTTCAAGCTGTGGCGCTCGCCGCCGCGCTGGCAGGATTGGCCGCAGCACCCGCGGCCGCGCAGGACTATCCGTCGCGCAACGTCACCATCATCGTACCGCAGCCGCCAGGCGGCGGAACCGACATCATCTCGCGCATCGTCGGCGCGCAACTGCAAACGCAACTCAAGCAAACCTTTGTCATCGACAACCGCACTGGCGCGGGCACCATCGTCGGCACCGTCGCTGCTGCCAACGCACAGCCGGACGGCTACACGCTGCTGACCGGCCTCAACGCCAACATGGCGGTCAATTCGGCTCTTTACGACAAGCTGGCCTATGACACGATCCGGGATTTCACGCCGGTCGGCATGATGGCGGAGTTTCCCTTCGTTCTCGTCGTCAGCAAGGATTTCCCGGCGAAGTCGGTCAAAGAGCTGATCGACATGGCCAAGGCCAAACCCGGCGAGATCAACGTCGCCTCGGCCGGCAACGGCAGCGGCCAGCACCTCTCGCTCGAATTGTTCAAGCTGATGACCGGCACCAGCATGACGCACATTCCCTATCGCGGCGCGTCGCCGGCTTATACCGACGTCATCTCAGGCCGCACGCCGGTGTTCTTCGACAACCTGTCGAGCGCTTTGGGACAGATCAAGTCAGGCACCGTTCGCGCGCTCGCGGTGACTGGCAAGGAACGCTCGCCGGCACTGCCCGATGTGCCGACGGTCGCCGAAACCGTTCCCGGCTTTCAGAACTATGTCTGGTTCGGCTTGTGGGCGCCGAAGAAAACGCCACAGCCCATCATCGAGAAGCTGCACGCCGAATTGAAAAAGGCCGTGGCGGACCCGGAGGTGGCCAAGCGGATTGCCGCGGATGCCGGCGTGCCGATGAGCACGCCGCTCAACGAAATCGAACCGATGGTCAAAGCCGAAATCGCCAAGTGGTCCGACGTCGTCAAGCGCGCCAGCATCAAGATCGAATAACGGCTCGCGCTTTGCGCTTTAGCACTCGGCGATGCTCTTTTATCGCTTCTCGATGCCTGCCTTGTCGATGACCTGCGACCATTTGGCGACGTCGCTCTTGATACGGGCATGCAGATCGGCGGATGACATGCCGCGCGCATCCATGCCGGCGGCGGCGGAATATTTCTGCACTTCCGGCGACTTCAGCGCTTCTTCGACCGCATGGTTGAGCGTGGTGACGATCTCGGCGGGGGTACCTGCGGGGACCGCAAGCCCGTTCCAGCTTGTGACTTCGTAGCCGGGCAGACCGCTCTCTTTCGCGGTCGGCACGTTCGGCAGGTTGCTGGCGCGCTCGGGGTCCAGTGGTCGCAAGCACGACCATCTGGTCGTTGGTGATGGAAGCCTGGAAACCGGCGTAATACTCGAAGGCGACATCGACATCGCCGCGCAGCACGGCGTTGGCGAGATCCGGTGACGTCTTGTACGGCACGACGGTGACGTCGAGGCCTGCGAGGGTCTTGAACAGCTCGGCCGAGAGGTTCTGCGCGCTGCCGGCGTTGATCGAGCCGAAGTTCAGCTTGCCGGGTTTTGCCTTGGCGGCGGTAATGACATCCTGAATGTTCTTGTATGCGCCACCGACTTTGGTCGTTATCACCAGTCCGTAGGACGCAGTGGTCGAAACCGGTACGAAATCCTTTTCGATGTCGTACGGCAGCGTCTTGAACAGCGCCTTGGCGATGGTCAGGCCGCCGCCGAGCATCACCAGTGTGTAGCCATCCGGCGGCGCATCCCTGCCGGCCTGCATGCCGACCACGCCGGCAGCACCCGGCCTGTTCTCAATGAAGAACTGCTGACCAAATTTCTGGCTCATGCTCTGTGCCACCATCCGCATGGTGACGTCGGCGATGCCGCCGGGACCATAAGGCACGATCACGCGCACCGGTTTCGTTGGATACGTCTGGGCCTGTGCCCCAGTGCCGATCGTAAGCGCACAAAGCACCGCGGCCGTGCAGCTCAACAACGACCGTACGGCAAATAACAAGTTCATTTTCTACTCTTCCTCATGGCGTTCTCTTGGCGTTTGGCGCGGACACTAGGGAGCCACGGCGGCGCTGACAATATGTTTTGCCCACACGCCGTAAGACGCTGAATGCATGGCCGAGCCGCTTTACGCTGGCGATGCCGTGTTCTACGGAAGGCCGCCCGGCGCCGCCGGGACCCCGCCTCAATACCGGACCTCCCATGACCACCATCGATATCCATCCGCACATCATCTCTATCGATACCGCGCGCTATCCGCGTGCGCCGCTGGGCGGCAAGCAGTCGGACTGGTCGGCTACGCGTCCGGTATCGATGGAGCAGATGCTCGCGGCAATGGATGAGGCCGGCGTGGACAAGGCCGCCATCGTGCAGGCCTCGACCTGTTACGGCCATGACAACTCCTACGTCGCCGATGCGGTCGCCGCACATCCGGAGCGTTTCACTGGCGTGTTCTCGGTCGACATCATGGCGCCCGACGCGGCGGAACGCATGAAGTACTGGCTCGGCAAGGGCCTCGCCGGTCTGCGTCTCTTCACCTTCGGCAGCACCATGTCGGAGCAGGCAAGCTGGCTCGACGATCCGAAATCCTATCCGGGCTGGACCGCTGCCGGAGAGCTCGGCCTCTCGGTGTGTTTGCAGATGTCCGCCAAGGCTATTCCGCAGGCCATCAACATGGCCAAGCGCTTCCCCAACGTGAAGATCCTGCTCGATCACTGCGCGCGTCCGTCGCTCGAAGACGGGCCGCCCTACGCCGCCGCAGCAAGCCTCTTCGAACTGGCGAAGTACCCCAACGTCTATCTCAAGCTCTCGCCGCGCGTGTTCCATGAAAGCCGCAAGGGCAAAGCGACCCCGGACACATTCTTCCAGAAGCTCGTTGCCGAATTCGGCGCGCAGAGGCTCGCCTGGGGTTCTAACTATCCGTCCAACGAAGGCACGCTGCCCTCGCTGCTGAAGCTGGCGCGCGAGAGCGTCGCCAGTCTGTCGAAGACCGACCAGGAATGGATTTTCGCCAAGACAGCGCATACGCTGTATCCCGTGCTGGCAGACTGAGGAGACACCGATGGCCGAAAAAATGAAACTCGCCACCCTGCTCGGCAACTATCCGGTCGCGGCCGCGATCAGGAACGGCGAGATCAGATCCGATCTCGTCGAATTCGACATCGCCGATGTGAAAGTGTCGAACACCGCCTTCAAGCCGCTGGTGCGCGAAGCCAGGTTCGACCTCGCCGAACTGGCCATCGTCACCTATTTGCAAGCCAAAGCCGCCGGCAAGGCCTACACCCTCATTCCGGCGACCGTGGTCGGCCGCGGCCAGCATCACACCATCGCCTACAATCCCGAACGCGGCGCGCTGAAGGCTTCGGATCTGACCGGCAAGCGCGTCGGCGTGCGCGCCTATACGCAGACCACCGGCGCCTGGGTGCGCGGTTTTCTCGCCGACGATTACGGCGTCGATCCGCTGAAAGTGCAGTGGGTGACCTTCGAGGACCCGCATGTTGCCGAATACAAGGATCCGGAATTCGTCACCCGCGCCCCGGCGGACAAAAATCTGACGCAGATGCTGCTCGACGGCGAGATCGATGCCGCCATCGTCGGCGACAAGATTCCCGACCCACGCCTCAAGCCGCTCATTCCCGATGCCGACGCCGTGGCCAAAAAATGGGCCGAATCTCACGGCGGCGTACCGATCAACCACATGATGGTGGTGCGGGACTCGATCTCGAAATCACGCCCCGACGTGATCAAGGAAATCTATCGCATCTTGCTGGAGAGCCGGCGCGCGGCGCAGCCGGCGGCGGACAACAGCCTGCTCGATCCGTTGCGTTTCGGCATCGAGGCCAACCGCCGTTCGCTCGAGCTCATCATCGACTACAGCTTCCGCCAGAAGCTGATCCCGCGGAAGTATACGGTCGACGAGTTGTTCGACGACGTCACGCGCGTGCTGGGTTAAGCCGGGTTAGACCGGCTCGACATCCCACTTCGGCGCGCGTTCCGGCGGATCGGCGATACGCACGCGCTTGCTGCGCAGTGCCGAAATCTTCTTCATCTCGTCGTCACTGAGCGTGAAGTCGAATACGTCGAGGTTTTCCTCGATGTGCGCTTCTTCCAGCGCGCGCGGCACCGCCGACACCATCGGCTGCTGAATGAGCCAACGCAGGCACACCTGTGCCGCCGTCTTGCCGTGCGCCTTGGCCACGTCCTTGATGACGGGATCGTCCAGCAACTGGCCGCGCGCCACCGGGCAGTAAGCGGTCAGGATCATGCCGTAGCCGCGCAACGCCGCGAGCATGCGGTCCTGCGGCAGATAGGCGTGATATTCGAGCTGGTTGGTGATCAGCGGCTCGGGGCAGACACGGACCGCCTCCTCGAGCATCGCCAACGTGTAGTTGGACACGCCAATGTACCGCGTCAGGCCGCTGCGCTTGGCCTTGGCCAGCGCACCCAGCGTCTCCTTGAGCGGGACATTCGGCTGCGGCCAGTGCACCAGCAGCAGGTCGACATAGTCCAGACCAAGCGTCTTCAGGCTGGTTTCGGCCGACTTGAGAAAATCCGCCTCGCGGGCATTCTCTTCCGTCACCTTGGTCGTCACCCACAATTCATTGCGCGCGATGCCGCTGGCGCGGATGCCCTCGCCGACGCGTTCCTCGGTGCCATATTTGCGCGCGGTATCGATCAGCCGGTAGCCCGATTTAATGGCATGAGCGACCAGTTCGACGGGCCGTTGCGGCAGCAGCATGGTGCCGAAGCCGATGGCCGGCATGGCAGCGCCGTGTGCGGGAATCGTGAAAGCTTTGGGCGGCAGCATCGTGAACTCCGGAAAGACGAACCGGACGCCAACCTAGCGGTAATATGCGGCTGCACCAATAAAAAGGGCGGCCACGAAGGCCGCCCGTTTCAAACCAACGCCATGCACGATTATACGAAGCGACGCTCCCGGTTCGTGCCCAGCAGCGTTCCGCGCCCGCTGCGCGACGGCGTCGCAGCCTGTGTAGGCTTCGCGGCCGGCTGAGCGGCGGCTTTGCGAACCGGAACCGCGGTCACCGTCACATGCGCTGGCGATTTGAACAGGTTATCGAGCCCTGCCTCGAACGCCTTTTTCTGAGCCTCAAGATTGCTATCGAGCAACGCCCGCGCTTTGTCGTCGGTGCCCTTGATCACGAATTTGGTCAACACGCTCTCCTTATCGTCCCAGAGCGTTTGTCATGGCAGGCGCCGGATAAAACATCGCAACCGGGATCGTTACAATTTTATGGAGTCGCGGTTGGGTGATACCGAAACCGAAAAAAACGCGGTCACGGGCCACCCTTTTCCAAATCTCCGCGCGGAACTTGCTCCACGGCGATGCGCGCTTTTCGTGCGCTGCGGCTGCCTTTGATGTCGGAGGCAACCTGCTGGTGTTGACTCGTTTGTTCATGTTATGTTCTAGTCTTCCTCTTCAGGAAGAAAAGCCGTGCGCCAGCCCCGAGAAGTCGAACGTCTGTATATTGACTGCGATGGTTTTTTCGCCGCGGTCGAACAACAGGCCCATCCGCATCTGCGCGGCAAGCCGGTCGGGGTCGTGCCGTTCAAGGACGCGCGGCACACCTGCGTCATCGCCTGCTCGCGCGAGGCCAAGCTGCGCGGCGTCAAAAATGTGATGAGCATGGAGGAGGCACGGGAACTCTGCCCCGATATCATCTTCGTACCGCAATCGCCCGACCTCTACCGCCGCGCGCATAAAAACCTGCTGTCTGAAATCTCCGCCGTCATTCCCGTCGATGCGGTGAAATCGATCGACGAACTCACCTGCCGCGTCTCGCCTGCCGAACAAAGCGATCCGCATACGCTTGGTTTGAAGATCAAGAAACGGATCGCCGACAATATCGGCCCCTTTATCACCTGTTCGATCGGCTTCGCCGCCAATCGCCAACTTGCCAAGATGGCGTGCAAGATCGGCAAGCCGAACGGCAACCTGATATGGCACCCGAAAGATATGCCGGGTCCGCTGCTGCGGCTGACTCTGCGGGACATTCCCGGCGTCGGCGCGCGGATGGAGCAAAATCTGATCGACGCCGGCATTGCGACGATGGCGGATTTGCTCGCCACCCAGCCCAAGCACATGCGTAAACTTTGGGGCAACGTGACCGGCGAACGGCTGTGGTACGCGCTCCATGGTTATGACGTGCAGACACCGCCATCGGGCCGCGGCATGTACGGCCACGGCCGCGTGCTGCCGCCGGATCACCGCACCGCCCAACACGTCAAGTCCGCGTCCCGTCTGCTGCTGGTCAAAGCGGCACGCCGTATGCGGCGCGACGGCTGGAACGCCGGCCGTCTCTGGCTGTGGCTGGAACTGATGGGTAGCGGTTCGGTGCATCGCGATGCATGGCTGCCAGCGGTGCATGACGATCAGGCCGTGCTGTCGGCACTTGAGCGTCTGTGGAGCGACGTTGAGTTAAAGCTGCCACGTAGCGCGCGCATCTTGCGTCTCGGCGTCACGCTGCTCGAACTGACCCGCGCCAGTGAACGCCAACTTGATATTTTGCTCGACGACGACAAACAACGCCGCCGCTGCGAGGACGCCACGACAGCGATCGATGCGCTCAACCGTAAATACGGCCGTACCCTTGTCAGCTTCGGCCCCTGGACACCGCCACCCGGCGGCTATGCCGGTGGCAAGATCAGCTACACGCGGATTCCGCGCGCGGAGGACTTCTGGTGACCTGGAAAACCGATCTGAAATTGAGCGACCTTGATGCCGGAACGGAAATCGAGATCGAATGCAAGCGATGCGGGCTATCCCGTTACGAGACACCGGCACAGATACGGATGAAATTCGATTGCCAGCACGCTTATCTGGATGAAGTCGAATACAGCCTATGCTGTTCAAACCGTTTCTGCCGGGGCGGCGTGCGCATCTCGCTCATGTATGACGACAAGAACGAGGGATTCGTCGGCGGCATGGCGTGAAACAAAAAAAGGCGGCCATGACGGCCGCCCTTTTGCAAACTTTTGCGAGGAAACTTACTCCGCGGCGATGCGCACTTCCGGCGCCGCCGCCTTGACCTCTGCCGTCACGTCCTTTTCGAACTTGGTAAAGTTCTTCTGGAACATGCCGACCAGCTCGCGCGCGGTCTTGTCGAACTCGGCTTTGTTCTGCCAGGTCTTGATCGGGTTCAAGAGGTGCGGCTCGACGCCCGGCACCGAGGTCGGCACCGCGAAGCCGAAATACGGATCCGTGCGGAAGTCGGCGTTCTTGAGCGAACCGTTGAGCGCGGCGGTGACCAGTGTGCGGGTCGCCTTGATCGGCATACGGCGGCCGACGCCGTAGATGCCGCCGGTCCAGCCGGAGTTGACCAGCCAGACGTCGACATTGTGCTTCTTGATGTAGTCGCGCAGCAGGTCGGCATAGACCGACGGATTGCGCGGCAGGAACGGCGAGCCGAAGCAGGTCGAGAATTCCGGCTGCACGCCCACAAGACCCTTCTCGGTACCGGCCACCTTGGCGGTGTAACCCGACAGGAAGTGGTACATCGCCTGGGTCGGCGTCAGCTTGGCAACCGGCGGCATGACGCCGAAGGCGTCGGCCGTCAGGAAGATGATGTTCTTCGGATGACTGGCGCGACCGCTGCGCGAAGCATTCGGGATGAAGTCGAGCGGATAGGCCGAGCGGGTATTCTCGGTCTTGCTGTCGTCATCGTAGTTCGGCTTGCGGGTGTATTCATCGAAGGTGACATTCTCCAGCACCGCGCCGAAGCGGTTGGTGGCGTCCCAGATCATCGGCTCCGCTTCCTTGGAGAGCTTGATGGTCTTGGCGTAGCAGCCGCCTTCGAAATTGAAGATGCCGTCCGGACCCCAGCCGGTTTCGTCGTCGCCGATGAGCGTGCGGTTCGGGTCGGCCGACAGCGTGGTCTTGCCGGTGCCCGACAGGCCGAAGAACAGCGCGCTCTCCTTGCCGTCCGCCGAGACGTTGGCCGAGCAGTGCATCGGCACGACGTTCTGGGCCGGAAGGTAGAAATTCAATGTCGTGAACACCGACTTCTTCATCTCGCCCGCGTAAGAACTGCCGCAGATCAGAACGATCTTGTTGGTGAAATCGATCGCAACCTGCGTGTCGGAGCCTTCGCGGCCGCCATGACGCTTGGCGTCCGGCTTGAACGACGGCAGATCGATGATGGTGAGTTCGGGCGTGAAGGCGGCCAGTTCAGCCAATTCCGGACGGATCAGAAGCTGGCGGATGAACAGCGAGTGCCAGGCATATTCGGTGAAGACGCGGACCTTGATGCGATAGGTCGGATCGGCGCCGCCGTAGAGGTCCTGCGCGAACAGCTTCTTGCCTTTGCAGTGCGCGCGGAAGTCGGCGAGCATCGTGGCGAAGTGGTCCTTCGTCATCTTGCGGTTGCCTTCCCACCACAAGACGTCATGCGTCAGATCGTCGTCGACCGTGTGCTTGTCCTTCGGCGAGCGGCCGGTGTGATGGCCGGTGAAGGCCGACAGGGCGCCGCCCTCGACGATGGTCGCTTCCTTGGCGGCAATCGAATGCTCGTACAGCGAGGGCTCGGTCAGATTCCAGTGAACCTCGGCGAGATCTTTCAAACCGAATTTGTCCGCGCCATAGGCACTGTTGCGCACACCAGTCTCAATCACCAGAAATCCTCCCACTCAGGTAGGCTGTTTACCGCCTGCCCCTCAACGAGCCGTCAGGCCCCTCACGGCCGTAGACCTAAAGTCTAGCCGGGCTCTCAAAAGCGCGCGACCATAGTCACGAACATCCTGAATTGCCAAGGCTAAATGCCATGCAACTGCGCAGGTTCACATTGCGCTGCATCAATGACCGGCTTTGCGCTGCATCAATGCGGCGCGCCAAAAGCCCTGTGTTTTTTGACACAGATCGTCGGCGGCCTGCCGGATTAACCAAATTCGGTATTTCCGGGTCCGACAGGCCAGGCCGGGTCGCGCCCTCGAGGTGCCGGCGGGAAGCCGGCCAAATGCGCTATTCGCCCAGACCTTTGGCCACCAGCCACTTCTGAATGACCTCGGCGATCTGGTCCGAGTTCTTGTCCTGCATCATCATGTGCGAGTTCCCCTTGATGCCGATCTCGGGGAGGTTGATCCAGTCCACAGAACCGCCGCCGGCCTTGATGGCGTTGGCATATTCGGTGTCGATCTTCTTGAAGGCCGCCCAGCGCGGGTGCTGGTCGACGTTGTCGCCGAAGATCATCAGCACCGGCGTGTTTTTCAACTTCGGCGCGTTGGCGACGATGCCGGCGGTCGCGGATTCCACCGCGACGATGGCCTTCACCTTGTCGGGCCGTAGCTCCGCGACCTTGAAGCCGAACGAACCGCCCTGGCTGTGCAGCAGCAGGACGCAGGGGCACACTTTATCCACCAGCGCGACATAGGCATCGATGATCGCCTGATCGGTCGACAGCCAGCGCGGCACCGTCTGCCGCATGTAGTTGTTGTAAGCCTCGACCGGAAACTGGCTACCGGGGATCACTTTGCGCTGCGCCGGATCGTCGCTCCACGAGCCTTCGCCCTGCCCGATGCGGAAACGCTCGAACGGATCGGCAAAGGGAAGGAAAGTCGGCTCCGACGGCCACACATCCGGCGAGGCAAAGCCCGAGCGGCCGCGCTCGACCGCATCGGAATTGTAGACATCCCAGCCCTTGCGGATGAAGAAGTTGACCCAGCCTTCCCGGCCGTCCGGCGTGCTTTCGTAGGTCACGCCGGTGAGCCCGCCGCCGTGCCACGTCAGCAGTGGCAGCTTTCCCATTTTGTTTTTCGGCAGGAAGTACTGCACGTACATCTGCTCAACCATGTACTTGCCGTTGGGGTCGAGCTTGGTGAGCGGCCCGCCCGGCTGGCGCACGATCATGCGCACCTCTTTGCCCTTCACCTCCGCAATACGCCCGCCGATGTGGAAGGAGCCCATTCCCCGCAACACGATGTCGTCGGCGGCAATCGCGGGCGTGGCGAGCACGCCTATCAAGAGTGCGGTGAAGAAGCGACGCATGATCGTTGTCCTCACTCGGCCAGACCTTTGCTTACAAGCCACTTCTGGATCAAGCCGGCGATCTGGTCGCTGTTCTTGTCCATCATCATCATGTGCGAATTGCCCTTCATGCCGGCGTCAGGCAGATCGACCAGCGTGAAGTCGCCGCCGCCGGCCTTGAAAGCTTCCGAATAGCCGACGCTATTCTGCCGGATATTTTTCCAGCGCGGATGATCCTTGGCGTTGTCGCCGATGATGGTGAGGATCGGCGTGCCCTTGATCGATGCGATCTTGTTCTTGTCGCCGGCCAGCGTCGGCTCGACGGCAACGAGCGCCTTCACCTTGTCCGGCCGCGCTTCGAGCACCTTGTAGCCGAAGGTGCCGGACTGGCTATGCACCAGCACGACGCAAGGGCAGATCTTGTCGACCAGCGAGATGTAGGCGTTGATGATCTGCTCGTCTGTCGTAACCCAGCGCGGCACGCCCTGCTTCATGAACTGCGCATAGGACTCGGTCGGAAACTGCGCGCCCGGATAGGTGACGCGCTTTTCGACATCGTCATTCCACGAACCGGCCGGCCCGATGCGGAAACGCTCCCACGGATCGTTGAAGGGCAGTTCCATCGCCTCGCCCTTGAAGGTGCTGCTCCAGCCGGAGCGGCCGCGCTCCATGGCGTCGGAGATATAAGTGTCCCAGCCGGCGCGGATGAAATAATCGAGCCAGCCCGGCTTGCCGTCCGGCTTGGTCTCATAGGTCACGCCCGACAGACCACCGCCGTGCCACAGCAGCAGCGGCAGCTTTCCCTTCTTGTTCTGCGGCAGGAAGTACTGAACGTACATCTGCTCGACCTGGTACTTGCCATTGGGATCGACCTTGGCGGGCACGCCGCCGGGCGTGAACACGACTTCCTTGACCGGCTTGCCGGTGATCTCGACGATGCGGCCGCCGACATGGAACGAGCCCATGTCGCGCAGCGCCATCGGTTCGGCGGCCACTGCAGGCCAAGTAATCGAACTTGCCATCGCGCACAGGAATAGTGTCGAGAGAATTTTCCGCATGGTCGCCTCCCTGAAAGTTTTTGTTTGTTGAGCGAAGTCTGCCAAATCCCCACCCGCCGCGCCATCCGTGGGCGAGATGGGCAATCTGGACTTTTATTTCGCCGGTTCGAAACCCTTGGCTTTGAACACGGCGCCGGCGGCGGGGCTGGCGAGATACTTTACGAAAGCAGCGGCCGCTTCAGGCTGCTTCGCCGCGGCGCCGACGGCAGCGGTTTGCGTCACGTAGTTTTGCAACGACTGCGGCAGCGGCCCGACCAAGTCGACGCCCGGCGTCCCGACAATGTCGCTGACGAGCACAATGCCCAGTTCGGCTTCGCCTCTGGCGACCGCCGGCGTGGTCATAGCGCCGCCGGGCTGAAGGATCAATTTGTCCTTGATCGCATCCATGACGCCGATGCTTTCAAGCTGCCGCGTTAGGTAAACGCCGGTCTGACTTTGCTTGGTGTAGGTAATCGACTTGGCCGTCAGCAGCGTGCGCTTGAAAGCCGCTTCGTCGTGAATATCGGGTTTCGCCGCGCCGGTCTTGACCGCGACGCCGATGCTGGTGCGCACAATATTGACGCTCGATCCGGCGACAATGCGTTTTTGCTTGATCAGGTCTTCGACCTGCGGCGCAGCAAAGAGCGCGACGTCAAAATCGCCGGCTTCGATTTGCTGCTGTTGATCAGGGAAGATCGCATAGTGCACGGTGACCTTGTGTCCGGAGTCGCGCTCGAATTGCTGCAGCAGCGGTTCGAACGAGGCCTTCCAGGCGGGAATGCAGATCACCTTGATCTCGGCGGCGTGAGCCTGCTGAGCCACGCACATCACCAGCGCCGCGATCGCGGCGTGCGCCAGAAACTTCATCGTCTCACTCCCAAGTTTTTGTTTTTTGTCGTCTGAGCTCGACGAGCCTAGCGCGCCCGCGCCTGCTCCGCCAACTGCTTCAACAACGCGCGCAGCGGACCCGGCCCGGTGACGCGTTGCGGGAACGGCAGGCGCAGCGCGAGCGGACCGTTTTGTAGATCGATGCCTTCGGGATCGATGCCGGCGCAACGCCAGTCGCCATCCGGTCCGCCAAGCAATTTCGTCGCATAGAGCCGGCACGCTTCGGCGTGGTCCGCATTCATGTGCGCGACCGCGCCCTCTTCCGCCTCGATCAGCGCCTCGGCACCGGTGAGATCGGTCAGCACATCGGCAGCGGTCAAATCGGCGGCGCGTGCAAAGCCGCCATTGAGATGAGCTGAAACGACGTTCATGCGCCAGAACGCGAAGTCGCCGAAGCCGGCATAGAGTTTCGATTTAGGATGGTGCGCCAGAAATCTCCGGCGGATGCGGGCCTCGTCGGCGCTGTCGCGCGTCACCGGCACCAGCGTGCCCAGCACGGTGAGGCGCGGATGCGTCAGCGCGTCGCCTTTGCCGGTCTCCGCCAGCAGAAACGAGGCGCGGCCGTCGTGTTCGAGATTAGCCGTATGGGTGGCAAGCTTCGACACCAGGATCAGCGGCGCGCCATCGCTGTCGGTGGTCACATTGACCAGCGAGGCGAAGGGGTAACCGGTGTTGCGATCAAGCGTCGACAGCGCGCCGGAACGGATCGTTCGCAGCAGGACCTTGGCCCAATCGCGCGGGATGAAATCCGCGGGCTGGGGGGCGTTTTCGGGCGTACGGCCCGGCATGAGGCCTGGCAAAGGTCCATCGGTCGGATTTTCAGGCGTCATGAACGGGAACCCGGGGTGATCGAATGAGCTTGGGCGCGGCCCAGTTTGCGCTGTTGGGCTTGAATTCGCTACAGAATCACATAGTTGTTGCAAAGAGGCCACATTTCGGACCCTGTTTCTGGGCTTCAAACCTAGCGGGCCGTCACGCAATCTTTTTCAGACGACGTATTAGAGGGGCTTTATGCCAACAATCGCTCTCGTCGACGATGACCGCAACATCTTGACCTCGGTGTCCATGGCGCTCGAAGCCGAGGGCTATCGCATCATGACCTACACCGATGGCGCCTCCGCACTGGACGGGTTCAAGACCTCACCGCCGGACCTTGCCATCCTCGACATCAAGATGCCGCGCATGGACGGCATGGAAACCTTGCGCCGGCTGCGCCAGAAATCGGACATGCCGGTGATCTTCCTCACCTCCAAGGACGAGGAAATCGACGAAATGTTCGGCCTCAAGATGGGCGCCGACGATTTCATCCGCAAACCATTCTCGCAGCGCCTGCTGGTCGAGCGCGTCAAGGCCGTACTCCGCCGCGCCAGCCCAAAAGATCCGACGCTGACGCCGAAGGAAAACGACGCCAAGGCGCTCGAGCGCGGCCAGCTGCGCATGGATCCGGAACGCCATACCTGCACCTGGAAGAACGATCCGGTCACCTTGACCGTCACCGAATTCCTGATCCTGCAGGCGCTCGCCACCCGGCCCGGCGTGGTGAAGAGCCGCAACGCCCTGATGGACGCCGCCTACGACGATCAGGTCTATGTCGACGACCGCACCATCGACAGCCACATCAAGCGTCTGCGCAAGAAGTTCAAGGTCGTCGATGACGACTTCGAGATGATCGAAACGCTGTACGGCGTCGGTTATCGCTTCAAGGAAGCCTAGGCTAACGAAGTTTCCTGGCTTGCGGTAAAGTCCACGGGGGCCTCAACCGGGCTGGATCAAACGACGTGCTCGATCGAACCGCGGAAATCCAGGCGCAAGAAGAAGCGCAGAAGGCCGAAGCCGAACGCAACGGCACGGCCGCTGCGCGGCCTGTGCGCCGACGCTTCGGCGGGCTGCGGCGGTTGATGGCGTCGGTCTGGCACTTCTTCGTCGCGCAGAGTTTCTCCAGCCTTACGCGCCGCATCGTATTTCTCAACCTCACCGGACTGATCGCACTCCTGGCCGGCGTGCTTTATCTCTCGCAATTCCGTGCCGGCCTGATCGACGCGCGCGTGCAAAGCTTGCTGGTGCAGAGCGAAATCATCGCCGGCGCCATCGCCGCCTCCGCCACGGTCGAAACCGATTCCATCACCATCGATCCCGACCGCCTGCTCGAACTGCAAGCCGGCGAAAGCTACGGGCCGTCCGACGACCAGTTGTCCGGCATCGAATTCCCGATCAATCCCGAGCGCGTCGCACCGGTGCTGCGCCGTCTGGTGTCGCCAACCAATACCCGCGCGCGCATTTACGACCGCGACGGCGTGCTGATCCTCGACAGCCGCAATCTCTACGGCCGCGGCGACGTCTTGCGTTTCGACCTGCCGTCACCGACAGCCGAACAGCCGGGCCTGATGGAACGCTCGTTTATCGCGATCCGCCGCTGGTTCGGCCGCGGCGACCTGCCGCTCTACAAGGAGCTCGGGCCCGAGAACGGCAAAGGCTACCCGGAAATCGGCCGCGCGCTGAGCGGCCTGCATGCCAGCATGGTGCGCATCAACGACCGCGGGGAAGTCATCGTCTCGGTTGCCGTGCCGGTGCAGCGGTTCCGGGCCGTGCGCGGCGCGTTGATGCTGTCGACGCAGGGCGCCGACATCGATGAGATGGTGGAGGCAGAACGCCTCGCCATCGTCAAAGTGTGTCTTGTCGCCGCGGCGGTGATGGTCGTGCTGTCGATGCTGCTCGCCGGTACTATTGCCGGTCCGGTGCGGCGCTTGGCGGAAGGCGCCGAGCGCGTGCGCCGGCGCATCCGCACCCGCGTCGAAATTCCAGACTTCACGCGCCGCCGCGACGAGATCGGCCATCTGTCCGGCGCGCTGCGTGACATGACCAACGCGCTCTACACGCGCATCGAAGCGATCGAGAGTTTCGCCGCCGACGTGTCGCACGAATTGAAGAATCCCCTGACATCGTTGCGCTCGGCAGTCGAGACCCTGCCGATGGCCAAGACTGACGCCAACCGCAAGCGCTTGCTCGATGTCATTGAGCATGACGTGAAGCGGCTCGACCGCCTGATTACCGATATTTCCGACGCCAGCCGTCTCGACGCGGAACTGCAAAGGCAGGAAGTCGCCACCGTCGATCTCGCCAGCCTGCTCGACGCGCTGGTGACGGCTGCCAACGAGATACACACCGACGACGTCAAGGTGACGATTGCCTTCGAAGGCGGCGCACCGCGCGATTTCAAAGTGCCCGGCCATGACTCGCGGCTCGGTCAGGTGGTCAGCAATCTGGTCGACAACGCACGCTCGTTTTCCCCGCCGGGCAGCACCGTGCGCGTCACTTGCCGAAAGCTGAAGAGCCAGGTCGAGATCGTCGTCGACGATGACGGCCCGGGCATCCCGTCCGACGCGTTCGAGAAAATCTTCGAGCGGTTCTACACCGACCGGCCGCATCAGGGCTTCGGGCAGAATTCAGGCCTCGGCCTGTCGATCACCAAGCAGATCGTCGAAGCCCATGGCGGCACGATCCGCGTCGAGAACCGGACAGTGCCGGCCGGTCCCGGTGAAGAGCCGCCAGAAGGGCCAAAAGTGCTCGGCGCGCGCTTCACGGTCCGCCTGCCGGCGATGTGATGGCAACCGAGCCTTCCACCATCCACGCGTCGGCCGTCCTCATAGGCGCCAAGGCGATCCTGATCCGCGGTCCTTCAGGCTCGGGCAAATCCCGCCTCGTCTGGGACCTGCTGCAGGCGGCCGAGCAAGGCGTCCTGCCCTTTGCCCGGCTGGTGGCCGATGACCGGGCTTTCGTCGAGACCCAAAATGGCCAGTTGCTGGTCCGCCCCGCCCCGGCGCTGGCCGGGATTATCGAAATTTTTGGGCTGGGCATCCGGCGCTTGCCTTACGAGCCGGTCGCGACCGTCGGCCTGGTGGTCGACCTGGCGGCCCCGGATGCCGACCGGATTCCGCCCGCCGGGGCCGAGAAAACCACGATTTCCGGGATCATTCTGCCGCGGCTTTCGGTCGCTGAGGGAACGGCCGCCCTGCCGCTGGTGTTAGCCTTCATGAGGACAAAGGCAGCCGACGATTGACCTTATGGCCAATGTTGGGTACCCCCGCGCCCTCTGATCCTGCTGGAAAAATTAACTATAACGGGGCTAGGATCGGCCCGCCGAGAAACGGACATCCGAGCCTCCCTTTGGCCCCGCCTTTCCGCAGTGCAACAGAGCGCCTATATAGCGAGGAAGCCCCTTGCAATGGGCATTCGAATGGGCGTGAATGCGCCCCCATTCGTGCGGCGCACACAAGCGCCCGCGAGGAGTTCGGGATGATCGGCCTTGTTTTAGTAACCCACGGGCGGCTCGCTATTGAGTTCCGCTCAGCGCTGGAGCACGTCGTCGGGCCCCAGCGGCAGATCGAGGCGATTACGATCGGCCCCGAGGACGACGTCGAGCAGTGCCGCAAGAATATTCTCGATGCGGTCAAACGTGTCGACAGCGGCGAAGGCGTTGCCATCCTGACCGACATGTTCGGCGGCACACCGTCCAACCTCGCCATCTCGGTGATGAGCCAGCCCAAGGTCGAAGTGCTGGCCGGCATCAATCTGCCGATGCTGATAAAGCTCGCAAAAGTGCGCGAAACCTGCGCTCTCGAAGACGCGGTCTCGGCCGCCCAGGAAGCCGGGCGCAAGTACTGTACGATCGCCAGCCGGGTCCTCAACGGAAAATGATGACCAGCCCCGCTCGATCGGACGCCCCCGACGAGCACTCCGTGCCCGTGAAACGCGAAGTCGAGATCGTCAACAAGAAGGGCCTGCACGCCCGCGCCTCGGCGAAATTTGTGCAGACAGCCGAACAATTCAACGCAGCCATCATCGTGACCCGCGGTCATGAAACCGTCGGCGGCACCTCGATCATGGGCCTGATGATGCTCGCCGCCGCCACCGGCTCGACCATCTCGATCCAGGCCACCGGCAAGCAAGCGCCGGAAGCGGTCGAGGCCCTGGTGGCGCTGGTGTCCAACCGCTTCGGCGAAGAAGAATAACCCGCCGTTCCCCGTCCAAAATCCGACGCGTGCTCCTGGTTTTTCCGGCTCCACAGAGCGCGGGAATACCCCCGTTCAGGCTGTGCGGCGGGGTAAAGTCTTTCCCCAAGGCAAAACCTTACATAAAGAAATCTTTATATATGCGTTGCAGGCCCGGCGGCGCCCTGTTATAGGCACGCCAATTCCACGAAACCTCCCATCAGCCTGAATAGGATTGTCATGACCGCTTCCAAGGCCCCCGCCGGCGACTACATCGTCAAGGACATCTCGCTCGCCGAATTCGGCCGCAAGGAGCTCTCGCTCGCCGAAACCGAAATGCCCGGCCTGATGGCGACCCGCGAAGAGTACGGCCCGAAGCAGCCGCGCAAGGGCGCCCGCATCGCCGGCTCGCTGCACATGACCATCCAGACCGCCGTGCTGATCGAGACGCTGCAGGAACTGGGCGCCGACATCCGCTGGGCGTCGTGCAACATCTATTCCACCCAGGATCACGCCGCGGCCGCGCTCGTCAAAACCGGCACGCCGATCTTCGCCGTGAAAGGCTCGAGCCTTAAGGACTACTGGGACTACCAGGTCAAAATCTTCGAATGGGCTGACGGCGGCGTTCCGAACATGATCCTCGACGACGGCGGCGACGCCACGTTGCTGATCCATCTGGGCGCCCGCGCCGAAAAGGGCGACGTCGCGTTCCTCGAGAAGCCGAGCGTCGAAGAAGAAGAATATCTGTTCGCGGTCATCAAGAAACAGATGAAAATCGTGTCGAACTCGCAAGAGGAATTCGACGATTTGCAGACACGGCTTCAACAAGTAACGAATCTCTATAGCGAACACGTCATTAAGACCGTGAACACGACGGGGAAGAGACGGTCCATTTTCAAAGACGACCGCAAAATCACGGTAGGGACGTCGCGCAAAGATATCATGAATTGCCGCGGGAAAATAAAAAAAGCCTTCATGAACTGTTTCGCCCTCATTCTGCGGTTCCGGTTCGAAGGCGTGTTCCGCGAAATGCATGTGAAAGTGTTTAATACCGGTAAACTCGAAATCCCGGGGGTCCTGAGCACCGCCATTTTGGACAAGATGAAAGAACGGATTCTTGCGACCATTCAACCCCATTTGAACGGACCTGTCGGTTTCGTGGAAAACGCGAAAGTCGACAATGTCCTCATTAATTCGAATTTCAATTGCGGATTCTGTATCAACAAAGACCGTCTGTACGCCATTTTGAGGAGCGACAAATACGGCATTGAAATC
>CAISIV010000064.1 GCA_903885555.1 uncultured Hyphomicrobiales bacterium
CCGGCTCGACGCCTTCGCCACCGCGCCGCCGAAACTCACCGGCTTCTATCTGTTCGACAGCCTCGCCAGCGGGCAATTCGAAACCTTCCGCGCCGCACTCAGCCAGTTGCTGCTGCCGGGCTTCACGCTCTGCATCTTTTCGCTGGCGCCGATCGCGCGCATGACCCGCGCCTCGATGCTGGCGGTGCTCGCTTCCGAATTCGTGCGCACCGCGCGCGCCTCCGGCCTCGACAACCGCACCGTCATCATCACTTACGCCTTCCGCAACGCCATGCTGCCGGTCATCACCACGCTCGGCATGGTGTTCTCCTTCCTGCTCGGCGCCAATGTGCTGGTCGAAAAGGTGTTCGCCTGGCCCGGTATCGGCTCCTACGCGGTCGAAGCGCTGATCACCTCGGACTTCGCGCCGGTGCAAGGCTTTGTGCTGACCATGGCCATCCTCTACGTCGTTCTGAACCTGGTCATCGACATTCTCTATGGTGTCATCGATCCTCGCGTGAGGTTGGACGCATGAGTGAAGCTGTATCTACCGCCGTCGCCGCACCGAAGGCCGAGAACAACTCGATTTTCCGGCACGCTCTTTACATCGTGTCGGAAAACCCGGTCACCGGATTGTCGTTCGGGCTGTTCGTCTTTATCGCTCTGTGTGCGCTCATTGGGCCCTATGTTGTGCCCTTCGATCCGCTGGCGAGCGACACCGCGGCAGCGCTGCAAGGGCCGTCGCTCAAGCACTGGTGCGGCACCGATCAGTTGGGCCGCGATATCTTCAGCCGCGTCATCGTCGCGACCCGGCTGGATTTCATCATCGCGATTGCGTCGGTCGCACTGGTGTTCGCGCTGGGTGGTTTTGCGGGCATAGCCGCCGGCTTCTTCGGCGGCTGGACCGACCGCATCGTCAGCCGCCTGTCCGACACCATCATGGCGTTTCCGCTGTTCGTGCTGGCGATGGGCATCGTCGCGGCGCTCGGCAACACCGTCACCAACATCGTGATCGCAACCGCGGTCGTCAATTTTCCGCTCTATGTCCGCGTCGCCCGCGCCGAAGCCAATATCCGGCGCGAGGCCGGCTTCGTGCAGGCTGCGCGACTGTCCGGCAACGGCGACATGCGCATTCTGCTCGCGCATATCCTGCCGAACATCATGCCGATCATGATGGTGCAGATTTCGCTGACCATGGGTTACGCCATTCTCAACGCCGCCGGTCTTTCGTTCATCGGACTGGGCGTCCGCCCGCCGACGCCGGAGTGGGGCATTATGGTGGCCGAAGGTGCCGCCAACATCATCTCGGGCGAGTGGTGGATCGCGTTTTTCCCAGGTCTCGCGCTGATGATCGCTGTGTTCTGCTTCAACCTGCTGGGCGACGGTCTGCGCGACCTGGTCGACCCGCAAAGGCGGACCTGACCCATGGCCAAACAAAAGCCGAGCAAACTCGATCGCGATCGCCCGAACACGTTGCCGCTGCTTGATGTGCGCGACCTCACCGTCGAGTTCGCCACGCGCCGCGGCACCGTCACGGCCGTCAAACACGTCAACCTGACACTGGCCAAAGGCGAGACGCTCGGCATCGTTGGCGAATCCGGCTCCGGCAAGTCCGTTACCTCCTATGCGGTGATGCGCATTCTCGACCGCGCCGGCAGCATCGCCGAAGGTTCGGTGACGTTCAGCGGCATGGATATCCGCAGCGCACCGGAAGGCGACATGCGCGACCTGCGCGGCCGCGAAATGTCCATGATCTTCCAGAGTCCGCGTCTGGCGCTCAATCCTATCCGCAAGGTCGGCCACCAAATAGAAGATGTGCTGCTGCAGCACGCCCAGGTCGACCGCGACCTCGTCAGCGAAAAGGCGATCGAGGTGCTAGAGCAGGTCCGCATCGCGCGTCCGCGCGAGCGCTACCACGCCTATCCGTTCGAACTATCGGGGGGTATGTGCCAGCGCGTCGTCATCGCGCTGGCACTCGCCTGCCGCCCGCAACTGCTGATCGCCGACGAGCCGACCACCGGGCTCGACGTCACGACGCAGAAGGCGGTGATGGATCTCACAGTCGAACTGACGCGCGAGCGCGGCATGTCGACCATTCTGATCACGCACGACCTCGGACTCGCCGCGGCCTATTGCGACCGTGTGATGGTGATGGAAAAGGGCCACGTCGTCGAAACCGCTTTGTCATCGGCGATCTTCAAGAAGCCGGAGCATGCATACACCCGCAAGCTGATGCGGGCGACGCCGCGGCCGGGCATCACCTTGCGCGATCTGCTGCCGGAAGAAGAATCGAAACGGCCGAAGGCCGTCGCCAAGCCTGCGGAAGCCAAAGCCGCAGCCAAATGCGTCGACGGCGTCGAGACGCCATTGTTGGTGGTCGAGAAGTTGCTCAAGGAATATCCGCGCCAGGGTGGCGCGACGTCATTGTTCAAAGCGTTTGCGCCGAAGCCCGCGCTGCAGCCCGATATGTTCCGCGCCGTCGACGGCATCAGCTTCCAGATCGCCCGCGGCGAAAGCGTTGGCCTCGTCGGCGAATCCGGCTGCGGCAAATCCACCACCTCGATGATGGTGATGCGGCTGATCGACAAGAGCGACGGCCTGATCATGTTCGACGGCGAAGACATCGGTGCCATCCCCGCGCGCAGTTTCGCCACGCTGCCGCAGCGCAAACGCATACAGATGGTGTTCCAGGACCCCACCGACAGCCTCAAACCGCGCTTCTCGGCCGCACGTTCGATCGCCGATCCGCTACTGCAACTCGGCGGCATCTCGCGCGACGAAGTCCGCAGCCGCTGCGAAGAGCTGGCGACGCAGGTCGGCCTGCCGCTCAATCTGCTCGACCGGTTCCCGCACCAGATGTCGGGCGGACAGAAAGCTCGCGTCGGTATCGCGCGCGCCATTGCGCTTAATCCCGACCTGATTATTCTCGACGAACCGACCGCGGCGCTCGACGTCTCGGTTCAGGCAGTTGTGCTTAACTTGTTGCAGGACCTTAAAGATTCTCTCGGAATGAGCTATCTCTTCGTATCGCATGACCTCAACGTGGTGCGCCTGCTATGCGACCGAGTCATCGTGATGCAAACCGGCAAGATCGTCGAGCAAGGGCCGACCGAACAGATTATGGTCGATCCGCAAGCGGCCTATACCCGCGACCTGCTTACTGCGATTCCGCACCCGCCGGTGTGAGCAAACTTCGCGCGAAGGTTTTCATATGAGCATGGTTGCACCGGGCGCCGCCACGCAAGGGATCGTCTTGCCGCGCAAGACGCTGGCCGAGGAATTGCGTTTGCAGCTTGCCGACGAGATCGTCAGCGGTGCGCTGGCGCCGGGCGCCGCGCTCGACGAAACACGGCTGGCGAAACGCTTCGAGGTGTCGCGCACGCCGGTGCGCGAAGCGATCCGCCTGCTGGTGGCGAGCGGCCTCGTCGAAGTGCGCGCGCATCGCGCCGCAGTGGTGGCGCAGCCGAGCGCCGATCAGTTGGCCGGTATGTTCGAAGTGATGGCCGAGTTGGAAGCGCTGTGCGCCGGTTTTGCCGCCGAGCGCATGACCAGCGCCGAGCGGCGCGTGCTCGAGGACTACCACGAAGAGCTGCGCGTGATGATCCAGAGCGGCGACCCGCAACGCTATCACGAGGTCAACGAGTCGTTTCACAACAGCATCTATACCGGCGCACATAACACCTATCTCGCCGACATCACGCTGGCGACGCGCTCGCGCGTGCAGCCGTTCCGCCGTGCGCAGTTCCGCAATCTTGGCCGTCTGGCGAAGTCGCATATCGAGCATGATCGCGTGGTGCAGGCGATTTTGCGCGGTGAGCAGGGCATCGCCTCGTCGGCCATGTATGCACACATCGTCACAGTGCGCGAAGAGTACGAGCACTACACCGAGACGATCTGATTATTATTGCTGATTATTTTTGCGCGAGAAATTTGCGCCAGCCGCCGAAGCTCGAAATGTCGCGAGCGTCATTGCTGGCGGCGGCTTCGAGCAGGAAGCCCTTCACACCGCGGCCATCCGACAGCTTGATGGTGCCAATCGACAGCGGCGATGGAATTCCGTCGACGAACTTGCCAAAACCTTCGATCGTCAGTGCCCAGACCTCAACCTCGATCGCCGCGCCTTTGCCGGCGTCGGTGCGCAGCAGGCCGGGCTTCGGCGGCACGGTGCCGTTCAGCGCATAGAGCTTGTAGTCCGGCGCGGTGGCAGTGGATTCCAACAGGCGCGCACCGAGCGATTGCAGTTCGCCGTTCAGCGGCAGGCCCGACAGATGCGCGCCGACCACCGCAACGGCGATCTCGCCGGCGGCGGGCATGTTGAGATCGGGCTTCAACGGCGGCTGCGCCAGCTTGAGCGAGCCCATCGGCAATTTGGTGTCGGCGTGGAAGACCCGGCCGATCTCGGCGAGCCGCGCATCGTCGCCGCCGGGGGCAAGGAGGGTGATGCCGCCGGGAACATGCCCTTCGGTCATGAACGCCGGCAGCGCCAGGCCGCACAAATCGAGCAGATTGACGAAATTGGTGTAGGTGCCGAGCCGGCTGTTGAGCTGGATCGGATCGGCCAGCACCTGCTTGACCGTATAGGCGGTCGGCGCGGTCGGCAGCGCCAGCGCGTCGACCTGATGGGCGAAGACATACTCGGCGACGCGGCGCAGCCGTTCCAGCTTGTAGAAAGCGGTGAAGG
>CAISIV010000065.1 GCA_903885555.1 uncultured Hyphomicrobiales bacterium
CCGCGGCGCTCAACATCACCGATTATCGCCAGGCCATCGATCGCGTGGCGCAGACGTCGTTGCGGGAAATGATCGGCGCGTCGCTGCTGTCGGCGTTGCTCGCCGAGCGCAAGGCGGCCGACGAAGTATTGCGCACCGAGATCGCGCGCAAGACGGCGAACTGGGGCATCTCGGTCAATTCGGTCGAGATCCGCGACGTCGCCATTCCCGTCGCCTTGCAGGACGCCATGTCGCGCCAGGCGCAGGCCGAGCGCGAGAAGGAAGCCCGCGTCATCCTCGGCAGCGCCGAGGCCGCGATCGCGCAGAAGTTCGTCGATGCCGCCCGCACCTATGCCGGCGAGCCGGCGGCGCTGCATCTGCGCGCCATGAACATCATCTACGAAACCACCAAGGAGCGCGGCGCCACCATTCTCATCCCGACCTCGATGGTGGATTCCATGAGCGTCGCTCTGCCGGCGGCGATCAATGCGGCCGGCGGTCTCGGTGGCAAAACCTGAGGGTGGGCTTGCCATTTCCATCTACCCTTGGTTGAATATACTCTAACGGCATCGTATGCGTGCATACGTTCGGGGATAGCCGGCGCCGTTCAGCCAGGGGGGTGTCATGAGAAATCTGCCGTTATTGGCCTATCTCGTCTGCATCGTTATCGGCGCGATCATGATCGTGTTTCCGGGCGGTATCGTCATCTGCATCGCCTGCGGCCCGGTCTGGATGACGGTCGCCGGCGCGATCGCCGTCATCGTCGGTGTTGCCGGCCTCGCAGCGCGTTCAGGCGTGCTGGCGGCGGGTTAGCGGAAGGCAGTCAGCGCGCGTCGGCTGCGGCCAGCGTCCGCCGTGCTTTGGCGGCGTCGAAGCCGTGCATGCCGCCGTACCACTGAATCGCGATTACGGCGCCTTTGACCGGCTGCAGCAGTGCCAGCGCCATCAACAGCGCGCAGGACGGCCACAGCACCATGCTGACCTCGACCGGCGGGGCGATGTGCGTTTCCACCGCCAGCACGATCGGCACCAGGATGTGGCCGGTGATGGCGATCACGAGGTAGGACGGAAAATCGTCGGCGCGCTGATGATGCAGTTCTTCCCCGCATTGCGGGCAGGCATCGTTCACCTTGAGAAAGGTGCGAAAGATGCGGCCCTCGCGGCAGGCAGGGCAGCGCCCGCGAAAGCCGCGCCATACCGCCTGGCCGAAGCCGGCGGGGAGGGCGCGGTTCGCGGGTGTCGCTGCCAATCTCAGTACCTGTTCGAGATAGGCAGTTCCTCGGCCGGGAACAGCGAGATCACCTTGCAGCCCTTGTCGGTGACCACGACTTCTTCCTCGATGCGCGCGCCGGAGAAACCGTCGGCCGACGGGCAGAAGGTTTCGATGGCAAACACCATGCCTTCCTTGATCTCGGTCGGGTGATCCATCGAAATCACGCGCGAGATGATCGGGCGTTCGTGCAGCGCCAGACCAAGGCCGTGCGCGAACTGCAGGCCGAAGGCCGACAGTTCATCCGGGAAGCCGAATTCGCCGGCCTTCGGGAAGGCTTCGGCGATATGCGCGGTCGAGGCGCCCGGCTTGATGCGCATCATGGCGTTGTCCAGCCATTCACGCGCCAGTTTGTAGGCGTCGTGCTGCATCGGCGAGGCGCGGCCGACGGCGAAGGTGCGGTAGTAGCAGGTGCGATAGCCGACGAAGGCCTGCAGGATGTCGAAATAGGCCATGTCGCCGGGGCGGATCATGCGGTCGGTGAAGTTGTGCGGATGCGGATTTCCGCGCTCGCCGGACA
>CAISIV010000066.1 GCA_903885555.1 uncultured Hyphomicrobiales bacterium
CGCCATTGCCGCCGGGCATGGTCGGCACCATCGAGCCGACATCGGGCGGCAGCATGCTGGCGTCGAGCACGGCATCCGGATCGCCGCCGGCCAGAATCATCAGGCGCTCGATGTTGTTACGCAGTTGGCGCACGTTGCCCGGCCAGCTATGCGATTGCAGCACCGCCATGGCGTCTTCGCCGATACGGCGCTTCGGCAGGCCGGTGGCCTGCGAAATCTGGTCCATGAAATACTCGACCAGTTCCGGAATATCCTCGCGCCGCTCGGCCAACGCCGGCACGCGGATCGGCACCACTGACAGCCGGTGATAGAGATCTTCGCGGAAGGTGCCTTCGGCAATCGCGGCTTCGAGGTTGCGCGCGGTCGACGACACGATGCGGACGTCAACCGCAATCTTCGCGCTGCCGCCGACGCGCTGGAAGGTCTGATCGACCAGCACGCGCAGAATCTTGTTCTGAGTCTCCCGTGGCAAGTCGGCGATATCGTCGACAAACAGCGTGCCGCCGTGCGCTTCCTCAAGCGCGCCGGTCTTGCGCCCTTCCATTCCGCTGGCGCTATCGACACCGAACAATTCGATTTCCATTCGATCGGGCGTGATCGCCGCCGCGTTGATGACGATGAACGGTCCGCTCGCCCGCGCCGACAATTGATGCAGCGTCCGCGCGGCCAGTTCCTTGCCAGCGCCGGAGGGACCAACCACGAGTACGCGGCTGTTGGTCGGCGCAACGCGATCGATCGCCTGGCGCAATTGCGCGATCGAGGCAGACTTGCCGACGAGCGTCGATTGCGACGGCGCCGCCTGCTTGAGTTGCTTGACCTCGCGTTTGAGCCGCGACGTTTCCAGCGCGCGATCGGCGACCAGCACCAGCCGGTCGGCCTTGAATGGCTTTTCGATGAAGTCGTAGGCGCCGTTCTTGATCGCGGCGACCGCGGTTTCGATATTGCCGTGGCCCGAGATCATCACGATCGGAAGCTCGGGATGCTCCTGCTTGATCGCCGCCAGCAACTGCAAACCGTCGAGCTTGCTGCCTTGCAGCCAGATGTCAAGAAACACCAGATTGGGTCTGCGCGTGACGATGGACGCCAGTGCGTCATCGCTGTTGCGGGCGGTGCGCGCCGTGTAGCCCTCGTCCTGCAGGATGCCGGCCACGAGATCGCGGATATCGGCCTCATCATCGACGATCAGAATTTCAGCTGCCAAACTAGCGCTCATGGCCAACACTCATTTTGCAGTCATTAATTGATCGGCGACCGGGGCATCCGGTTTGCCGGCGGCGGCGAACGCAACGCGTACCCACGCGCCCCGCTGGCCCGGAATTTTATCGGCGGCGTCACGTAGTTCGATGCTGCCGCCGTGGTCCTCGACAATGCGCCCGACAATGGCAAGACCAAGGCCAGTGCCCTTCTCGCGCGTTGTCACATAGGGCTCGAGCAGCCGGCTGCGGTTTTCCTTCGGCAGGCCGATACCATTGTCGATGACGTCGATAACGATATTCTCGCCGTCGCGGCCGGCGAAGACCTTGATCCGGCCTTTGCCCAGTTCCTCTTGCGGCACCGCGCCGATGGCCTCGGTGGCATTCTTGATGATGTTGGTGACAGCCTGCGAGATCAGGCGGCGGTCGAAACGCGCGGGCAATGGATCTTCGGCAATTTCGACCTCGATATCGATGTCGGCATTGCCGACGCGCTGCAGAAACGCCGATTGCCGTACCGCATCGGCGACATCGTCAGCCGCGATGACCGGCTTGGGCATGCGCGTAAATCGCGAGAATTCATCGACCATGCGCCGGATATCGTCGACCTGGCGCACAATGGTATCGGTGCACTGCTGGAAGACGCCGGTACTGTCCTCGCCGATGATTTTTCCGTATTTGCGGCGCAGGCGCTCGGCCGACAATTGAATGGGCGTCAGCGGATTCTTGATTTCATGCGCGATACGGCGCGCGACGTCGGCCCAGGCCGAGGTGCGCTGCGCGGCGACCAGTTCGGTGATGTCGTCGAGCGTCACGACATAGCCGCGCTCAGACTCGGCCGACTGTTCGCTGGTGACGCGCACCGAGAGATTGCGCTCGCGGCCGCTCCTGCTGATCGTGACCTGATCCTGCGTGCGCGCGCCCGACTGCGCCGCCGCCATGATGTCGGCGAGTTCCGGAAACACCTCGACGAGAGGTTTGCCAAGCGCTTCGGGCTCGGTCCGGCCTATCAACTTTTCCGCCGAGCGGTTGAGAATGCTGACACAGCCATTGCCGTCCACGCCGATGACGCCGGCGCTGGCGCCGGCGAGAACCGCTTCGGTGAAACGGCGGCGGCTGTCGATCAGGTCGCGGGCATTGATGATGTCATCGTGCTGCATGCGCAATTCCTGCGTCATGCGGTTGAAGGTCTCGCCGAGTTGGCCGAGATCACCTTCCGACGCCCGCACCGGCACGCGCACGTACAGATTGCCGGTCGAAACAAGATTGGCGGCGCCGATCAGCCGGCGAATGGGCGCCACCAGCCGGTTGGCGAAATTCAAGCCGATCCAGACGGCGGACAGCAGAACGATCAGCGCGATCACCGTGTACATCAGACCGAAGGCGACCTGCACGCCGATGCGGCGCGCTTCGATCTCGGCATATTCGGTGACGCTGGCACGCGTCGCCTGCAACTGAGGTACGACACGCGGATCGAGCAGCCTTGTGATGTAGAGAAATTTGTTCTCGAAGCGCTCGAGCTTGACCACCGCGGCAACGTAATCGGTGTCCGGCAACAGAACGATCTGCGGGTCCTTGTCGCTGATATGCGGCAGCGCGTCGCGCGGCGGCATGGCGAAGGTCTGATTGGTCTTGAGATCGGCGCGCGCGATGACGTTGAGGTTGTCGTCGAACACGATCGCTGCCGCCAGGCCCCGCACCGACGCCTGGAACGTCAGAAACTGTTTCAGCTGTTCGCTGTCCTGCTCGAACACCGGCTTGGCGCGGGCAATTTCGACTCCCATCAGCATGATGTCGGAGCGCACGATCTGCGCGTGATCGCGCAAATAGGCTTCCGCGACGATCAGTGAATTCTCGATCGCGGCGCGCGTGCGGGTGGAAAACAGCCGGTCGAGGCCACGGTCGAGCGTAACGCTGGCGACGATCGCCACCAGAATTGCAGGCGCGGCGGCGATGATGGAAAACAGGCCGACGATCCGGACGTGCAGCCGCGCCGCCGCCCGCCCTGTCCGCTTGGCCTGCACGACCTGCCAGACTTCCCAGATGATGATCCCCAGCAGCAGCACCACGGTGCCGGCATTGATCGCCAGCAACGAGACGACGACGTAGTGCGTCGGCGATATCGGGGTCAGATCGGCCAGAACGACGAAGGTGGCGAAGGCCGACAACAGCGCCAGGCCGACCGCGATCGGCCCGAGCATGCGGAATTCCCGCTTCGCAGGACCGGCAAGGGCAGCTTCGGCAATGGCGGCCTGGTCCAGACTCATGAATTCCCGGGTGCGACAGAACGCGGATAGCACGATGGAAAGGGATTCCCTCTCCATCACTGATGCTTTTATACAACAATGTTGCCGAATTGCGACAAAAGAGGGGCTATCCAAAACCCATCTGCCTGCGCTCTCACGCGCCAGCTGCGTTGACCGTACTAACGCACACTGCCCACTCGCCGCGGTGGAATGCGCATCACTCAACTTATAGTTGACTCTATTATTTACTATCGTTTAGGTTGTGTTTGTAAACAGCACAACCGAGCGGTCAGTCATATGGCCGTTCCCTGCTGAAGCAAAAGACACATCGAGCAGCGCCGCAGCCGAATTCCGGATCGTGTTCCGGAAGCGCGGTCTCGTGCCGGCGCCACATGCACCCGGATCAGTAGCCGTGAGTAGTTGGTTTCGAACCAAAGGCACGAAGGACACGTCAGCCGGTTCAGAGGAACCGGCCACCGGGGCGACGATCTATGTCCGCGCCGTCATCGACGTGGCTGGCGTTCTGCAAGATTTTCCCGACGTCACAACGGATGCCGAAACTCCCACCGTCGTCAGCTTTGACGGCGGACAGATCATCGTGACCACGACGTCCGGCACCGTAGATCAGTCAACCGGCGATCTCACGCTCAACGCCAGCCTTGGCGACAGCGTCTGCTTCTATGCCAAGTCGGGATCGAACAACTTCGAGGACGCAGTCCTTGTTCAGCGCCTCGACCAGACTGTCGATGAAGCGGTCCTCGAAGACGCCGCGCTATTGAAACTGCCGCAAATCGAAATCGCTCCCGCCGCCCAAGCAGGCGAACAACCCGCCAAGTCTGTCGAACAAGATTTCTGGTTCTGGCAGTGCACCGTCGTTGGCGAAGGTACCCAGACCTTCAGCTTGATACTCGCGCTCTACGACCGCGACGAGGCCGGACAGCCTCGCTTCGCCGGTCTCTACCGGTGGGATCTCCAGCTCACCGTTCTGTGCAGTCCACCACCAGACGAAAACACCCAGCAACAAGAGAGGACACCATGAGCAATACGATCAATATTCTCATCACGATCGATACTGACACGGTCGTGAAAAACTATCCGAATGCCAGCCAGAACTCGGCCGCCCCGACCGGCATCGCCCATAACCTGGGCTACATGGTCGCCACCGGCGCCAAGATCAACTCTGGTCAGGGCACCGGCGATTTGAGTTTCGCCGCCCTTGTCGGCGACACCGTCCGCGCCTTCGCCACTTCCGGCTCGGACAATTTCGAGGCCGCCGTGCTACTCTACGGCATGCCGATGTTCAGCGGCACGCAGGTGTTCGGTCCCTTCAACTACCAGAACTTCACCAAATCGACGGTGGTGCCGAACTCGACGTCTGCCGTGTTGCCGGCAAAAATTGTCGATGAGACGTTCTGGTTCTACCAGGCCAGCGTGAGCACCAAGGGGACCGAGGGCTATATGGTGCAGTTCGCGCTCTATCTGCGCGACACCACCACCGGGCAACCGGTTCTCAAGGGCTACTATGCCTGGGACCCGACCATCACGGTTGCCGGCTGACGGCAACGTAACAAAGACGATAATTGCGCCGGCTCGTGTCAAACGGGCCGGCGTTTGCTAACCGACCATGTCGCGAACGAGCGGGATGACCTTGCGGCCATACAACTCGATGCTGCGCATCATCTTGTCGTGCGACAGCGGGCCGGCGCTGTATTTCAGGTCAAAGCGATCGACGCCAAGCGCCTTCGTTGTGGCCGCGATCTTGCGAGCCACGGTCTCCGGCGACCCGACGTAAAGCGAGCCGTGCTCGATTTCCTGTTCGAACGCCTGCCGGGTCATCGGCGGCCAGCCGCGCTCGCTGCCGATCTTGTCGCGCATGCGCTTGTAGTCCGGCCAGAGGTCGTCCTTCGCCTGCGCGTCGGTTTCGCCGACAAAGCCATGCGAATGCACGCCCAACGGCAAAGCCGCCTTGCCCATTTCATTCAGCGCGCGGCGATAGAGATCGGCGAAAGGCGCAAAACGCTTCGGGTCGCCGCCGATGATCGCCAGCATCATCGGCATGCCGTAATGCGCGGCGCGCACGACCGATTCCGGCGTACCGCCGACGCCGATCCAGGTCGTCAACTTCCCGGACTCAGTCTTGGGATAAACGTTCTGGTTCTTGAGCGGCGCCCGCGTCTGGCCCTGCCACGTGACGGGCTGCTGCTTGAGAACCTCGGCATAAATCTCAAGCTTCTCGTTGAAGAGCTCGTCGTACTGCTTGAGATCGAAACCGAACAACGGGAATGACTCGATGAATGAACCGCGGCCAAGAATGACTTCGGCGCGGCCGTTCGAAATGGCGTCCAAGGTAGAAAAGCGCTGGAAGACGCGGATCGGATCGTCGGACGACAACACCGTCACGGCCGAGCCAAGACGGATGCGTGTCGTGCGTGCCGCAATACCAGCAAGCACCATCTCCGGCGACGTGACGGCGAAATCGGCGCGGTGGTGTTCGCCAACGCCGATGAAGTCGACGCCAGCCTGATCGGCGAGGACCGCCTCCTCGATCAGATTGCGGATTACCTGCGCCGCGTGCAGCGGCTTGCCATCCGGGCCGTCGGTGATATCGCCGAAAGTGTCGAGACCGAGTTCGATGGTCATTGGCCAAGCTCCGCGCATTCCCTCGAGCGGGAACGAGCGTCCATACGCCAAATGATCAGGATCGGTCTAGCTGCCGCTGCGGAAGACCTGGATATCCAGATCCCTGATCTTCTTGCGCAGCGTGTTGCGGTTGACGCCGAGCAGATCGGCGGCCCGGATCTGGTTGCCACGGGTGGCCGCGAGCGCGGCCGTGAGCAGCGGATACTCGATCTCGCGCAGAATGCGGTGATAGAGCCCCGCCGGCGGCAGGCCGTCCTCGAAGCCGGAGAAATAGGTCGACAGATGCCGTTCCACAGCAGCACTGAGGCTCTCCTCGGCGCGCGGCTCCTCGCCGCCCACCGGAAACGCCGGCTGCGCCAGTTCGGCGTCGATGACCGCCGATGTGATGGTTTCCTGTGGATAGAGCGCCGACAGACGCCGCGCCAGGTTTTCCAGCTCACGCACGTTGCCGGGCCAGCGATGACGCTTCAGACGGTCCTGCGCCGCCGGATCGATCTGCTTCGGCGGCAGGCCTTCGCGCGTCGCCTGCGCAAAGAAGTGCCGGATCAGGTCGGGAATATCTTCGGTGCGTTCGCGCAGCGGCGGCAGGCGCAGCGGCACGACGTTGAGCCGGAAGAACAGATCTTCACGGAACAGGCCCTGCTGGATGAGCTGACGCAGGTCCTTGTTGGTCGCGGCGATGATGCGCACATCGCTCTTGATCGGCGTACGGCCACCGACCGTGGTGTATTCGCCCTGTTGCAGCACGCGCAGCAATCGCGTCTGCGCTTCCATCGGCATATCGCCGATTTCGTCGAGGAACAGCGTGCCACCTTCGGCCTGCTCGAAGCGGCCGGAGCTACGGCTGTTGGCGCCGGTAAAGGCGCCCTTCTCATGTCCAAACAGTTCGGACTCGATCAGGTCGCGCGGGATTGCCGCCATATTGATGGCAACGAAGGTGCCGGCGCGCCGCTTGCCGTAATCGTGCAGCGCCTTCGCAACCAGTTCCTTGCCGGTGCCGGATTCGCCGGAGATCATCACCGTCAAGTAGGTTTGCATCAGCCGCGCCAGTACGCGGTAAATTTCCTGCATCGCCGGCGAACGGCCGACCAACGGAATGGAATCGAAATCGTCGTTCTTCGGCGGCGGCGGGCGCTTCTCTTTCGGCTCGGACAGAGCGCGGCCGACAATGGCGATCAGCTCTTTAAGATCGAAAGGCTTCGGCAGATATTCGTAAGCACCGCGCTCCGACGCGCGAATGGCTGTCATAAACGTATTTTGCGCGCTCATCACGATGATCGGCAGATCGGGGCGCGATTTGCGGATGCGCGGGATCAGGTCGAACGCGTTTTCGTCCGGCATCACGACGTCGGTAATAACCAGATCGCCGTCGCCCTGGCTGATCCATCGCCACAGCGTCGCGGCGTTGCCGGTCGAGCGGACTTCATAGCCCGCGCGCGACAATGCCTGATTGAGCACCGTCCGGATCGCGGCGTCGTCATCGGCAACTAAAATGCTTCCCGCTGGCATCGTCGACCTCACGGGCTCTGGACGGGTGGAGCATCTTCGGTGATGCCGCCGTCGCCGTTATAGATGGGCATCAGCACGCGGAAGATCGTCCGCCGCGGCTACGATTCACATTCAATAATGCCGCCATGATCGCCAATGATCTTGGCCACCAGCGCCAGACCAAGTCCGCTTCCGGTCTGTTTGGTGGTGACGAAGGGGTCGAACAGATGCGGCATCAGGTCTTCCGGCACGCCAGGTCCGTTGTCCTTGATGCAGAACTCAAGCGGCAGCGCGACGCGCTGCTTGATACCCGGCACCGACAGACGCACGCCGGGGCGGAACGCGGTCGTAAGTTGAATTTCACCATCGATGGCATTTTCGCCGATCGCTTCGGACGCGTTTTTTACGAGATTGAGAAACACCTGAATAAGCTGGTCCCTGTTGGCCAAAACCGGCGGCAGCGACGGGTCGTATTCCTCGACAAACTTGATGTGACGGGCAAAACCAGTCTGCGCCAGACGCTTCACATGGTCGAGCACGACATGGATGTTGACCGGCTCGCGCTCCACCGGACGTTCATCGGCGAACACTTCCATGCGGTCGACCAGCTTCACGATGCGGTCGGTCTCATCGCAGATCAGTTTGGTGAGCTGACGATCATCTTCGCCCGCGGATTGCTCAAGAAGTTGCGCAGCGCCGCGAATGCCGGACAGCGGGTTCTTGATTTCGTGCGCCAGCATCGCGGCCAACGCCACCACGGAACGGGTGGCGCCACGATGGGTCAACTGACGATCCATCTTGTCGGCAATGGTGCGCTCTTGCAGCATCACCACGACGTGCTCCGGATATTCCGCGAGCGGGGCGACGTGCAAATCGACCAGCCGCTCTCCCGGATTACGTGGCGTGGCAAGATCGACCTTGTATTCATTGACCGCCGAACCGCGCTGGCGGACCTGCTCGATCAGCGACAGTAGCGGCGAACCGAACGGCACGAGATCGCGCAACATATGACGGCGCAACATTGGGATCGACGCTTCGAAGAATTGTTCGGCAGCCACATTGGCATCGGCGATCTTGCCGTCGGGAGACACCATCAGCACCGGATGCGGCAGTGCATGCAGCACCGCATCGGCTGGAGAATTCACGGTAGCGCTGATCGCGTGGGCACGGCTCATGCGGCGGCCTTCCAGGCAAAAGCATCGAATGCATCGGTCAGCAAAGTGCGGGCCTGCGCCGGATCTTCGGCGGTCAGAACGCGCGAACGATGATGTTTGAGAATATCAGGCGATACGCCGGCGCTTTCGGCAGCGGCATCGAGCGCCCAGCCGAGATGCTTGCGCGCATGGCGGCGACCGATGACGACGCCGTGATGAGCGATCATCTCTTCGTACAGTGTATCGATCAGCCTGAACTGCTCGAACAGATGCGGCGTTGCTGCGCGCCTTCCTGTTGAAAGGTATTGCGCCATTTGCCCAGGAAACCACGGACGCCCCTGCGCGGCACGACCGACCATGACGGCATCAGCGCCGGAGCTTTCCAGAGCGGTGGCAGCATCCTCGAACGAGCGAATATCGCCATTGACGGCCACGGGGATTGTCACGGCTTGTTTGACCGCGCGAACGGCCGACCAGTCGGCGCTGCCGTTGTAAAACTGACAACGGGTACGGCCATGAACGGTGATCATCTGAACGCCGGCGTCCTGCGCACGGCGCGCAAGATCGGGCGCATTGATGCTGGCGTGATCCCAGCCGAGGCGCATTTTCAATGTCACGGGAACTTTGACGGCGCCGACCGTCGCTTCGATCAAGGTGAGCGCGTGGTCGAGGTCGCGCATCAGCGCCGAGCCCGACGAACCGTTCGTCACCTGTTTGGATGGGCAGCCCATGTTGATGTCGATGATCTGGGCGCCTTGCGCCTCGACGATTTTGGCGCCTTCCGCCATCCAATGCGCTTCGCAGCCAGCGAGCTGAACGACGTTGATACCGACGCCCTGCCCCTCGCTGCGCACACGCGCCTCGCGCTGGCCTGTCGCCAGGCCCGCACATGCCGTCATTTCAGACACGACAAGACCAGCACCAAGACGCTCGGCCAGCCGCCGGAACGGCGTGTCGGTAATACCCGACATGGGAGCCAGGATGACGCGGTTAGGCACCGTTACTGTGCCGATCCGCAGAGGTATGGTCGGGAATTGGGTGATTTTGCCCTGCACGGGATATTGCCTAGCATTTAGGCGGACGCTCTAACTGCTTAGATTTTAGCCATTTTGACAGGCCGCGCAAGTGCTGCAGTGCAATAAACTGTTCATGCTTAAGAGCCATGCGCAAAACTTGAGCCTCGGTAAATACACGCTTTTCCCGTCCCACTCCCGGCCGTGATGCGCTAAGCAGCAGGAATATCGGGAGTATCGAGACGATGACATATGTCGCCGCCATCATCGTGGCCGCGGGGCGTGGAACCCGCGCGGGCGGCGATCTGCCAAAGCAATTCCGGCAGATCGGCGGCGAAGTCATGCTGAAACGCACGCTTTTAATGTTCCTAGAACATCAGAACGTCGGCGCCGTACAGCCCGTGATCAATCCCGAGGACGGCGACCTTTACAGCCAAGCCTCGGCCGGCCTCGGCGACGAGCGGCTGCTGGCGCCCGCCTTCGGCGGCGCGACGCGGCAGGCGTCGGTCCGCGCCGGACTCGAAGCGCTCAGTGCGCGCAAACCGGATTACGTTCTGATTCACGACGCGGCGCGTCCTTTCGCAAGCGCTGATCTGCTGTCGCGCGCCATCGCAGCGGTCAAAAAAACCGGCGCGGCCATTCCGGCACTGACCGTTACCGACACGGTAAAAACAATCGACGGCCTCGGCCGCGTCGACAAGACGCTCGACCGCGCCTCGTTGCGCCTCATCCAGACGCCGCAGGCTTTCGCTTACGCGCCCTTGCTCGACGCGCATCGCCGCGCGCAGGCCGCCGGCCGCGAGGATTTCACCGATGACTCCGCACTCGCAGAATGGGCCGGCATGAAAGTCGACGTCTTCGCCGGAGAGCCCGGCAATATCAAAATCACCAGTGCCGAAGATTTCGCGCGCAGCGAAGCGATGCAGTTCGCTGCCATGGGAGACGTGCGCACCGGCACCGGCATCGATGTCCATGCCTTCGGAGCCGGTAACCATGTCATGATCGGTGGCGTCCGCATTGCGCACGACCATGCCCTCGTCGGGCACTCGGATGCAGACGTAGGTCTTCATGCTCTTGTCGACGCTATCCTCGGCGCGCTGGCCGACGGCGACATCGGTTCGCATTTCCCGCCGAGCGATCCGCAATGGAAGGGCGCAGCGTCCGACAAGTTTCTCGCTTTCGCGGTCGAGCGCGTCGTAGCCCGCGGCGGCCGCATCGCCCATCTCGACCTCACCATCGTCTGCGAGACGCCAAAGATCGGCCCGCACCGGGACGCCATCCGCGACCGCATTGCCAAGATCTGCAGCCTCAGCGCCGGCCGCGTCGCGGTGAAGGCGACCACCAGCGAGAAACTCGGCTTCACCGGCCGCGGCGAAGGCATCGCGGCCTATGCAACGGCGACGGTGCGGCTGCCCTGGAGCGCGCTGTGATGGATGACGTCACACAAGCTGCGGCCACCCTGATCAAGCTCTGCATCGAGCGCAAACTGACGATCGCGACCGCGGAGTCCTGCACCGGCGGACTGGTCGCCGGCGCATTGACCGAGATTGCCGGCTCGTCAGCCGTGCTCGACCGCGGCTTCGTGACCTATTCGAACGATGCCAAGCAGCAGATGCTCGGCGTGACCACTGAGACCTTGCGCGACTATGGCGCGGTCAGCCGCCAGACGGCGGAAGCAATGGCGTTGGGCGCGCTGGCGAAAGCCAAAACCGATCTCGCCGTTTCGATCACCGGCATTGCCGGCCCCGGCGGCGGCAGCGCCGGCAAGCCGGTCGGCCTTGTGCATTTTTCCGCTGCTGCGCGCGATGGCACCACCATGCATGCGGCCAAGCGTTATGGCGACATCGGCCGCGCCGAAGTGCGGCACCATTCGGTGCTTCAGGCGTTGGATATGCTGCTCGAATTGGCGCAGCAGAAGTAGCGCGTCACCAACCCAGCGAAGGCCGGTCAACGATGAATGAAGTTTCCAGCGGCATGACGCGGCGTAATGTCATGCTCATAGCCATAGCCATCGTCCCCGTGCTGGTCGCGCTCGGCCTCGGGCAACTCGCGACATTTCCGAACCTGCCGTGGCACGCTGGACTGATCAAACCGTCGTTCAATCCGCCGAACTGGATCTTCGGGCCGGTCTGGACCAGCCTCTATGCGCTGATGGCGTTTGCGGCGTGGCGCATCTTGCGATTACCGCCCTCGCCCGCCCGCCGCGCGGCCTTGATCCTGTTCTATGCCCAACTCGCGCTGAATGCGGCTTGGTCGTGGATGTTTTTCGCAGCCCACAGTCCGGTGCTCGGATTGATCAATATCGGGCCACAATTTTTGCTGATCCTCGCTACCCTCAATGCGTTCCGGCCGCTCGACCGCTACGCAACATGGGCGCTGGTGCCGCTCGCCGCCTGGGTCGCTTTCGCCAGCGTGCTGAATTACGCGATCTGGTCGCTGAACGGCTGACGAGTTCGCATCGGCACCTTTACGGGACTGCCGCCATCAGAATGAAGACGATGAAAATCACGAGATGGACCGCTCCCTGAAGGACAGTGGTTCGCCCGGTGCCAAGCGTCAACGTGCTGACGAACAGAGTCAATAACAACAGAACCGTGCTGGCCGGTGTCAGCCCTAAAACAAGCTTCTGCCCAAGGACCAGCGACACGACCGCGACCGTCGGGATCGTCAGTGCAATGCTGGCCAGGGCCGATCCCAGCGCCAGGTTGATGCTGCTTTGCAGGCGATTGAGCAGCGCTGCTTTCACAGCAGCGAGCCCTTCCGGCAACAGAACGATCGCTGCAATAACGACGCCGACGAAGGCTTGCGGCAATCCTGCCATCGCGACGATCCGGTCGAGCGGACCGGACAAGACTTTCGCCAGCAGCACCACCGCCACCAGCGAGATAATCAACAAGACCGCGCTGATGGCCGTCGTCTTGTTGGATGGCTTGTCATGCGGCCCATCACTGGACTCCAGCGCATCGTCCCCCACTTCGAGAAAATAGTTTCGGTGACGAATGGTCTGGATAAAGACGAAGATGCCGTAGAGTGCGACCGAGACCGCGCCGATGGCCAGCAATTGAACCGGCGAATAGAGCGGACCGACCGTGGCGACAGTGTAGTTCGGCAGGACCAAGGCGAATGTCGCCAACGTGCCCAACACGGCAAGCGCGGCCGAGGCGCCCTGCAGCTGGAAACTCTGCTCGTGATGACGCTGCGCCCCGAACACGAGGCACAGTCCGATCACACCGTTCAGCGCGATCATGACGGCTGAGAAAATGGTGTCGCGCGCCACAGCGTCGCTGCCGGCCTTCCCCGCCAGCATGATGGATACGATCAGCGCGACCTCGATCACCGTCACGGCGATGGCAAGAAGAATGGAGCCGAAGGGTTCTCCCAGCCGCACCGCGAGAACCTCGGCGTGATGAACCGCGGCAAAGACGGCGCCGCAGAGCAATATACAGGCGACAATCGACACCAGCCCGGCATCAGGCGGCACAACCTTGAACAACGTCAGCCCCAGCAGCACGCTCGCGGCCACGGGCGCGGCCCAGCTCCAGATCGGGGTGGTGTCGTAGGAATGGCTCGTCATGCGGCGTCCTCGGCAATGCTGTTGCCAAGTAAGTTCGAGTTGATGTCAACGTCAAGGCAGCCCAATGCCGCAATCGCGTTCGTCCAGCCTAGCGATTGATGCCCTGAACGGGATTGAGGATCGCCTCGCGCATCAGATCGTTCGGTGTCTTGCCTTGCAGTTCTTCCACGGCGTCGGCGATATCGTGGATCATGGCCCGTGCCGGACGGCCGGCGGACTCCTCTTTGGCGATGAACGTATCGACCACCGGCCGCGTCGCATCGCATATCTTGCCGAATTCAGCGACACTGAAATTGACGAACTGCATGCCGCCTTCCTTGAACCGGTCGCGCGCCCGCGCCCCGGCGACACGGTAGAACACCTGCGTTTCCGCCTGCGCTTCGGCGCGCAGCCAGGCATCGACAATCGTCTGTAAATCCGACGGCATTGCCGACCATGCCATTTTGCTCATGCCGAATTCGAGATTCTGCCGCACCAGGCTCAACGCGGTGCGATAGCGCGCGACCTTGCCGATGCCGAACACCTCGGCCGAACCGTCGGCCAGATGCATGGCGTCGATGCGGCCTTCCGACAGCGCCGGGTTCATTTCCAGCGACGACAGGCTAACCGGAATGGCGCCGAGCGCACGCATGACATCGGCCTCGACGCCTTCCGTGGTACCGACCCGCAGGCCCTTGAAGTCGTCGCGCGTGCGCACCGGCTTCATGCTGAAGATATGATAGGCGCCGGACGCCTTCATGCGGCCCATCAGGATGCCCTGACGCTCGACATCGGCGCGGAAATATTTGTCGTAGAGCTGTTCCGACACCAGCGTGGCCATTTCCGAATTTGGAAACAGGCCGGGCAATTGTAGGCCCTGCACGAGCTTGTAGGCATTGCTGTCCCAGCCGGAATAGATCGGCGCAAAATGCGAACGGCCGTCGGTCAGCGCAGCCACGCCGTCGCGGTCCTTGTGGGCGCTGGCGCCCCAGTGCTCCTCGACCCTGATCTTGCCGCGCGACATCGTCTCCAGCACCTTGAACGACGGCTTGAAGACATCGACGACCGCCGACGCGGTCGCCGGCGGATGCGCGGTGACGACAAATGTGATCGGCTCACCGCTATAGGTGACCGGATAGCTGACCTGATCGGCGAAGTCGCCATTGAGCCAGCCGCGCGCGACGCTCGCCTGCTCGCGCGCCTCCTCGAAGGTCGGCTCGCTTTCCGGCGCGGGCAGCGCGACGAGATCGGTCATGTCAGAACTGGCCGATGCCGAGTTTTTTGACGATCGGGACAAGGCGCTTGGCTTCCTTTTCGAGCGCGGCGTTCAATTCCGCGCCGCTTGACGTGCGGGCCTCAAGCCCAGCCGCCTCGAGACGCTTGATGACTTCCGGGCGCTTCAGCGACGTCGTGATTTCCTTGTGCAGGTAGGCAACGACATCCGGAGGCGTGCCCTTGGGCGTGAACAGCGCGAAGATCGGCATGTAGTCGTAGCCCTTGATGGTCTCGGCCACGGTGGGCACGTCCGGGAAAATCTTGGTGCGCACGTCGTCGCCGACGGCAATGGCCCGCACCGTCTTGGCCTCGATGAAAGGCTGGGCGACCGACACCGCGATCCAGAACACGTTGACCTCGCCGGTGGCGATAGCCTGCGTTGCTGCGGCCCCGCCGCGATACGGCACGTGGGTCATGTCGATGCCGGCGTCCGACTTGAGCTGCTCCATCGCCACGTGCTGCGGGCTACCGACGCCGACCGAGGCGTAATTCAGCTTGCCGGGGTCTTTTTTGGCGAGCGCGATCAACTCGGCGACGTTGGTGACAGGGAGACCGGGATTGACGATCAGCACGCTCGGAAAGCGCGCCATGACGGTGACCGGGATCAGGTCCTCGAATGGCTCGAAGCCGAGCTTCATACCCGTGAAAGGCAAGATCGTATGAATGCCGCTGTTGAAGGCGCCGATGGTGTAGCCGTCCGGCGCCGAACGCGCGACGCGAGCCGCGCCGATGCCACCGCCGCCGCCGAGCACGTTCTCGATCAGCATGGTCTTGCCGGTACGCTCGGAAAAGTCCTGCGCGATGATGCGCGCGACCAGATCGGACGCAGTGCCCGCCTGCAGCGGCACCACCATCACGATCGGGCGATTGGGAAAATTCGACTGCGCCTGAGACGACGCAACAGCGGCGGACAACAGCGCGGCCGACAGAACGGACCGCGCCATGACTTTCAGAAAACACATCGATAGCCTCCCTTTGCCCGCAACTTGACGTGCGTGGCTTATTTCTGCGGCAGCTTTTGTTTGTACCAGCTGAAATCCTGACGGCCCGGCGCGAACACGTCGAGATATTCTGCATCTTCCAGAACCTCGCCGCCATGCGGCACACCGGCCGGCATCAGCAACACGTCACCCGGCGTGACGATGCGCGGCTCCTCGCCCTCGATCACCCAGCGCATCTTGCCGGCCAGCATATGCGTGATCTGATCGAACTCATGGGTATGCATGTTGATCGGACCCTTCGGCGCCTTGATGCGCGCCATCATGGCGTTCGGCACTTCGACGACGCGGCCCTTGATCAGCGGGTTGAGCGCGACTTCTTCGAGGTCGGACCATTTATACATCGGCATGGCGACTGTCCTTGGCGTTTCTTTATGATGCGATTGTTGCGGCGGAGAATAGATCAAATCGCGAAAGCGTGTTTTCGCGATGGCAAAAACAATCCCGCCTGCCCACTCTCGCTAGTTGTTTTTGCCGTAGACTTCGTCCGCGCGTTTTTCGAACGCAGCAGCGAACCGCCGGAACGCCGTGTCGAACATCGCGCCCATCAGCATCGCCAGCGTCCGACTTTTGAACTCGTACTCGATGAAGAATTCGACCGTGCAAGCTCTGTCGTCCGCAGGATGAAAGGTCCAGCGGTTCTGCAACCGGCTGAACGGCCCGTCGAGATATTCGACGAGGATCTTGAGGTTCGCCTTGTCGAGCGTCACGCGGCTGGTGAAGGTCTGATGGATCATTTTGTAAGCGACCGTCATGGCAGCGACGACGACCGTAACTTCGCCCTTGTCGGTTCGGCTTTTGATTTTCATCGTGTCGCACAGCGGCACGAACTGCGGATATTTCTCGACGTCGGCGACGAGGTCGAACATGTCGGCCGCGCTGTGGCGGACGCTGCGCTTGTTGGAGAAGGACGGCATCTTCTTATCCCTCCCCTGCAAGGGGAGGGTCGGCGAGTGAAACGAGCCGGGGTGGGGTTTGGCCAGCTAATCCCCCACCCGACCCGCCTTCACTTCGTTTCGGCGGGCCACCCTCCCCCTTCGGGGGAGGGATAAGGAAGAGGATCACGCTCATTTATTTGCTTGCGCTAACCGTGCCGCCTTCAGCCGCGCAAAATCGTCGCCGGCGTGATGCGACGAGCGCGTCAGCGGCGATGACGCCACCATCAGGAAGCCCTTGGCGTAGGCGATGGTCTCGAGCGACTTGAACTCGTCCGGCGTCGCGAAGCGTACGACTTCGTGATGTTTGCGCGTCGGCTGGAGATACTGGCCGATGGTGAGGAAGTCGACGTTGGCCGAGCGCAGGTCGTCCATCACCTGCAAGACTTCGTTCCGCTCCTCACCCAACCCCAGCATGATGCCGGACTTGGTGAACATCTGCAGGTCGAGCTCCTTCACGCGCTGCAGCAGCCGCAGCGAATGGAAATAGCGCGCGCCGGGCCGCACCGTCAGATACTGCGACGGCACTGTTTCGAGATTGTGGTTGAACACGTCGGGTCTGGCCGCGACGACGACGTCGAGCGCGCCGTCCTTGCGCAGGAAGTCGGGCGTGAGAATTTCGATGGTCGTGCCCGGCGCGTGCGTACGGATGGCGCGAATGGTCTGTGCGAAGTGCTCGGCGCCGCCGTCGGCGAGATCGTCGCGGTCGACCGAAGTGACCACGATATGATTGAGGCCGAGCTTGGCGGTCGCTTCGCCGACATGGACCGGTTCATGCGGATCGAGCGCGCCGGGCAGTCCGGTCTTGACGTTGCAGAAGGCGCAGGCGCGGGTGCAAGTGTCGCCCATGATCATGAAGGTGGCGTGCTTCTTCTCCCAGCACTCGCCGATGTTGGGACAGCCGGCTTCCTCGCACACAGTGACGAGCTTGTTCTCGCGCATGATGGCGCGCGTATCTTCGTAGCCCTTGGACACCGGCGCCTTGACGCGGATCCAGTCCGGCTTTTTCGCCAAAGGCGAATCCGGGCGGTGCGCCTTTTCCGGATGGCGCGGGCGTGGATTGTTGATGAGGTCGAGGACGACGGCCATGGGTCCTACTTACGGCTGCAACGGGCCTGTCGCAAGCGGTTCAGGCCCGCCTGATCGCGCGCCAGATCAGCAAAAACACGATAGCGCCGATGGTGGCGGTGATCAGGTTGCCCCAGAAGTCCGGCATCACGTGGAGATTGAGCTTCTCGAACAGGAAGCCGCCTAATATGGCGCCGACGAGGCCGACTGCGAGATTCTTCAGCAGGCCGCCAGTGCCGCCGAGGATCTGCGTTGCCAGCCAGCCGGCCACCAGGCCGATGATGATCCAGGCAATTATGCCCATGATGTCCCCCTTTAAGAACGCACTTTGGCGCCGTCATGGTGAGGCGCGCCGAATCTAGTATAGGACTTTTGTGCCCGCGACACCCTCACCCAGGCTGGTGCTTGCCACCTATACCGCCGCGGTATTCCTCAGCGCATTATTGCTGTTCGGCGTGCAGCCGATGTTTACCCGCATGGTGCTGCCGCAGCTCGGTGGCTCGCCCTCGGTGTGGTCGGTCGCCATGGTGTTTTTCCAGACCATGCTGCTGGCCGGCTACGCTTATGCGCACTGGCTGGCGAAAGCCGAGCGGCGGCTTATTCCGGTCGCGGTGCATCTGGTCTTGCTGGTGGCAGCCGGGCTGACGCTGCCGCTGGCGATCGCCAAAGGCTGGGGCGAGCCGCCGGCCGCAGGCACCGAATTCTGGCTGCTTGGACTTTTTACAGTTTCAATCGGGCTGCCGTTCTTCGCGCTCGCGGCCAACGGGCCGCTGCTGCAGTCCTGGTTCATGAACACCGGTCATGAAGACGGCAAAGACCCCTATTTCCTCTACGCCGCGTCCAACATCGGCAGTTTCCTGGCGCTGCTGTCGTACCCGATCCTGCTGGAGCCGATTTTCGCCGTGCAGACGCAAAGCCGGCTGTGGAGCGTTGGCTTCGCGCTGCTGACGGCGCTGATCGCGGCCTGCGGCGCGCTGCTGCTGCGCGCGCCGGCGAACGCGCAAACGGTCCACGAAGTGCCGGCAACGCCGAAGCCATCATGGCCGACGATAAGCCGCTGGGTGTTCGTCGCGGCGGTGCCGTCCGGCCTGCTGGTCGCCGTCACCGCCCATATCTCGACCGACATCGGCGCGGCGCCGCTGATGTGGGTTATACCCTTATCGCTGTATCTGCTGACCTGGGTATTCACCTTCGCGCGGCGCGCCTGGCTGCCGCAATCCCTCGTCCTGCTGCTGCAGCCGCTAGCGATTGCCGGCGTGATCGTCTTGCTGATGATCGGCACGTTCTCGATGCCGTTATTCGTCAACCTCGTCGCGCATCTGTTGACCTTCTTCGTCATCACCATGGCGTGCCACGGCGAACTGGCGCGCAGCCGGCCACCGGCCGCGCATCTGACCGTGTTCTATGTCGCGCTGTCGTTTGGCGGCATGCTGGGCGGACTGTTCGCTGGACTGGTGGCGCCCTACGCGTTCAACTGGATCGCCGAATATCCGATCCTCGTTGTCCTCGCGGTGCTGTGCCGCCCGGCGCTGCCTGGGGTCTGGGCCGCAGCCGGACGTTTCCTGCCAGACTTCGCGCGGCGCACTCTCACGCGCCAGATCGCGCGCTGGTTCTGGCCGGTCGCGGCGATCCTCGCGCTGGTGCTGATCGTGCCCGCCTTTACCGGCTTTACGGTCGCCTATGCCGACACCGACAAGTTATGGGCCGTCGTCATCGCGCTGGCCGTTTTGTCGGTGCTGTTCCTGAGCGATCCGGCGAAGTCCGCATTGTTCGTCGCGGTGGCGCTGGCGGTGATCCGGCTTTATCCGACCGACGAAGGCCGCGCGCAGACGCTGCGCAGCTTCTTCGGCGTCAACGTGATCTACGAGACCTCCAACCGCCAGTTCCGCCTCATCAAGCACGGCTCGACGCTGCATGGCGCGGAACGGCTGCTCACCGACGACGGCAAGCCGCCCGAAGGCCGGCCGGAGCCGCTGACCTACTATCATGCCAAGTCGGCCATGAAGCAGGTCATCGACGCCGTGCGCGCCCGCAAGGGCGGCCCGATCCGCGTCGGCATTGTCGGGCTCGGCGCCGGTTCGCTGGTGTGCTGGATCGAGCCGGACGAGAGCTGGAGGGTGTTCGAGATCGACCCGACCGTGATCCTGGCGTCGCGCGACACCAAACGCTTCAGCTTCGTCTCGTCCTGCAAGCCGGATATCCCGATCGTGCTCGGCGACGCGCGCCTGACCTTGGCGAAAGAGCCCGACGGCGCCTTCGACCTCATCATCATCGACGCCTATTCGTCCGACGCCATCCCGATCCATCTGGCGACGCAAGAAGCGATGGCGATCTACAAGGCCAAGCTCGCGCCGCAGGGCGTCGTCACCATGCACATCTCCAACCGGCATCTGGAGTTGCAAAGCGTCGTGGTCCGCATTGCCGCCGCCAACGGCCTGAAGGCCTGGGCCTATACCAACGACAACGAGGAAGACGACGACGACAATTACATCTTCGGTTCGGATGTCGTCATCGCGGCGCGCGACCTCACCGATGTCGGCGCACTCAACGGCGTGCCGACCTGGACGCTGACCGAACCAACGCCAGGCCAACGCACCTGGACCGACGATTATTCAAACATCGTCGGCGCGCTGTGGCGGAAGGTGAAGCGCTAGGCCGCAAACTCATTAACACACGGCCATGGCTGATGGTGCAAACCAAAATGAAGATAATGGCTCAGAGCAACTTTGACTATGCGCTTCCAGGTGCAAAACTTGTCAGTTGCTATCGATTTCCGCGACGTTCGAAGAATGCCGTTCTCTTCTAAAAGGACATGTCTTCCATTATCCGTCGGTCGACGGCGGCACGAAACGCCTGCAAATCCAACATGCATTGGTCGTGTCCTGGCGTACGTGGAGGCATCTTAAATTTTTCACAATAGAAACAATGTTCTTCCGTGATTTCAATAATCCTTTGGCTTCGTGCTTTGCTTTGCGCCTCCGGAATGTGAGGCGCGACTATCGCAAGAAACCAAATCACGAAGCCAATCAATCCGGCCCAAAGTGCTGCGTGAACATTGTGATATATTCTGACGAGGATTTCTCGTGTACCGACTTTTTTCAAAACGAATCCTGACCGCTGCACAAAATTATTCGGGCGATAGCGGTGAAAAGTTAGCTGAAAGTCCGCCAGGCTCTCCCAATAATTTCAAATAGTCGCCTCAGTACGTTGGAGCGTCCGGCAATAAGTGAAAAAATGCATCGCCGCCGCATCAGATCACAGCGTAGAATTCTTGCGAAATGTAGTCAGTCCACTAACGGACTCACAAGTAAAAATGTCGAATATTTTAGATGGAAAACAGCGCTGCTACTTTAATAAGCAAGACTTCTCAGTCTAAGATATTTTGATCAAGATCGGAGAGCACACGTCTGA
>CAISIV010000067.1 GCA_903885555.1 uncultured Hyphomicrobiales bacterium
GTCTTCGTACCAGCCCGGGCCCATGCTCATGATGGTCATCGGCGTCCAGCGCTGCTTGACCAGTTCGCGGGTCAGCAGGATGGCATCGTTGAGGCGGCTCACCATCAGCAGCGCGTCGGCGCCGGTCGCCTTGGCCTTGGAGATTTCAACAGACAGATCGCGCGCCGCCGGATCGTAGGCGATGGTCTCGACGATCTTGTAGGGCATGTCGGCCTTGGCCATCACGGCATTGATGCCGCCGGCCATCGCGGTGCCGAAGGTATCGTTGACGTGCATGAACACGGCTGTCTTGGGCGCGGTGCCGGTGAGCGCGAAGATTTCCTTCTGGTCGACAAAGGCGTCGCGCAGAATCATCGGCGCGGTCGGGAAATTGCGGAACACGAACTTGTAGCCCTGTTCGGTGATCGGCGGCGCGGCGGCGATATTGATGACGAAGGGAATACCCTTCTGCTCGGCGACCTGGGCGATCGCGCTGGACTGGCCGGAGTCGAAAGCGCCGACCAGCATCTGGGCGCCTTCACTGATCAGCTTCTCGGCGCGCGAGCGGGCGATATCGACGTTGGTTTCGGTATCCGCGTTGATGATCTGCAGCGGCGGCAGACCCATGTCCTTGAGGATGCCGGTGGCGATATCGACGCCGCGCTGGCAATCCTGGCCGATGCCGGCCTGATAACCCGAACGCGGCAGCAGCACGCCCACTTTCAGACCGGCGCCCTGCGCACGGCCGATATTGAACGGCGCGGTGCCGGCGACAAAACCGGCGGCGCCCAAGCCCGCGGTGAAGGTGCGGCGTGTGGTATTTTTCATTGAATCCTCCCTGGTCAGCTTTACGGCTGTTGGCGCGGATGATGCCGGATTTGTTTGGATACTTACAAGCCGGAAAAGGGACTAGGAAGCCAGCAACCGCTCGACCGCCGCCGCAATGCGCAACAGCCGCCGGTCGTGGCCATTACGCGCGATCAGCATCAGGCCCACCGGCAGGCCGCCCTCGCGCGGCAGCGGCAACGAGATCGCGCAGCAATCGAAGAAATTGACGATCGTCGTGTTGCGCAGCAGCATGGCGTTGCGGCCCATGAAGACCTTGGGGTCGGTGGCGACTTCGTCGATCCGCGGCGCAACAATCGGGATCGTCGGCATCACCAGCACGTCGAGATCGACAAGCCGGGCATCCATGGCGCGGATCATTGTGGCGCGCGCCTGCACGGTATCGATATAATCCGCAGACGAAATGTCGCGGCCTTTTTCCGTTCGGCCCGTGATGATTGGATCGATATCGGCGGCACGGCGCGCCAGGCGGTCCCGGTGGATCTGATAGGCCTCAGCCACCAGGATACTGGTGCGCGATAACAGCTTCATCATGTCGTCGACCAGCGGCAGCGATTCATGGGTGAGCCGCGCACCTGCTTTTTCCAACCGGTCGAGTGCAGCGGGAAACCGCTTGCCGACGGTGTCGTCGAGATTGTCCACCGGCGCGCCTTGCGCGACGCCGATGCGCAGCCCGGCAAGCGGCGCCGGGTCGAGCAGCCACGGCATTTCGCCCGCCATCACCGCATCGGCATTGGCACAGTCGGCGACGGTGCGCGCCAGCGGGCCGACCGAATCCAATGAGCCCGACAAAGGAAACGCACCGGCCGTCGGCACGCGCTGACGGCTGCACTTGAAGCCGGTGATGCCGTTCAACGCGGCGGGAATGCGCACCGAGCCGCCCGTGTCGGTGCCGATAGCGATCTCGCAGAACTCGCGTCCGACGGCCACGCCCGCGCCTGACGACGAGCCGCCCGGCACGCGCGAAACATCCGCGGCGTTGCCCGGTGTGCCGTAGTGCGGGTTGACGCCAATACCGGTAAAGGCGAATTCCGACATGTTGGTCTTGGCGACAATGACCGCGCCAGCCGCGCGCAGCCGCTGAACGATCGGCGCATCGGCCGTGGCCGGCTTGCCCTCGTCGGCCAGTACTTTTGAACCAGCCCGCGTCACCTCGCCTTTGACGTCGAACAGATCCTTGAGCGTGACGATGGCGCCGTCGAGCGGCCCGAGCGAAATCCCGGATTTGGCCCGAGCGTCCGCCGCCTGCGCCGCGGCCTTGGCCTGCTCGCGATAGACGGTCAGGCAGGTGCGTGCACCCTCGCCCTTTGGGTCGTCAATGCGCGCTAGCGCGGCTTCAAGTCTTTCACTCGACGTCATGGAACCAAGTCTCCGAAACAGCGTTTTATTGTCACTCTTGGATCAATACTGGAGGGTTATCATGCGCAAGGCAATTCTTGCTGCTGCGACCTTGGCTGCGCTTTCGACCATGGCGGTCGGCGCCAACGCGCAGGATGCGCTGGGCGGCGCGATCATCGGAGCCGGTACTGGTGCTGTGATCGGCGGCGCCGTCGGCGGTGGCCGTGGCGCAGCAGTCGGCGCCGTGGTTGGCGGCACCACCGGTGCTGCAATTGGCGCCAACGCCGAAGAACGGCGCTATCGCCGCGAACGCGTCTGCTGGGAAGACAACTGGGGCAACCGGCGTTGCCGCTACCGCTAGCATTCAGAAATCACTCAGGCGAGTGAGGGGCGTCCGGAAACGGGCGCCCCAATTTTTTTGTGCGCGTTCATCCGCCAAGCCCGCCCTTTTCTTCGATGAATTTCGCGATTTCATCGACGCCCTTGCCCTCGCGCAGATTGGTGAACACGTAGGGCCGCGCGTGGCGCATTTTTTTGGCGTCACGGTCCATTACTTCGAGCGAAGCGCCGACATAAGGCGCCAGATCGATCTTGTTGATGACAAGCAGATCCGAGCGCGTAATGCCAGGGCCGCCCTTGGACGGGATCTTGTCGCCCGCAGCGACATCGATGACGTAGATGGTGAGATCGGCAAGCTCCGGCGAGAAGGTCGCCGCCAGATTGTCGCCGCCGGATTCGATCAGCACCAGATCGAGATCGGGAAACTTGGCGCGCATCTCGGCAACCGCGGCAAGGTTGATCGAGGCGTCCTCGCGGATGGCCGTGTGCGGACAGCCGCCGGTCTCGACGCCGGCGATACGCTCGGCCGGCAGCGCGCCGGAGCGCACCAGATATTCGGCATCCCACTTGGTATAGATGTCGTTGGTGATGGCGGCGATCTCGTATTTATCGCGCAACTTCTTGCACAGCAGGTCCATCAGCGCGGTCTTGCCGGAGCCGACCGGACCGCCGACACCGACACGCAGAGGGCCATTGGGGTTTTTCATTATCAACTCCTGAACAGCCGGGTGTATTGGGTTTCGTGGCGCGCGCTGGCGAGATCGGCGCGGAAAGCGGATGAACCGAGGTCGTCGAGTTTCGCGATCAACGCGCGCCGGACGGTGGCGGTAACGGCAGCTTCGAGCCCGGCGAGCACACGCTGTCCGTCGCTCTGGCCGAGCGGAATGAGGCGCACGCCGGCAGACACCCAGTTGGCGGCAACGGCTTGCAGGTAGGCCGCGAGCGCAGGCTCCACGGCGATGCCGTGTCCGGCTGACGCCACCGCGACCGCCACCGGATAGGCGACCGGACCGCCCCAGATCGTCTTGAGCTTTTCGATCGCTTCGCAGCCCCAGGCCGCGCGCGTCGCCTCGACGAAGGCGTTGCCTTGCGCTGTTGTTTCCAGATGTCGTTCCTTGGACGGCGCGAAGGTGGCGGCGAGTTCGGCGACCTCGCGCAAAGCCTTGTCGTCGTTTTCGGCTACAGCGCGGTGTGCGTGGACGAACAAGACGGCGTCGCAGAAGCCGCCACCCTCGACCAGCATGACGCCGAGCCACGACTTCAGAGTCGCCGCATCCTTGATGTCGTTGGCCTCCACCGCCCATTCGATACCGCTCGAATAGGAGAAGGCGCCGACTGGAAAGGCCGGCGATAGCCAGGCCATCAGGCGATAGAGCGCGGCGGGCGCAAGATCATCCGCCATGATGATGGCCGTGGTGATGTGTGTGGCCATGCTCATGCGACGGAGTCGGCGATTCCGGATCGAACGCGGCGTCCACTGCATGCAGATGCGCGCCAAGGCCGAGCAGCATTTCTTCGAGCACATGGTCGCGGCGGATGCGGATCTTGTCGGCGACAATCTGCACGTCGGTATGGCGATTACCGAGATGCCAGGCCAGACGCACGGTATCGAGGGCATTGCCAGCAGAAATCTCGATCAGCTTCTCGGCTTGGCCAGTGACGAGTACGGTCGAGCCATCGTCTAAAACCAATCCATCCCCATCGCGAAGGCTAACGGGCTTGACGAAGTCGAGCAAAAATTCGGTGCCTTTGTCGCCGGTCAGCACGATGCGGCGCCGGTTGCGGTCGCCGGCATCGAGCACGACGCGGTCGGCGGCCGTGGTGGCATCCCATTGGCCAGCGGATTTGATGGTGGCGACGCGGAGCATTGTCTTCCTTATCCCTCCCCTGAAAGGGGAGGGTCGGCGAGCGTAGCGAGACGGGGTGGGGCCATCTAGACGCCCCCACCCGATCGCCTCTCGGCGATCACCCTCCCCCTTCGGGGGAGGGATTAAAAGAGGAAATACCGTTGCGCCATCGGCAGCACTTCGGCCGGCGCGCAAGTCAGCAATTCACCATCCGCCCTCACCTCGTAGGTCTCGGGATCGACCTCGATGTTGGGCGTGGCGTCGTTGTGGATCATGCTCTTCTTGTTGATCTTGCGCGTGTTCTCGACGGCGACGAACTGCTTCTCGACGCCGAGCTTGTTGCGCAGGTTGCTCTTGGCCGCGGCCTTCGAGACAAACACCAGCGACGACGCGGTGAGCGACTTGCCGAAAGCGCCGAACATCGGCCGGTAATGCACCGGCTGCGGCGTCGGGATCGAGGCGTTCGGATCGCCCATCTGCGCGGCGACAATGGTGCCGGCCTTGATGACACAATCCGGCTTCACGCCAAAGAAGGCCGGCGTCCAGATCACCAGATCGGCGAGCTTGCCCTTCTCGATCGAACCGATGTGCTTGGAGACGCCATGCGCGATGGCTGGGTTGATGGTGTATTTGGCGATGTAGCGTTTGACGCGTTTGTTGTCGTTGTCGCCCTTCTCGCCGGGCAGCGAGCCGCGCTGCTTCTTCATCTTGTCGGCGGTCTGCCAGGTGCGGATGATGACTTCGCCCAATCGGCCCATGGCTTGTGAGTCCGACGACATCATCGACAGCGCACCGAGGTCGTGGAGGATGTCTTCCGCCGCGATGGTCTCCTTGCGGATGCGGCTTTCGGCAAACGACAGGTCCTCGGCAATCGACGGATCGAGATGGTGACACACCATCAGCATGTCGAGATGTTCGTCGAGCGTGTTCTTGGTGTAAGGCCGCGTCGGGTTGGTTGACGACGGCAACACATTCTTCAGCCCCGCGACCTTGATGATGTCCGGCGCGTGACCGCCGCCGGCGCCTTCGGTGTGGAAGGCGTGGATGGTGCGGCCCTTGAAGGCCTTGATGGTGTCTTCGACAAAACCCGACTCGTTGAGCGTGTCGGAGTGGATCATCACCTGCACGTCGTATTTTTCCGCGACCGTCAGACAGCAGTCGATAGCGGCGGGCGTCGTGCCCCAGTCTTCGTGCAGTTTCAGCGAACAGGCGCCGGCTTTGACCATCTCCTCCAGCGCCGCGGGGCGCGAGGCATTGCCCTTGCCGGCAAAGCCGAGGTTCACGGGAAACGCATCCGCCGCCTGAATCATACGGCCGAGATGCCACGGGCCGGGCGTACAGGTGGTGGCGAAGGTGCCGTGCGCAGGCCCTGTGCCGCCGCCCAGCATCGAGGTAACGCCGGAATTGAGCGCCTCGTCGACCTGCTGCGGGCAGATGAAATGGATGTGGGTGTCGAAGCCACCGGCGGTGAGGATCTTGCCCTCGCCCGCGATCACCTCGGTGCCGGGACCGACGATGATGGTGACGCCGGGCTGGATGTCCGGGTTACCGGCCTTGCCGATTGAATGGATGTAGCCGCCCTTGAGACCGACATCGGCTTTGACGATGCCCCAATGGTCGACAATGAGCGCATTGGTGATGACGGTATCGACCGCGCCCTGCTGATTGGTGACCTGCGACTGCCCCATGCCGTCGCGGATGACTTTGCCGCCGCCGAACTTCACCTCTTCGCCGTAGATCGTGAAATCCTTCTCGACCTCGATGATGAGGTCGGTGTCGGCCAGCCGCACCTTATCGCCGGTCGTGGGGCCGAACATGTCGGCATAGGCCGAGCGTTTCATGAAGACGGACATGACTTACAATTTCCCCATCACGTCGCCGCGGAAGCCGTAGACCGTCTTCTTGCCGGCGAGCGCGACAAGGTTGACGTCGCGCGTCTGGCCCGGCTCGAAACGCACCGCAGTGCCCGCGGCGATATCGAGCCGCATGCCGCGAGCTTTCTTGCGGTCGAACTTCAGCGCCGGGTTGGTCTCGAAGAAATGATAATGCGAGCCGACCTGGATCGGGCGGTCGCCCGAGTTGGCGACCGTGATGGTCGCGGTCTTGCGGCCGACGTTGAGTTCGATCTCGCCGTCCTTGATGAACATCTCACCGGGGATCATCAGATGGCTCCCAGCGCAAGCGCGCCGCCAATGACAACGCACACCGCGCCGGCCGCGCGGATACAGGGCCGCAGATTGGCGCGCGTCATCATCTGCGCAAAACCGATGCCGACAAGATGCAGCGTCGTGGTCGCAAGCGCGAAGCCCGCCATATATCCGATGCCGCCGAGGCTCTCTGCGACTTCGCTGCCATGCGCATGACCGTGGAACAGTGCAAAGACGCCGACAATCACCGCACCGGTGATGACCGGAAGATCGACGGCCAGCGCAACCAGCAAGCCCAGCGCCACGACCGAAGCCAGAATACCCGGCTCGACAAAGGGCAGCGGCACGTGCGCCATGCCCAGCGCGCCGCCCACCAGCATCAGACCGACAAAGGCCGCCGGCCAGACCCACAATGCGCGGCCACCCTTGAGCGCCGCCCACAGGCCGACCGCGATCATCACCGCGATATGGTCAAGCCCGCTCAGCGGATGCGCGACACCGGCGAGAAACGACGAGGCTTCGACATGACCGGGATGGGCGAAGGCTGGACCTGCGGCGAGAGCAAGAAGCGCGGCAACGGACAACAGACGTTTCATGGGCAAAGTCCTTTTAGCGGATCGGATTGTGCACGGTGACGAGCTTGGTGCCGTCGGGGAATGTGGCTTCGACCTGGATGTCGTGGATCATTTCGGAGATGCCATCCATCACCTGGTCGCGGGTGATGACGTAGGCGCCCTTCTGCATCAGTTCGGCGACGCTTCTGCCGTCGCGCGCGCCTTCCATGATGAAGTCGCTGATGATGGCCACCGCTTCCGGATGGTTGAGCTTGACGCCGCGTTCCAGCCGCTTGCGCGCTACGATCGCGGCCATCGCGATCAGCAATTTGTCTTTTTCCCGGGGCGTTAAGTTCATCGTGTCCTCAATCGAAAGCTTTTTCCTTTGCGCATGATCTTATCCGAAAATCGGTACCCACTTTTCGGGATCATGCGCTACTGTAACCAAAGCCGCGGCACCTGGGCGCCGAGCGTCGCCAGTACCGCGATCAGATCGTGCCGCAGCGTCGCGCCATCCCTGGCGCAGAGCCGCGCCACCGCGATGCCGTTCCAGGCCGAGATGCCGACCTCGCCTTTAAAAGTCTCATCCAGCGCGCGGACTGCTGCAAGCTGCTGTTCGGCGCCGGGCGCGCAAAGCACGGTCGCGAATGCGATGCCGCCGTTCGTGACAGCCGCCTGGCCGAGCTTTTCGGTGATCGCGCCGTCGAGCCTGGCGGTGTCGGCATAAACGAGCCTGCCGCCGCGGCGCACGCGCCAGCGATCGGCCAGCATGCCCTGCTCCATCGCCTCGCCATGGGCCGCGCGGCCGAGCACAACCGCTTCCGCCATTACCAGCGAGGCGCCCGGCGCCAGTTCGACATCGATGCTGCGCGACAGCCGCGCCTTGTCGAACAGAATGGTTTCCTGCGGCAGCCAGAACAGCCGCGCACCCTCGGCGACGTCGAGCTGAACCGTCATTTCGGCGGCGGGGCCGTTCGAGCGATAGACCTTCTCCGCCGCAGCCGTGCCGGCGATCAGGCTGGCGCCCGCTTCCAGCGCGATCTCGATGGCGAAGCGGTCGCCGCCGGTCATGCCGCCGCCGGTGTTGACCATGACGGCTTCCAGCGCTTCCGGCGCGGCATTGGGAAAACGAATGCGCAGCGAGCCGTCTTCATGGACCAGTTTACGGCGGGTGCGGCCGGCAATCGCGGCAACCGTCAGCCCAATATGGCCGGTCGCGCGATTGGCGGCGAAGATATCCTGCTGGATGGCCAAATTGTGCGGCACGCGAGACCTACTCCCCTCCCGTCAGGAAAGCACAGCGACGGGAGAAATCAAATCGCCAGCGCGCGCTTGATCGCGGCGTCGTCCATATTGGCCTTGTCGCACTGATAGACGATCGCCCCGCGGTCCATGACGATGAGCTGGTCGCCGAGCTCCTGCGCGAAATCGAGATATTGCTCGACCAGAATGATCGCCATTTCCTTGAGCGAGCGCAGATAGTCGATGGCGCGGCCAATGTCCTTGATGATCGAGGGCTGGATGCCTTCGGTCGGCTCGTCCAGCAGCAAAAGCTTGGGCCGCATCACCAGCGCGCGGCCAATGGCCAGTTGCTGCTGCTGGCCGCCCGAAAGGTCGCCGCCGCGGCGGCCCAGCATCGAGCGCAGCACCGGGAACAGCGTGAAGACATCGTCGGGCACCGTGCGCATGTCGCGCTTGAGCGGCGCAAAGCCGGTCTCAAGGTTTTCCTCGACAGTCAGCAGCGGGAAGATTTCGCGGCCTTGCGGCACGATGGCAATGCCGCTACGGGCACGATCGACCGTCGGCAATCTGGTGATGTCGGTGCCGGCAAGCGAGATCGAGCCGGCGCTGATCGGCTTCTGGCCGGCGATGGCGCGCAGCAGGCTGCTTTTGCCGACGCCGTTGCGGCCCAGCACGCAGGTCACCTTGCCGACTTCGGCTTTCAAGGTAATGCCGCGCAAGGCCTGCGCCGCGCCGTAGTGAAGGTTGATGTTGTTTACTTCGAGCATGGATCAGCGCCCCAAATACACTTCGACGACGCGATCGTCGGTCGAGACCTGATCGATTGAACCTTCCGCCAGCACCGAACCTTCGTGCAGGCAGGTCACCTTAACACCGAGCTCGCGCACGAAGGCCATATCGTGCTCGACCACGACCACGGTCTTGGTCTGGTTGATTTCCTTGAGCAACTCGGCGGTCTGCATGGTTTCGACGTCGGTCATGCCGGCCACCGGCTCGTCGACCAGCAGCAGCTTGGGCTCCTGCGCCAGCAACATGCCGATCTCGAGCCACTGCTTCTGACCGTGCGACAGACCGCCGGCCACGCGCGTGCGCACGCCTTTGAGGCGGGTCGTGTCGAGCACCTGATCGATACGTTTTTCCTGATCGGCGGACGATTTCCAGAACAGCGCCGATCGCACGCTGCGGTCGTTTTTCAGCGCGAGCAAAAGATTGTCCTCGACGGTGTGCATCTCGAATACCGTCGGCTTCTGGAATTTGCGGCCAATGCCGAGGCTGGCGATTTCGGTTTCGTCGAGCAGCGACAGATCGATGGTGCCGGCCTGATAGAAAACGTCGCCGGAATCGGGGCGGGTCTTGCCGGTGATGCAGTCCATCATCGTCGTCTTGCCGGCGCCGTTGGGGCCGATGATCGCCCGCATTTCGCCCGGCTCGATGATGAATGACAATTCGTTCAGCGCCTTGAAGCCATCAAATGAAACAGAGATGCCGTCGAGGTACAGCAGCGCCGACGTGGTCTGCCTGTCGATTTTCTTGCGCAACGGAGCCGGCGCGGCTGAAGTTTCGGCGATAGTTTCAGGAATCGTTGCGGTCATGGTGCTACTCCGCCGCCCGCGGCGGGGCTGACGGCGCCGAGCCGTCTTCCAGAGCCGCGCTCTTGGCGTTCTCTTCCAGCACTTCGTTCCGTCCGGCACGCCAGGCATTGTAAGTGCCGATGATGCCGCGCGGCATCAGCAGCGTCGTGCCGATGAACAACCCGCCCAGCATGAACAGCCAGTACGGCGCGAGGAAGCCGGAGGTGAAGAATGTCTTGGCGTAGTTCACGACAAAGGCGCCGAGCACCGCGCCGGTCAACGTGCCGCGGCCGCCAACCGCCACCCAGATAACGGCCTCGATCGAGTTGGCGGGCGCAAATTCGCCGGGATTGATGATGCCGACCTGCGGCACGTAGAGCGCGCCGGCAATGCCGGCCATACAGGCCGACAGCGTGAACACGAACAGCTTGTAGGCTTCGACCCGGTACCCCAGGAACCGCGTGCGGGATTCCGCGTCGCGGATCGCCACCAGCACCATGCCGAATTTTGAGGTAACGATGGCGCGGCTGAGCAGGAAGCACAGCCCTAGCATCAGGCAGGAGATCACCAGCAGCGCATTGCGGGTGCCGTCGGACTGGATGTTGAAGCCGAGGATGTCCTTGAAATCGGTCAGGCCGTTATTGCCGCCGAAACCGAAGTTATTGCGGAAGAAAGCGAGCAGCAGCGCGTAGGTCATCGCCTGCGTGATGATCGAAAGATAGACCCCAGTGACGCGGCTGCGGAAGGCGAACCAGCCGAACACGAAGGCCAACAGGCCCGGCACCAGCAGCACCATCAGCGCCGCATAGGCGAAACTGTTGAAGCCGTACCAGAAGACCGGCAGTTCCGAATAATTCAGGAACACCATGAAGTCCGGCAGGATCGGGTTGGCGTAGACGCCGCGGGTGCCGATCTGGCGCATCAGATACATACCCATGGCGTAGCCACCGAGCGCAAAGAAGGCGCCATGGCCGAGCGACAGGATACCGACATAACCCCAGATCAGATCGATCGAAAGAGCGAGCAGCCCGTAGCAGACATATTTGCCGAACAGCGACACGAAGTAGGTCGAGATGTGCAAGAACGAACCGTCCGGCATCAGCAGATTGAGCACAGGAATAGCGATGGCAAAGGCGCCAAGCAGCACCAGGAACAGCGTGGAGTCGCGATCGAGCAACCGAAGGAGCGGATGCGACTTCATGCTTCGATCGCCCTGCCCTTGAGCGCAAACATGCCGCGCGGCCGTTTCTGGATGAACAGGATGATGCAGACGAGGATCGCGATCTTGGCGAGCACCGCGCCGGCGAAGGGCTCGAGGAATTTATTGGCTATGCCGAGCGTGAGCGCACCGACCAGCGTGCCCCACAGATTGCCGACACCGCCGAACACCACGACCATGAAGCTGTCGATGATGTAGCCCTGACCGAGGTTCGGGCTGACGTTATCGATCTGCGACAGCGCAACGCCGGCGATGCCGGCAATTCCCGAGCCAAGACCGAAGGTGAGCGCGTCGATGCGCGCGGTACGGATACCGACGGCGGCCGCCATCGACCGGTTCTGCGTCACCGCGCGCATCTCGAGGCCGAGGCGCGTAAAGCGCAGCATGCCGAGCAGCGCCACGAACACGATGCCGGTGAAGACGATGATCCAGAGCCGGTTATAAGTGATCAGGATGCCGCCGAGATCGAAGGCGCCGGACATCCACGTCGGATTGCCGACTTCCTTGTTGGTCGGACCGAAGGTGCCACGCACAGCCTGCTGCAGCACCAGCGAAATGCCCCAGGTCGCCAGCAATGTTTCCAGCGGCCGGCCGTAGAGGAAGCGGATCACCGTACGCTCGATCAGAATGCCGACCGCGGCCGCGACCAGGAACGCGAGCGGCAATGCGATGGCGAGGGAGTAATCGAACAGCGCCGGGTTCTTGGTGCGGATCAGCTCCTGCACGACATAGGTGACGTAGGCGCCCAACATCACCATTTCGCCGTGCGCCATGTTGATGACGCCCATCACACCGAAAGTGATGGCAAGACCGATGGCCGCGAGCAGCAGCACCGAACCGAGAGAGAGGCCGTACCAGAGGTTTTGCACAGTATTCCAGAGCGCCAGCGTACGCTGGATCTTGGCGCTGGCAGCCTTCGCAGCGGCGGCGACTTCCGGCGGCTGGTTGGCCGGCAGGCTTTCGATCAATGCCATCGAGTCCTGGTCGCCGCGGGCGCTGACGACTGCAATGGCAGCGACCTTGTCGGCGGCACTGCTGTCTTCGGCGGCAATCGTAATGGCGGCGCGCGCTTCGGTGAGCGCCTTTTTGACTTTTGCGTTGGTTTCAGCCGCGAGCGCCTTGTCGAGCGCCGGCAGCACCGCCGCTTCGCGCGACTTGAAAACGGCCTGTGCGGCTTCGTAACGGTGGTTCGGATTGGGTGCCATCAACGTCAGCGCGCCGTTGGCGGCATCGATGACGCCACGCAGCCGGTTGTTGACGCGCACCGGATCGATGTCGTCGGGCGGCGTACCATCGAACGGCTTGCCGGTCTCGGCGTCGAGCAACTTGTCGTCAGCGGTTTTGATGAAAACTTTTTTGTCTTTGGCGCTGTAGAGCAGCCGTCCGTCCTGCAAGGCGGCGATCAAAGCCGGCGCCAGAGGGCTGCCGCTGGTCGCAACCGCGGTGACAGAGTCCGCGGTGTCGCTGAATTCGTCGGTGGTGAAACCCGCCAGCGCGTCTTCGTAAGGTCCGGCGTGGCCGATGCCGATGCCGCCTACGAGCATTCCGATGGCGAATACGAGCGCGATGAGGCGATCGCTGAACACACGCATCTCTATGTTTCCGGCATCGAGAAGATGGAGGGAGGCGGCGGTGAACGCCGCCTCCCTTGTTGGTCAGGAAAGCTTCAGATCAGGAGCCCGATCCGCCGCACTTCTTGGTGACCTTGTTGTAGTTGCCGCACTTGAGGGTGACCCAGTCGGCTTCGAGATCCTTCGAACCGGGCAAGAAGTCGGTCCAGGCATCGCCCGCGACCAGGCCCTTGGTCTTCCACACCACGTCGAACTGGCCGTCGGCGCGGATTTCGCCAACGAACACCGGCTTGGTGATGTGATGGTTCGGCA
>CAISIV010000068.1 GCA_903885555.1 uncultured Hyphomicrobiales bacterium
CCTTGCCGATCGCCTCGGCCGGGATCTGCCCGATCAGCGCCAGCACCGGCGCGTTCATGCCGTAGGCGGTGAGCAGCGCGGCGCCGGAATTGAGCAGGCCCGGTCCCGGGACGACGACGTAGGCCTGCGGCTTGCCGGTCGCCAAAGCCGCGCCTAGCGCCATATAGGCCGCGCCCTGCTCGTGGCGGGCATGGATGACGGAAAGCTTGTCGCCGGCGCGCTGGAAGGCGTCGAACAGGTGGTCATTGTGGACGCCGGGCAGGGCATAAATGGTCTTGAAACCATGTGACAAAAGCGTCGCCACGGTGGCCTCGGCCGTCGACATGTCGGTGACGACGGGCTTCGCCCTTTTGTCGACGGCGGGCACGGCGCTGATCTTGGCCTTTTTCGGGGGCTTTTGTTTGGACACACAACGCTCCGGCAACGAGCCTTGAGTTTGCAGATTGGCCCGAGTCTGTCGAGCAAATAGGCCCGTTGGAGGCATGCGGCCCAATCTTGACAAAGCCCACCCCCCATGCGCTTTTCGCGCACCTCACCCACCTCCAGAATCGCTGCCGGATCGACCCGAATGACCATGCATCGCTATCGTTCACACACCTGCGGCGCGCTTCGCGAGAGCGATATCGGCAAGCAGGTGCGCCTGTCCGGCTGGTGCCACCGCATCCGCGACCATGGCGGTTTGCTGTTCATCGATCTGCGCGACCATTACGGCATCACCCAGGTGGTGGCCGACCCCGACAGCCCGGCCTTCAAGCTGGCTGAGACGCTGCGCGCGGAGTGGGTCGTGCGCATCGACGGCAAGCTGCGCCAGCGACCTGCCGGAACCGAGAACGCCGATCTGCCGACCGGTCAGGTCGAAGTCTATATCGACGAGATCGAAGTGCTGGGCGCGGCCGGTGAATTGCCGATGCCGGTATTCGGCGATCAGGAATATCCGGAAGAGACGCGGCTCACCTATCGCTTCCTCGATCTGCGCCGCGAGAAGCTGCACAGCAACATCATGCTGCGCGGCGCCATCATCGACTCGCTGCGCAACCGCATGAAGGCCGGCGGCTTCTTCGAATTCCAGACGCCGATCCTGACCGCGTCGTCGCCGGAAGGCGCGCGCGATTATCTGGTGCCGTCGCGCATTCATCCCGGCAAGTTCTACGCGCTGCCGCAAGCCCCGCAGCAGTTCAAGCAGCTGATCATGATCGCAGGCTTTGATCGCTACTTCCAGATCGCGCCATGCTTCCGCGACGAGGACGCCCGCGCCGATCGCTCGCCCGGTGAATTCTATCAGCTCGATCTCGAGATGAGCTTCGTCACGCAGCAGGACGTGTTCGACGCCGTCGAGCCGGTCATTCGCGGCGTGTTCGAGGAATTCGGCAAAGGCAAGAAGGTCACGCAGAAGTTTCCGCTGATTCCGTACGCCGAAGCGATGTCGAAATACGGCACCGACAAGCCGGATCTGCGCAACCCGATCGAGATGCAGGACGTCAGCGAGCACTTCCGCGGCTCGGGCTTCAAGATTTTCGCCAACATCCTCGCCGCCGATCCGAAGAACGCGGTCTGGGCTATTCCGGCGCCGACCGGCGGCAACCGCGCGTTTGCCGATCGCATGAACTCCTGGGCGCAGGGCGAAGGTCAGCCCGGTCTCGGTTACATCTTCTGGCGCGAAGGTGAGGAGGGCGGCGCAGGGCCGCTCGCCAAGAACATCGGGCCGGAGCGCACCAAGGCCGTCGCCGAACAGCTGGGGCTCAAGGTTGGCGATGCCTGTTTCTTTGTCGCCGGCAAGCCGAAGGACTTCGTCAAGTTCGCCGGCAGCGCGCGCACCAAGGTCGGCGAAGAATTGAACCTGATCGCGAAGGATCGTTTCGACCTTTGCTGGATCGTTGACTTCCCGATGTTCGAATGGAACGAAGAAGACAAGAAGATCGACTTCTCGCACAACCCGTTCTCGATGCCGAACTTCCCGGTCGATGAATTCCTCGCGCTGGATCCGAAGGACGAGGACAAGATCCTGTCGATGAAGGCGATCCAGTACGACATCGTCTGCAACGGCACCGAACTCTCGTCGGGCGCCATTCGTAACCATCGCCCCGAGGTGATGAAGAAGGCCTTCGCCATCGCCGGTTACGGCGAGGAGGTTCTCAAGGCGAAGTTCGGCGGCATGCTGCACGCGCTGTCGCTCGGCGCACCGCCGCACGGCGGCATCGCGCCCGGCATCGACCGCATCGTCATGCTGCTCGCGGAGGAAGAAAACCTGCGCGAAGTCGTGCTGTTCCCGATGAACCAGCGCGCCGAAGACCTGCTGATGAGCGCACCATCGGAAGTCAGCGCAAAGCAGCTCAAGGAACTGCATATTCGGCTGGAACTGCCGAAGAAATAGCACCGCCGTCGTCTGCACATTATTGCACTGCGTGAACCGCCATGCGGGCGTCGCGCGATGGTGCTTGCGTGCGCGTTCCAATTCAGATTGGATTTGATCTCGTTCCAGAGACGGCGACGCGCACACAAAGCCGCGAGAACGACAAACATAAAGCTGCACCACAATTCCTGGGGAGGAATTGATGTCGGATATCGCACGGCGCGCCCTGATCAAGGGCGCGGGCCTGAGCGCGCTCGCCTTTTCGGTCGGCGGCACACAGGTCTTGTTGTCGCCGCGTCAGGCGCATGCGCAAAACATTCCGTTCCGCACATTGAACGCGGAACAGGTCGAAACGCTCGAAGCATTGGGCGAAACGCTCGTGCCTGGTGCCAAACAAGCCGGCATCGCCAATTTCGTCGACCAGCAGTTGTCGGTCCCGCACGGCGAGGCGCTGCTCGAAGCGCGCATTCTCAATGTCCGGCCGCCTTACGCGAACTTCTATCGCGCGGCGCTCGGCGCGGTAGATAAAGCGAGCCAGGCGAAAAACGGCGACAAGAAGTTCGCGCAACTGACCGGCGACGAGCGCTATGCCTTTGTCGATCTGATGCGCCAGAACAAGATCGACGGCTGGCAAGGCCCACCGGGCCCCTTCATCTACCTGCTGCTGCGCAGCGACTCCGTCGACGTCGTCTACGGCACGATGGAAGGCTATGCCGCGCTCGGCATTCCCTACATGCCGCACATCGCACCCGAGAAGAGGTGGTAGCCATGGCAACACTCGAAAAAGTCGATGTGGTCATCGTTGGCGCCGGAGCGTCGGGCTCGCTCTACGCCTCGGTGCTGGCAAAAGCCGGCAAGAAAGTCGTGCTGATCGAAGCAGGGCCCGACTGGCAAATGACCGATTTGATCAGTTCGGATATGTGGGGCCGGCGCGTCAAGCCGTCCGGTGTGCCGTTTCTGTTCGAAGGCAAGAATCCGTACGGCTATGCCTATCAAGGCGGCTGGGGTGTCGGCGGTGCGGCGTTGCATTACTTCGCGAACTTCCCGCGCTATCTGCCGACCGACTTCAAGGTCAAAAGCGAGCACGGCAAGGGGCTCGACTGGCCGATCAACTATGCCGATATCGCGCCGTTCTACGACAAGGTGGCGGCCGAGATCGGCGTGTCGGGAGACGCCAAGTCGGAGGAAATCTGGCGGCCCAAGGGGCAAGCCTATCCGATGCCGCCGATGAAGACGTTCCGTAACGGTCAGGTCTGGCTTAAAGGTCTGGAGGCCAACGGCATCCGCATGGTGCCGGCCGCGGTCGGCATGAATTCAGTCGACTTCAAGGGCCGGCCCGCCTGTATCTATGACGGCTGGTGTCATGTCGGCTGCCCGATCGGCGCGCTCGCCAATCCGACGATCACATATCTCGCCGACGCCCGCAAAGCGGGCGCTGAAGTGCGTGCGCTGTCGACGGTGACGCGCATTCTCACCGACGCGTCGGGCACTAAGGCGACCGGGGTCGAGTACTACGACGCCAAAAAGGAAAAGCAGGTGCAGGAAGCGAGCGTCGTCATCCTCGCCAGCTGGGCCGCGCAAAACCCGCGTCTGTTGCTCAATTCCGCGACCGACAAGCATCCCAAGGGTCTCGCCAATTCAAGCGGACTCTTGGGCAAGTACATGATGGCGCACTACGCCTCGGGCACATGGGCGATGTTCGACGAGGATGTCGAAAACCACATGGGCACGGTCGGCGCGCAATTCATGTCCTATGAGCGCTACGACAAGAACGCAAAGAAGGCCAAGGGCGCGTTCGGCAGCACCTATATCGTTGCCGGCACGGCGCTCAAGACCAGCGATCTTGGCGGCTTTGCCAATGCACGGATCGATCTGTTCGGGCCCAAGCTTGCCGAGTTCATGCAGCGCGCCAAACGCGGCATCACGCGGCTCACGGCCTTCGGCGAGGAAATGCCGAATATCGAAAATCGCATTGAACAGGCGAGCGAGAAGGACGAGTTCGGCATGCCGCTGGCGCGCTTCACCCACAGCTTCAGCGACGAAGCCATCGCGCTATGGAATGCGAATTTCGACGAGGGCATCGAAATCGCCAAGGCGACGGGAGCGAAGGAATTCTGGTCGGCGCGCGGTCCAATGCCGACCATCCATCTGTTCGGCGGCACCATCATGGGCGAGGCCGCCGGCACGTCGGTGACCAACAGTTATGGCCAGACCCACGACATTGCGAATCTGTGGGTCGCGGGGCCAGGGCTGTTTCCGACCGAAGGCGCGTCTAACCCGACCTATACGATCTTCGCGGTGTCGCAACGCGGCGCCGAAAATCTCGTATCAAAGTGGGGCAGCGTCGCTGGTTAGCGCATGATCCCGAAAAGTGGGACCCGGTTTTCGGATAAGATCATGCGCATATAAATCCTAAAGCGGCGCGGCCTTGTCGATCGAATTGACGCCGGGTTTCTCCGGCAGCGGGATGAACTCGATCTCGTCGCCGGGCACCTTGTCGAAATGGCCGGCGGTCCAGTCCGCCTTGGCCTGCTCGATGCGTTCCTTGCGCGACGACACGAAATTCCACCAGATGTGGCGCGGCCCGTCCATCGGCGCGCCGCCGACGATGACAAAATGCGCGTCAGTCGCCGCCGTGATGGTGATGCGGTCGCCACGCTTGAACACCAACAGGCGGCCCGGCTCGAACTTGTCGCCCGCGATATCGATGGTGCCCTTGATCACATAGACCGCGCGCTCCTCGTGGTCGGCATCGAGCGGCAGGCTCGCGCCGGCTGTCAGATGCACATCGCCGAAGATGGTTTCATGGACCATCGGCACCGGCGATTTTGTGCCGTAGAGCGAGCCGACCATCACGCGTACCGACTTGCCGGCCTCGGTGACCATCGGGAATTCGCTGGTCGCGTGATGGGCAAAGCCCGGGTCCATTTCTTCTTTCGCGGCAGGCAGGCCGACCCACATTTGCAGGCCATGAATCGGGCTGCCTGTGGTGCGCAATTCCGGCCCGGTGCGTTCCGAATGCACAATGCCTTTGCCGGCCGTCATCCAGTTGACCTCGCCGGGTTTGATCGGCGCCGCGGTGCCGAGGCTGTCGCGGTGCATGATCTCGCCGTCGAACAGATAAGTGACGGTCGCCAGCCCGATATGAGGATGAGGACGTACGTCGAGGCCATTGCCGGCCTTGAATTCCGCTGGCCCGAAATGATCGAAGAAAATGAACGGCCCGACCATGCGCGTCTGGATCGAGGGCAGGGCACGGCGCACGGAAAAGCCATCGCCAAGGTCGACCGTGCGCGGGACGATGACATGCGCAATAGCCTCGCAGCTGAATTTATCGCCCGCTTCGGGGTCTTTGCCGGGGAAGAAACTCATCGCCCATCTCCTTCTACTCTGTGCGACAGCCGCACCGCACTACCGCATAGATAGACTGTCTTTGCATTTAGCCAAGGGTCGCGGCTCAGGCTTTAAGGTTAGGCATGAGCTTCATGGCCGTAACATTGTTGATCGCCGAGAGATCGGCCGCGGTAAAATTCCATCCGGCTATGCCGCCATTGACCTCGGCGCCGTCGCGGTACGGGAAGTCGGTGCCATAGAGCATGTGGGACGAGTCTACGATCTGAGACAGACCAAAGAGCTGCGCTTTGGTGTTGCCTTGCGCCAGTTCGTAATAAAACTTCTTGAATTCCGGCATCGGGCCGTTCGGCAGGAAGGAGTGCTTCTGCACCTTCTGCTGCTGGATGAATCGCTGCGTCAAGAATGGCAACGTGCCGCCGGAGTGCGAGAAGATCCAGCGGATATCGGGGAATTTTTGTGACGTTCCCGTGAACACAAGATGCGCGATGGTGCGTGTCGTGTCGGTCGCGTATTCGATCGATCCGGGCGGGATGCCCGGCACTACGTTCTCGCAGCAATTCGCTGCGAGGGGATGGACGTAGATGACCGCCTTGCGGCGGTTGAGTTCTTCCCAGACCGGCGCAAACGACGGATCGCCGAGATATTTTCCATTATAGCTCGTCAGCAGCCCGAGGCCGTCCGCCTTCAGTGTATCGAAGGCGTATTCGATCTCCTTGAGGCTACCTTCGACGTCGAGTGGGGTAATGGTTGCGAACAAGCCGAAACGGCCCGGATGGTCTTGCACCAACTTGGCGCCGTACTCATTGATGACGCGCGACATCGCGCGTGACTCGGCGGCGTCGCCAAACCAGGTCCCCGGCTGGATTTGCGAGAGCAAGGCGGTCTTGATGCCGCTCTTGTCCATGTCGTCGAGCGACATCTGCACCGACCACTTGATGGCCGGCACGTTCTTTTTAATCAGGAATTCGGCATGGGCTGGCGGCACCATGTGGTGGTGGACGTCGATGCGGCGCGGCGGCGATGCCGCCGGCTGGGCGAGCACATTGCTCGGTGTAAGGGCCGTGACGGCTGCAGCGCTGACGGCCGAGGCCAGAAATCCGCGCCGGCTCAATCCGCCCGGCTGATTGCAGCACGCACACCCGCCCAGCAAGCGCAGTTTCCCATCGAGCATGAATATCTCCCAGAACCCCGCTTGGCCGCGGGTGCCGTCAGCCCTTGAGCTGCGGCAACAACTTGAGCGCGGCGCCGCGTTCGATCGAGGCAATTTCGGCGGCGGAAAAGCCGTAGTCGGCGATGCCGGCATTGACCTCGGCGCCGTCGCGGAACGGGAAGTCGGTTCCGTACAGCACCTGTTCGATCGGCACCATTTTCAGAAGCCCCGCGATCTGGCCCGGCGTGTTGCCCTGCGCCAGTTCGTAATAGAATTTTCGGAATTCCGGCAGGGGACCGTTCGGCAGATGCGCCGGCTTGCGTTCCTGCGCCAGCCGCGTGAAGCGGCCGGTCAGGAACGGCATGGTGCCGCCGCTGTGCGAGAAGATCCAGCGGATGTCGGGAAACTTCGTCGCCATGCCGGAAAACACCAGATGCGCGATCGTGCGCGTGGTGTCGGTGGCGTATTCGATGGAGCCGACCGGAATGCCGGGCACTAGCGCCTGGCAGCAGTTCGGCGCGGTCGGATGAACGTAGACGATCGCCTTGCGCCGGTTGAGTTCGGCATAGACCGGCGTGAAAGCGGGGTCGCCGAGATAGCTGGTGGCGTAGCTGGTGAACAGGCAAATGCCGTCGGCCTTGAGCGTATCGAGACCGTATTCGATTTCCTTCAGGCTGCCTTCGACGTCCGGCGGCGCGATGCAGGCCCACAGGCCGAAACGCCCGGGATGGTCGCGCACGAGGGTGGCGCCGTAGTCGTTGAGTTTGCGCAACAGCGTGCGCGATTCATCGACGTGGCCGAACCAGGTGCCGGGCTGGATGATCGACAGCATCGAGGTCTGGATGCCGCTTTTGTCCATGTCCTCGATCGACATCTGCGGTGACCATTTCGGCCAGGCGCCGCCGCGCTTGTCGCCAAGCGCCTCGCGATGGAAGGCCGGGGCATAGTGATGATGGACGTCGATGCGGCCGGCTTTCGGCTTTGCGGCCGCTTGGGCGAAGGCCGATCCGGGCAGCAGCCCGGTTGCGGCGGCGGTGCCGGCAGCTGAGACCATAAAACTACGCCGGCTCAATCCGGCCGGCGCCTCGCAGCACGCACAGCCCCGCAGCAAACGTCGCGTTCCGTCCGTCATAAAAGTCCTCCCGGTATCCCGCCTTACCGCAGCGGGTTGGTATCACAGTAGCGCGGCGAGAAGCGTCGCGCTCGCCTGTTTACCGGTTGCTAACCATGGCGTCGCGCCGGCAGGTTTATGGCGACTTTATAAGATGCCGCCGGTTTAAGCTTAAGGCCGTCTTTACGGCGCGCATGGCTCACTGGGGCGATACCAGAACGGGTAGACGAGCCGGACCAGAATGGCACTACTTTCGCGCGTTTTCACGCGCCGAAATCTGTTTGCGATAGCTGCCGGCATCCTGCTTGTCGGTGTGCCGCTGGTCGCGTTCGATTTCTGGCTCGAAGGTTTCATCGATCGGCAAGGTCAGGTGGAGGTTGATACCTCGGCCCGGCGTGCGGTCGCCCTCGCTGAATCCCGGGTGGTCCAGACCGTTAAGGCACTCGATACGCTCGCCGCGCGCGGCGTCGATTCTTGCCAGCCCGATCACCTCGATGCCATGCGGCAAACCGCTTTCACGACCGTTCCTACCAAGGAAATCACGATCGTGGGCCCCGACGGTCGATCACTGTGCACGGATCTCGATCTAGGCCGCGCAGAGCGCAAAACCATTTCGTCGGAGCCGCTCGCGGGCGTCGAGGGCTACTTTTTCGACGTCGTTCAACTCACTACTGGTCAGCAACTGATGCGGCTTCGCCGCGCGGCGGCTAACGGCCCAAATCAGCTCGCCGCTTGGGTGCCCGCGGGTTTGTTCAAGCCTCAGATAAGTTCGGAAGGCGGTCCCTTCAGCGCCATGGCTCGGATCCATACGGCTGCCGGCCATGAAATCGGCAGTGTCAGCGCGCGCCCGCCAGAAGCCACCGTTGCCAACTTCGTCGGCAGGGCCAATTCCGACAAATACGGGTTCAACGTCGAAATTGTCATGACGCGCGAACGCGCGCTCGCAGGTCAAACGGATCTCAAATGGCTTGGCATGTTCGGCACCGGCGCGCTGGTGCTGATCCTCGCAACGTTTGCGCTGCTGCTGCCGCGCCGCGACGCCAATAATCCAGCCGCCGAACTCCAGCGTGCGCTCAGAGCCGGCGAACTCGTGCCGTACTACCAGCCGATCGTCGACATTCGCTCGGGCCAGCTGCGCGGTGCCGAGGTGCTGGTGCGGTGGCGCAAGCCGGACGGCACGCTGGTGATGCCGGGCTCGTTTATCCCGCTCGCGGAATCCAGCGGTTTGATCCTCGAAATGACCCGCGATCTGATGCGCCGGGTCTGCGTCGAAGCCGGCCCCGCCATCGGGCTGCGTCCCGGCATGAAGATCTCGTTTAATTTCGCCGGCAAGCTGTTCGCCAACAAGGCGATCATCAAGGATGTGCGCAATATCTTCTCCGGCTCGCAGATCAATCTGTCGCAGGTCGTGCTCGAACTGACCGAACGTGACCCGATCGAGAATTTCACCGAAACCCGCCAGGTCATCGCCGCCCTGCAAGGGATGGGTGTGCGCATCGCCATCGATGACGTCGGCACCGGTCATAGCGGGCTGTCGTATATGCTCAAACTCGGCGTCGACATCATCAAGATCGACAAGATGTTCGTCGATGCCATCGGTACCGACCGCAACTCCTCCACCATCGTCGAGACGCTGGTGGACCTTGCGCATAACATGCGCATGGACGTCGTCGCCGAGGGTGTGGAGACCTTCGAACAGGTGGTCCACCTGCGCGAACTCGGCATCCGTTCCGCCCAGGGTTATGTATTTGCGCCGCCTCTGCCGGGCAGCGCCTTCCTGCAATTGGTCGAGGCCATCGATCCGTTGCCGGCCACTGTTGTCGATACGCTGCCCCAGGCCGAGGTCGCCTGAAATCCAGAACGACTGGCGTTCTGCCCGCATCGGCTGAGTGATTTTAAATGAAAAAGGGCGGCCTCGCGGCCGCCCAGTCTGAACGCCACGCGGGAGGAACCTTAAGGGTCGCCGGGCAAAAGGCCCGCCGGCCCACGTGACCGAAAGTCGTATCGGTAGTCGGACACGCAATGCCCGATTCGTCAATGTGATTTGAAAGCGGTTTGACGGCCGTGTGACGGCGAACGCACTTTGTCTTAGACGTTCGGCAATTCCCGTTCGATGGCTGCGACCACGCGCGGATCGTCCGGTTCGACCGCCGAGGCAAATCCGGCCTTCAACTGACCGTCGCGGCCAATCAGGTATTTGTGAAAATTCCAGCGCGGCGCATCCAGCGGCCGCTCGACCGCCGCCCATCGATAGAACGGGTGAGCGCTTTGGCCTTTTACGGCAGCCTTTTCCGTGATCGGGAAGGTGACGTGATACTCGTCGTGTGCGGTCTTGCCGATGTCGGTTGCGCCGCCGGGCTCCTGGCCGCCGAAATCGTTGGACGGCACGCCGAGCACCATCAGTCCTTTATCGCGATAGCGCGTCCATAGCGCCTGCAAACCGCGATACTGCGGCGTGTATCCGCACAGCGAGGCGGTGTTGACCACCAGGATCGGATGGCCGGCATAGGACGAGAGCAGGATCTCATCGCCGTCCAGCCCCTTGAAGGTGAAAGCGTAGGCCGTGACGCGGCTCATCGTTGCGGCCCGGGCGAGTTGCGGCGCCAACACGACGGAGGTGCCAAGCAGCAATACTTTGCGGCGATCGATCATGGCCGCGACTATAGACCGCAATGGCGGCCAAGTTTGTGCAAAAAATCGTGAGCAGGCGAAAGGAGCCGGTTCGCGCTTTTACGACGCCGCCTTATTTTTCGGGTGTGGGCGCGTGTGCCGAACCGGCTCCTTTCTTACGTGCGCTGGGTAATCCGGCAGGCTGGCGCGCCCTCGCGCCGTCGTGCCCGCCGGCTCCGCGCTACGCCGCCGCAACGCGGATCGTGGTTTCGAATGCATAGCCGCAACTGTCGCATTCCCACAGATGCCGGACGCGCCGTGCATCGACAAATTCAGACCATTCCGGCGAGAACAGATGCTCGCCGCATTGTGCGCATGAAATGACAGGCCGGGAACGCGCGGGTACAGGGGTGGCACGGTGAAGTTCCATAGAGCCTCCTGATCCTTGTTCACGCAGACCGATCAGTCTGCGCGCCGTGGTCGCTCCCCCAGTCCCATTTATTTGTTGGTGCAATGTTAGCGCGCGTAACGCACGACAATGAAGCAGCAAGGCTGACGTATCGTCAGTCTTCTGCAAAAGAAGTTGAGTCAAAAAACTGCGCGAGGAATACGCGGCGGTAGGACCGCACCGGTTATGCGCGCTTCAATCGCGTCAGCCGCGCTGCTGCGTCAGGATTAGCGGCGCCGGGCGGCATGCCCCCGGCAACGAGTTCCTTCACCTGATTGACCGTATCGAAGGCCTGATGTTCGGCGGCGTTCGGTGTCAGGCCGGCGATGTGCGGCGTTGCGATGACATCGGCGCGCGCGGCCAGCGCGGGCGAGGGCATCTGATCCTGCGCACGTCCGACATCGAGCGCAGCGCCGGCGATCGTCTTGTCGTTAAGCGCCGCGGCGAGCGCTGCTTCGTCGACCAGATTGCCGCGCGACAGGTTGATGAAAAAAGCGGACTTCTTCATCTGCACGAAGGCTGCGGAATTCATCAGGTTCTCGGTCTGCTCGTTGGCGATGGCAAGGCAGATAACGAAGTCTGACCGCGCCAGCACTTCGCCGAACCCGGCCTGAAGCAGTCCCGGCTCGGAAATCGTTTTGAACGGGTCGTGGATCAGCACCGTCATGCCGAGTGCAACGCACAGCGGCGCCAGGTACTGGCCGATAGCGCCATAGCCGATGATGCCGACGGTCGATCCCGACAACTGGCGGCCCATGCGGGCCTCCGGCACGCGGCCGGCATGATAGATCGCGGCGGATGATGTGATGGTGCGGCCGCAATCGATCATGAAACCGATCGCCATTTCGGCGACGGATTCGATGAAGCCCGGCGTGGCGTGCGTCACGAGGATGCCTTCGCGACTGGCCACGGCAACGTCGATGTTGCGGATGTCGACGGCGACGCGCAGGAACGCCACGAGATCCGGGGCGAGGGGAAAGAATTCGGCGGGACCTGGCGTCTGGCGGTCCGACACGATGATCTCGCAGCCCTTTGCAGCTAACGCCAATGCTTGAGCGTCCAGCACTTTGCCGGTCTCGTTGAGGCGCACGTCGCCAAGTTCTCGCAGCGCAGCAAGCGCGCGCTCGCCGTAGTAGTTCGCCAGCATGTCGGGGATGTGGGTGAGGAAGATCGTGGTCATGGTGCCTCCGGCCGGCGGCAGTCTGTCATGGCAGGCCTTGTATCCGCCATCGGTGGTTTGCAAATATACCCGCGATGAGCCCCACCATTGCCAAACCGCGCACCAAGACGGCGACCAAAACGCAGCGCCCGCCGCTGTGGAAGGTGATCCTGCTCAACGACGATTTCACGCCGCGCGAATTCGTCGTGCAGGTGCTCAAGGCCGTGTTCCGGCTCAACGAGAGCCAGTCCTACCGCGTGATGATGACGGCGCACCAGAAGGGCGCCTGCGTCATCGCGGTCTATACCCGCGACGTCGCCGAGACCAAGGCCAAGGAAGCCACCGAACTCGGCAAGAGCAAAGGCTACCCGCTGTATTTCACGACCGAGAAGGAGGAGTGATCTTCCTTTCCGGGGCCCCGTAGGCAAGGATAAGAAAAAAGCCCGGGGGGACATCATGCAACGCGTACTCATCACGGCCGGCGCGTCCGGCATCGGCGCCGAGTTCGTGCGGGCCTTCGCCGCCACCGGCGCCACGGTGTTCACCTGCGATATCGACGATGCCGCGCTTGCCGCGCTCAAAGCCGAAATCCCCGGCCTGCTCACCACCGTCTGCGACATGTCGAAGCGCGCCGAGATCGAGCGCATGGTGCCGCACGGCATTGACGCGCTCGGCGGGCTCGACGTGCTGATCAACAATGCCGGCATCGCCGGGCCGACCGCGCCGGTCGACAACATGCCGCCGGAGGAATGGGACCGCACGCTTAGCCTCAACATCACCGGTATGTTCGACGTCACGCGGCTCGCGATCCCGGCGCTGAAGCAGTCGGCCGCAGGCGTCATCATCAACATGTCGTCGATCGCCGGACGGCTCGGCTTCGTCAATCGCAGCCCTTATGCCGCCAGCAAATGGGCGGTGGTCGGCTTCACCAAGACGCTGGCGCTGGAGCTTGGCGGCAACGGCATCCGCGCCAACGCCATTTTGCCGGGCGCTGTGGCGGGCGATCGTATCGAGCGCGTCTTTGCCGGCCGCGCGCGCATCGCCAACAAGAGCATCGACGAGGTGCGCGCCGAGGCTCTGGCCAACCAGTCGATCAAGGCGATGGTCGACCCCAAGGACATCGCGCAACTCGCCGTCTATCTGGCCTCGCCGGCGGCCAGGGCCATATCGGGGCAGGCGATCCCGATCGACAATGACCGCCAGCGGACCTGAGGTGTGGTCGCGTAAAAACGCCGGAAATAAAGGCCCAAACAATACAACCTGATGACACGCATAGGTTGTCAAACGGCGATACAACCTTTAATGTGCATTTCTCTTAAAGCTCAACCCATTGAGCGTGAAAGGAAAATGCCATGGCCGACCCCGGCACCCTGATCATCGACAACAACTCGCCCTATTGGCTCACCTTTACGGTGCCGCAGGGCGACGACTGGTGGAACTGCTGCGACGCCCCCAAGCCCGGCTTTAGCGTGCGTGTCGGGCCCAAGACGAAATCGCCCGGCTTCACCTTCGTGCGCACCGACGGCCACGGCTGCAACGGCAGGCAGGGCCAGTTCTCGATGAACCCGAACATGCCCACCATCGACTCCACCAACCAGAAATTCTGGTTCGACAGCCACGGCGGGCTGGAATTCCAGGGCCCGAATCCGAATTACGTCAGCCAGCTCCAGCAGATCGCCGGCGGCGCCTATGTCTGGACGGTGACGCCGCCGGCCTGACGCCTCACGCCGTTCGTTCGGCCAAACTCAGCAACGCGCGGGTGCGCTCCTTGAGCGCATCCTCGCGCTGTTTCGTCATGGTGCGGCCGACGACGAACATCTGCAGGCGCAACAGGGGGCTGAGCACCTCCATGGTCGAGCGCACGATGAGATGCGTGCCCCCGGAATCTGAAGAGCCGTCCGGACCGATCGTGTATTCGGTTCGGCCGCGCCAGGATTCCGTGTCGCTTTCCAGCACCAGACGGCGGGGCGGCTCGCATTCCGTGACGCGATAGAACTGCGTGACAGGCGCGCTCTGCGGCCCGGTGAGAAAGCGGATGAGGGCGCCGGCCGTAAACACGCCGGGCGGCTCGATCTGCGCATTGCCGACGCCGGGCAAGACCTGCGGCCAGCGCTCGACCGCGGCAAAGGCGTCCCAGACCGCTTGCGGCGCGGCATTGGTGCGGAAATCGGTGACGATTGGAAAAGACGCCATGGCGGGGAGGTAGCAGGCCGCCGCCAGTAATTCCACCGGGTCGCATGCTTAAGCCAAAATTAACCGGCTGGATTAATGCTGCACCAACCCCTGTGGAATACAACTGCCGGGTGCCGCGCGGCGGCACATGGAGTGTCTGATGGCCAACATCGTTCCGGGCGAAGCTGCGGCGGGCGCGAACTTCGTCGTCGAACTCGGCGGCAAATTCAACGCGGCCTACCCCTCGCTGACCACCGCGCTGGGCGCCGGCATCGAACTCAAGAACAAGAACGAGCACGCCGAGGTCAAGGTCTACGACCGCAACGACCGCGCGATGGCGCAGGCCGAGTAGGCACGGCTCTCTCCCGGCCTCATCCTGAGGAGCCCGCGCAGCGGGCGTCTCGAAGGGCGAGGCCGCCCCCATCCTTCGAGACGCGTCGCAAGCGCTCCGCTCCTTAGGATGAGGGCGGATCAACTACTTCCCGCAATTCCAGATGGGGCCGATCGGCGTCTGCGTGTAGCAGGGGCCGATGCTGCCGCCGTTCCAGCGGCCGCGGTAGAAGCCGGGGCTCGACCAGCGGTAATACGAAATGCGCGGGTAGCCGTGCCGGGCATAGAAGCCGCGGTCGCGCCGCCAATCGGCATAGCGCGCGCGCTCGATCTGCTGCGGCGTGCGCACGCCGGGCAGAAAGCCGTAACCGGGGACAGAGCCGGTCCCAGAAAACTGCACAGGGCGATAAGTGGAATTTCTGCCTGACGGCGGGCACGCTGTGCCCCGCGAATCAGGAGAGACCATGACAAGACGACCGCGCCGGAACCACAC
>CAISIV010000069.1 GCA_903885555.1 uncultured Hyphomicrobiales bacterium
AAGGTCGACTTGCCGCAGCCGGAGGGGCCGAGCAGCGCGACCAGCTCGCCGCCGGCGACGTCGAGATTGATGTCGGCGACCGCGGTGAAATCGTTGAAGCGCTGGGTAATGTTATCGAGGGTCAGCCGGTGGCCGCTATTCGCGGCAGACTTAGATCCCTGATCACCAAGCACGAGGCCGCTCCTTGCGTCTGCCTTGTGGAGCTCCGGCCTTATGCCCCACAGCCAAAACCTTCAGGTCCAAGCCCTTGAGGCTTCCGCTGAGCCCATCATGCGGCTTTCGGGGCATTGCCGTCCAGCGCCGTTTGAGCAATTGTCCGTACTCAAAATTAGTATGGTCCAAAAGCAGATGTCTCTCGTTCCGGCAGCCTTGCGTTACGTCGACCAGGTCGCCCGCGCCGGCTCCATCCAGCGCGCCGCCAAAGAACTCAACATCGCCGCCTCGGCGATCAACCGGCAGATCCTCAAGCTGGAAAAGGACCTCGGCGTCACGCTGTTCGAGCGTTTCTCCAAGGGCATGCGGCTGACCTCGGCCGGCAACACGGTCGTGGCGCTGGCGCGGCGCTGGAAATCCGAGGAGCGGCGTGTCGGCGCCGAACTCGAGCAGATGCAGGGCGTCAACCAGGGCCACGTCCGGCTGGTCGCCATGGACAGCCATGCCAACGGCTACCTGCCGCGCATGATCGATGAACTCGCGGCGCGGCACCCCGGCCTGTCGCTCGAAGTCCGCATCGAAAGCACCGACGAAGCCGTCGCCGCATTGGTCGAAGGCTCGGCCGACCTGATCGCCGCCTTCAACCTGACGCCGCATCGCGGCCTGCACATTCTCTGGACCCGCGACCTGCCGTTCGGCTGCGTGGTCGCGCCCGGCCACGTGCTGGCAAAAAACAAGAGCGTCAGCATGCAGGAGGTGATGGCTTTTCCGGTGGCGCTGCAGAGCAAGCTGCTGCCGATCCGGCGCTACCTGGAATCTCACCACGCCTGGCTGTTCGCCAAGGACCGCACCATGGTCGAGACCAATTCGCTGCAGCTTCTCAAGATCCTCGCCACCAGCGGCCGCCACGTCGCTTTCACCTCGGAACTCGACGCCGCGCCGGAGATCATCGAGGGCTCGCTGGTGTTCCGGCCGGTGCGCGACAAGACGGCGGAACCGCAGAAAGTCAGCGTCGCGCTCGACGGCCGCAAGCCGCTGTCGAAAGTCGTGAAAATCGTCGCCGACCTGCTGGCCGAGGAAATGGACCAGGACCTTGAAATGGCCCGCAAAAAACGCACGGCCTGATGCCGCGAGCGTGCATTGACACCCCGGCCCTGAAGCCTAGATTAGCCCCGTTCCGAGGGGTGCCCTTGATTCCGGGCTGAGAAAAACCCTTTGAACCTGATCCGGGTCATGCCGGCGAAGGGACAGGGACTTTGCCCCCAGCCGTGCTGAATCCGCTCGAATTTTTACGCGCGCGAACTCGCTCGCAGGGAGAAGACAATGAACAAGCCGATCACCGCCGCCGACCTGGTCACCCCGAAGGTCACCACCGGACCGCTCCCCGCCTCGCGCAAGATCTATTCCTCGCCGGACGCCGCGCCCGAGCTGCGCGTGCCGATCCGCGAGATCATCCTCGAGCCGAGCGCCAAGGAACCGAACGTTTCGGTCTACGACACCACCGGACCTTATTCGGACCCGGACGTCGGCATCGACGTCGAGAAGGGTCTCGCCCGCACCCGCATCGAATGGGTCAAGCAGCGCGGCGGTGTCGAAGAATACGAAGGCCGCCCGATCCAGCCGGTCGATAACGGCAACGCCACCGGCAAATATCTCGCCCGCAACTTCCCGAATACGCCCAAGCCATTCCGTGGCGTCGGCGATGCGCCGGTCACGCAATACGAATTCGCCCGCGCCGGCATCATCACCAAGGAAATGATCTACGTCGCCGAACGCGAAAACGTCGGCCGCAAGAAGATGCTCGACCGCGCCGAAGCCGCACTCGCCGACGGCGAGCAGTTCGGCGGCGCGCTGCCGGCCTTCGTCACGCCGGAATTCGTGCGCAGCGAAATCGCGCGCGGCCGCGCCATCATCCCGTGCAACATCAACCACGCCGAACTCGAGCCGATGATCATCGGCCGCAACTTCCTGGTCAAGATCAACGCCAATATCGGCAACAGCGC
>CAISIV010000070.1 GCA_903885555.1 uncultured Hyphomicrobiales bacterium
CCGAAGATCAATCGGCGCCAGCGTCAGTGTTTCGAATGCCAGCAACGGCATTTCGGCGCCGACGACTTGCGGTGCCGTGACGATGAGCACAAGATTCTCGGAGCGGATCCCGTAGGCACCGGTCGTGTAATAGCCGGGTTCGTTGGACAGGATCATGCCGGGGCGAAGCGCGGTGGCATTGCCGATCTTGGAGATGCGCTGCGGCCCCTCATGCACCGACAGATAGCTGCCGACGCCGTGGCCGGTGCCGTGGTCGAAGTCGAGACCGGCCTGCCACAGCGGCATGCGGGCGAGCGAGTCGAGTTGCGCACCGCTGGTACCGTCGGGAAACACCGCGGTGGCGATGGCGATATGGCCCCTGAGCACGCGGGTGAAACGGTCGCGCATCTCCTCGGTCGGCGTGCCGATGGCGACGGTGCGGGTGATGTCGGTGGTGCCATCCTCGTACTGCGCGCCGGAATCGATCAGGAACAGCTCGTTATTGCCGAGCGTGCGGTTCGAGCCTTGCGTGACGCGGTAATGCACAATGGCGCCGTTCGGCCCCGAGCCGGAAATCGTCGGAAACGAGATGTCCTTGAGCAGGCCGGTGTCGCGGCGAAAGCTTTCCAGCGCCTGCACGGCGTCGATCTCGGTCAGCTTGCCGGACGGCGCGGTGGCATCGAGCCAGGCGAGATAGCGCACCATCGCCACGCCATCGCGTTTATGCGCGGCCTTCATGCCGGCGATCTCGGCGTGGTTCTTCACCGATTTCATCAGCGTAATCGGATCGGCGCCGCGCGACGGCGTGCCGTCATTGTCAGCGATGATCCGCGTCAGCGCATCGGCGGCGCTGCCGGCATCAAGCCGCACGCTTTTGTCTTTCAATGCCGCCAGGTCGTGCACCAGATCGTCCGGCGTACGCACCTCGGCGACGTCCTCCAGTGCCTGGCGCGTGGCGTTGTCGAGCTTGGCGCCGTCGACATAGAGCTTGGGTTTACCGTCGCGCGGAATGAGCGCGAAGGCCAGCGCCAGCGGCGTATGCGCGACGTCGGAGCCACGAATGTTGAAGGCCCAGGCGACGTTCTGCGGATCCGACACCACCAGCACATCGGTGCGCTGTTTGGCGATCTCGGCGCGGATACGCTTGAGCTTGTCGGCGGCGCTTTCGCCGGCGAACTTGATGTCGCGCAGCGTCACCGGCCCGGACGGCGGAGCAGGGCGGTCTTTCCACAGTGCGTCGATCGGATTGCCGTCGACTGCCACGAGAGTCGCCCCAACTGTGGCGCAGACTTTTTTCAGTTTCTCGGCGCCGTCGGCGGTGTGCAGCCAGGGATCGTAGCCGAGCCTGGCGCCGCTCTTGAGATTCTGCTCGAGCCACTTTTCCGGCGGCATCTCCACCAGATGCTCGATGGTGAAAACCTTGTCGTCGATCTGGCTGGCCGCCTGCACGGTATAGCGGCCATCGACGAATACGGCGGTCTTGTCGGCGAGCACGGCGGCGGCGCCGGCCGAGCCGGTGAAGCCGGTGAGCCACGCCAGGCGCTCTTCGCTGGCCGGCAGATATTCATTCTGCTGACGGTCGGCGCGCGGCACCGCGAAGCCGTCGAGGCCGCGGCGCTTGAGTTCGGCGCGCAGTGCGGCGACGCGGCCGGCGCTTTGGCTGCGGTCGCTCGATTCGTCGAAGGTCTGAAAGCGGGATTCGAACATGAGGCCGCACCATAGCGCTCTGTGCGGTCCGGGCAACGCGTGTTGGCGTTCAAAAAGGCAACGATTCAACGCGCCTGATTCAAAATTGTGCAGTGCATTATAATTGTCGCAATCATGACACCAAGATCACTGAAAGATTAAGCAACTTATGCCGAATTTACGCGGCTTCTATGCGTTGTTATGCGGTGATCGAAGGTACGGAATCGGCTATGTTGCAATGCAATAGTCAGGGAAACGCGCCGTCGGAGTTCGTCCATTCTTCACTGTCGAGAAGGAGAAACTCAGTGGTTGCTGTCACGCTAGATACTGAACTTGGCGCTGGTCGCCTTGACGCTTCCGAAGCTGGCACCGCGCCGGTCACTCAAGGCAAAAGTGTCTTCACTCGTCTTTTCGATGCGTTCACGCGTTCGCAGATGATGCGGGCCGAACGTGAAATCGCGCGGTATCGCCATCTGCTGCCGCCCGATTTCAAGCTGCACCGTGATCTGTGGTCGGGCCGCGAAGAGAAGTTGCCGTTCGGCGGTTGGTAAAAACGTTCGTTCGTGGCCTGCGAAGCCGCCCCGGCCGTCCCCGCCCGGGGCGGCATTGTGTCCAGGCTAACCGCGACGAAGGATGAGCGTCATCCAGCCATCGAGCGGAATGCGTTTCTCGAGGATGAGGCCTTGCGCGCGATAGGCCGCGAGTGCCGCATTGGCGTGTGACGGCAGCAAACCGGACAGCACAACGCGCCCGCCGGGCGCTGTCAGCCCCTTTACCGCGACCGCGAGCCGCATCAACGGCCCGAGCAAGATATTGGCGAAGATCAGGTCGTAGGGCGCGCCCGTCTTGATCGCGTGCGCGCGGGTGCCGACGGCATGCGCCAGCGTCACCATCGGCGCGGCGCGGTTCAACCGCATATTGGCTTGCGCAGCGATGACGGCGACGCGATCGATATCGCTGGCGACAATATGCGTGCGCAGGATTTTCGCCGCCGCCAGCGCCAGCACGCCGGACCCGGTGCCGATGTCGAGCACGCGGCGCGGATGACGGCGCTTGGCCAACATGTCGAGTGCCAAAAGACAGCCACGCGTGGTGCCGTGATGACCGGTGCCGAAGGCGAGCGCCGCTTCGATCTCGATGCCGATTTCGTTCGGCCGAACTTTGGCGCGGTCATGCGCGCCGTGCACGATGAAGCGTCCGGCCCGCACCGGCACCAGGCCGCTCAGACTCTGGGCCACCCAATCGGCCGCTTCGACCGGCTCGATGGTCAGCGCATCGGCGGCCTTGCCGTCGGCCGCGGTTTCCAGCAGCGCGCGCAGCGCAACTTCGTTCGGCGCGTCGCGAAAATGGATCGCCAGTTGCCAGCGTCCGTCGTCGCCTTCGAAGGCGGCGCAGGCGGTGTCCTCGGGATCGAGGCATTCGCTGAAAAAAGTCGCGAGCCTGCGGGCGGTGGGCTCATCGCAGAGCAGGCGGGCAACGGTGGTCGGATCACTCATAAGCGGGATGACAACGGTTGGCGGTTGTCCCGTCAATCGCTATCTGGCCGTTATCAGCAGCGAAAGGCCAAGCGGGCCGGGTCCCGATGGCCGCCGCGGTATGCTATTGCGCGGCGGCGGGAGCGGGCGGCTGCACTTGCGCGCCGATAATCGACATGTATTTCGCCAGTGCATCGTTGTCGATGGCGCCGCGCGACGCCAGATTGTTGATGCAGTTCGCCGCCAGATCGTACGACGCGTAGCAGTGGTGTGCGACCATCGCCAGATGCTTCAACTGCTCGGAATTCATCTTATGCGGCTGCGTAAAGTCGCGGACATAGACGAGGTCGGCTTCCATCACCTGGTTGAGGCCGGCGTAAAGATTGTTGGCGTAGTGCATCGGCAGGATCATGCGTTTGTTGATCTCGGCGAACATGTGCGGGACGAAGCCAAGCGCCCGCAGCGCCAGATCGATATCGCCCATGACGGGCTGGTTCTTGTAGAGCGGCACCACCGAGACCTCGGTCTGGATCGCGACGGCCTTTGACAGCTTCTCCGCGCCATTGCGGAATATCGAAAGCTCGGAGCCCTGCACATCGATCTTGAGATAGTCGACGTTCTCGATCTCGGTGATGCTGTCGAAGGTGCGGGTCTCGATCGGCAGTTCGCTGACGACGCGGCCGAAATGTTCGAACAGCGGAAAGCATTTCAGGACGTCCGGATTGGGGGTGAGCAGGCTGCTCATGCCCGGCGCCTGGCAGAGTTTCAGGATCGCCGGATTGCCGTCGCCGAGGGCATAAGGCAGGTAGGTTTCGAGATCGCTCTTGCGGGCGTTGAGCGAGGCGAAGCCTTCCGCCTGCGGCTCGAAACCGAACAACGTGCATAGCCGCTTGGTCAGCATCGGTTTGTAGGGCGTCTCGCGGTCGATCGGATTGGCGCCGATATCGACGACGGCGGTCAAACGCTCCGGACGGAGAATATCGGCAACGGCATCCGAACCCGCGTTCATACGGCCTGGCCCTTTAAAAACAGGCCCGAAGAAGGCCCGCATCGACAAAGGCTGAGTCGGAGGAATCGCGCAACCGGTTCCGCGTCCTGGGCCCGGAAAAGGCCCGGCCGGGGACTCCGATACCGCCCCTTCGGGCTGCTTTAGCGGCCGAACGGCCAGCCGAAGGGCTGCTGATCGCTGAAGCGGCGCGGCGCGTAAGAGGGACTCTCGCGGTCGTATGTGTAGCGCGGTGGCGCGTCGTCATAGACGAGGAACTGACGGCCGTATTCGTCCCGAATGATACGGCCCTGCCGCACCCGGCGCTGCGGCACCGACGCGGTCGTGTCGTAATCATCGTTGCCGTAGGTGCGCGCGACATTGTCGTTCGTATAGGTGCGCTGGTATTCGGTGCTGCGGGTGTTGTTGCGATCGCCGCGCGCCACCGGCACGCCGCGCGCGGTGGGTATTTCGCCGGTCAGCACGACGCGGGTATTGGCCATCTTCTGCTGCTTGACCAGGTCGAACAGCACCGCGGCGTTTTTCGGCTCCAGCCGTACGCAGCCGTGCGAGGCCGGCGTGCCGATCGCCTTCAAATGCGTCGAGCCGTGAATGGCGTGGCCCTGCATCGTGAAGAAGATGGAATGCGGCATCGGTGCGTCGTCCCACTCCTTGGAGAAGTGGTCGGCTTCCATGCGGAACGGCTTGAACTGTCCGGACGGCGTGTCGTGACCGGCGGCGCCGGTGGAGACGGACCAGACGTAGCGTGTGTTGCCGTCGACATCGACGGTCATGGTTTGCGACGATTTGTCGATGGAGATGAGGAGTTCGGCGCGCGCGGGGACAGTAACGATTGTCGCCACAGCGAACGCAAGAACGATCCGGCCGATACGCATGACACAGTCTCCAGCCCCCGTACGTTCTATATAACACCGGTGCAGGCGGGATTGTGGCGAAACCCGGGATTTAATGTTGGACTTTGGGCCCATCCGCCGGCCTTCTTTTGCGGCCGCGCCATCCCTACATGCATCTCAGCCGCACGAGGGAACCGTCATGTCCGAACCGCTGATCGTCGTCATTCCCCACAGCCTCGGCAAGACCGAGGCGCTGCGCCGCATCAAGGCCGGCGTGGAGCGCGGCCGCACCGAATTCGCGCGGTTGATGTCGGTGGAGGAGGAGAGCTGGGCCGGCGACCGGCTGACCTTCCGCGTTTCCGCGCTCGGCCAGCGCGCCGCCGGCATCATCGACGTCTACGAGGGCGCGGTGCGGCTCGAGGTGACGCTGCCCTGGCTGCTGTCGAAGTTCGCCCAGGCGGTGCAGCGCGTCGTCGGCCACAAGGGCCAGCTGCTGCTCGAAAAGAAATAGCCTACATAAACGGCTTGCCGCGGATATCGATCGCCTTCTCGATTTTCACCAGCGCGCCGATGCCGGCAG
>CAISIV010000071.1 GCA_903885555.1 uncultured Hyphomicrobiales bacterium
AGATCGCCGCGCAGCTTCGGGATGATGCAGAAGGTGCAGCGGTTGTTGCAGCCTTCGGAAATCTTCAGGTAGGCGTAGTGCCGTGGCGTCAGCTTGATGCCTTCCGGCGGCACCAGATCGATGAACGGATCGTGACGCGGCGGCGCCGCCCGGTGCACGGCTTCCAGCACGCTTTCGTACTGTTGGGGGCCGGTGATGGCGAAGACGCCGGGGTAGGCGGCGGTGATGTTTTCCGGTTCCGCGCCCATACAGCCGGTGACGATGACCTTGCCGTTTTCCTTTAGCGCCAGACCGATGGCGCCGAGCGACTCCGCCTTGGCGCTGTCGAGGAAGCCGCAGGTATTGACGATAACGAGATCGGAACCGGCATGCTCGCGCGACAGCTCATAGCCCTCGGCGCGCAGCCGCGTGATGATGCGCTCTGAGTCGACCAGGGCTTTCGGGCAGCCGAGCGAGACAAAGCTCACTTTCGGCGCTGTTTTATCGTCGGATTTCGTCTCTGGAACCTGCATGCGGCATGGAGCTAACCGCGATCCGGGGCGATAGCAAGGCCGCCAAAGACCTTAAAGCGCTAGTGGTTACGCAGCGCCTCGGCTTCCTCGTAGAACTTCTTTTCCCAGGCTTTGTGGTTATCGGCGCCTTCGCGGATGAAGGGCGTGAATACCGCCAGATTGAGCAGCAGCCAGTTCAGGAAATTGCCCGGAAACCGCAGCGGTTTGCGGAAATCGACGAACAGCACGACGCGGGTGTGCGGCGTCTTGTTCCAGGCCTCGTGTTCATAGGCGTCGTCGAAGATGACGGCTTCGCCGTCCTTCCAGCGGTACAGCTGCTGGTCGACGCGGATGCCGAGCTGGTCACGGGGCTCGGGAACAATAAGCCCAAGGTGGAGCCGCAGCACACCGTTATAGGGGCCGCGATGGGCCGGCAGATGCTTGCCGGGCTCGAGGATCGAAAACATCACCGTGATCAGGCCGGGGATTTTCTGGCAGACGCGCCAGGTCTGTGGGCACGCCTTGATGTTGGCGTCCGACCGGAAGCCGTAGCCGGACAAGAGGAAAGTCTTCCAGCCGCGATCCTGGCTGATGGTGGCGACGTCCGACGAGATTTCGTGGAAGCCGGGCAGGTCGGCCTGGCGCGTCAGGACATGGTCGAGTTCGCTGCGGATCGCGCGCCACTCGGCCTCGATATCCTTGGTCCAGGGGAACACGGCATTGTCGTAGATCGGCGGATTGCCGACTTTGCTGCAGGTCAGGTTCAGCCGCTCGACGAAGGCCACCACCTTCATGAAGATGCGTGTAATCAGGCTGGCGCGGGCGAGCGGCTTGATGCCTTCGGTGCCGAAACGCTGGGCGGGATCGGCTGCGGTCTGCGGGTCTGTCACGGTCGTCACCGGCTATAAGTTGTCCAAAGGTCCTATTCCCGGATTGGCGCAGGCGCAAGGCGGGGCTAACGTAGCGCAAAGACGGAACCGGCATGAAACGCGCGATAATCCTGATGGCATTGCTGCTCTGCGGCCTGTGGGCGGCTTCGGCCGGTTCTGCAAGCGCCGCCGACCTGCGTCCGCTCACAGCGAAAAGTTGGCGTATGGCCACGCGCGGCGATATCGTGCCGTTCCCGCGCAGCGAGCGTTCGCAGGCGGTCTGGGCCTCCGGCGCCTGCTGGACCGAATGCGGCTCCTATTGCGCCTGGGGCCAGACCCAGTGCCTGGAGCGTGACCCGCAGGGCCAGTGCATCAAACTCACCGACAAATGCGACCGCTACTGCCAGCGCGAGTGCCGCACCTCCGGCGGGCCGCTGCTGGCGCTCGAGATGCCCTGGGATTGAGCTAGTCGGCCGGCGCAACGTCGGGCTGGTTGGCAAGGCACGGGTCGAGCTTGATGTGGTTGGCGTCGAGGCGGTTGTAGCCGCCCTTGATGAAAACCCGGTCGCCGACCTTCATGTCGTTCGACTTATACGTGACGCACATCAGCCGCACGTCCGGCAGATTGCACATCGTCAAATACCAGAGCACGCCGTCGGTCCGCACGCTGGTGAGTTCGCCGACGACCGACAGGTCGATGCGATAGCCCGGATAATCGAGATCCGCCGACATCGCGCGCACGTCATTGCAGCGGGCAATCGCCGGGGCTGGCTGGTCGCCCAGCGAAAAAGCCGGGCGCTTGGCCAGAACATCGTCGGTGCCGCTCGCCGAAACCGGCATCCAGATTGCAAGGGCTATCCCGAGCAACGTCCTCAACGTCATGCAAGTCATCCTATCGGCCGCTAGCATCTTCGCCGGTCTCAAGGCTATCCTCGGCAATAGCGCCGGAATAAGGCAGCAGCAAAACGACACGCAGACGTCAATCGAAGGTGGAGAATATGTCCCTTGTTCTGTCTAACGGCGCACGCATGCTGGGCGCTGCCGTCCTTGCCGCAACCTTGTTAAGTGCGCCCGCGCGAGCCGAGGAAATCGCCATCACGCAATGGGGCCAGAGCCTGTACGGCGCGCCCTTTGCCGTGGCGATGGAGAAGGGCCTGTTCAAGAAGGCCGGCATCGACATTACCGGCGTCATCGGCTCGGCCGGCGGCGGCACCACGGTGCGCAACATTCTGGCGAGCGCGACGCCTTACGGTGAAGTCGCGCTGCCGGCGGCGCTGGCCGCGGCGCGCGAAGGCGGCCTCGATCTGATCATCGTCAATGTCGGCACGCGCACCATCGCGGAATCGACACTGGTGACGATGCCGGGTACCGACATCAAGACGCTCGAGGATCTGGTCGGCAAGAAAGTCGCCATCACCTCGCCGAAGTCGTCGTCGGAAATGATCTTCCTGATGCAGCTCAAGGCCAAGAACATCGACGCCGCGCAGGTGACGCGCGTTGCCGCCGGCGGCTATCCGCCGGCGCTGACAATGCTGGAGCAGGGCGCCGTGTCCGCCGCAGCCTTGATCGAGCCGCTCTCGATCATCCGCAAGGACCGCTACCGCACCGTGGTGGCTGCGAAAGACATTCTTCCGCCGATGACGACCTCGGTCGGCATCACCACGCGCGACTTCGCCACCAAGAACCCCGACAAGCTGCGCGCCATCATTGCCGGCCGCCGCGCCGGCGTCGAAGCGATCTATGCCGATCCAACCGAAGCCGCCGCGATCCTGCAGAAAGTATGGAATTTCGATCCGGCCATCGCCAAGGAGGCCGTCAACAACATGATCGGTCCCAAGATGTGGAGTGCGGGCGAATTCAACCGCACCGAACTTGACCGCACGGTCGAAGGCCTCAAGCTGATCGGCGAGGTCAAAGGCGAGATCGACTGGAGCAAGCTGATCGATCAGTCGTATCTGCCCAAGGATCTGCAAGGCAAACTGTGACAGCGTCCGACGGCAGCGACGTTCACGCCCGGCTGACTGACGTCACCCGCGTCTTCGATCTGGCCTCCGGCGCCAAACTGCAGGCGCTGGGGCCGATCGATCTCGATATCAAGCGCGGCGAATTCTTCGGCGTCGTTGGCCCGTCGGGCTGTGGCAAATCCACGCTGCTCGATATCCTAGCCGGGCTGTCGCCGCCGACGGCAGGGACGGTGCTGTTCGAAGGCAAGCCAATCAAGGGCGTGCCCGATGGCGTCGGTGTCGTCTTCCAGGAGGATGCCTCGTTCTCCTGGCTCAGTGTGCATGACAACGTCGCCTTCGGCCTGCGCCGCGCCGGATATGATGCGGCGGAGATCGAACGCCGCGTCACGTACGCGGTCGGTTTCATGGGTTTGCGCGATTTCGCCAAGGCCTATCCGGCGCAGCTTTCCGGCGGCATGCGACAGCGCGTCTGCATCGCGCGTACGCTGGTGCTGCAGCCGCGCCTGATCCTGCTCGACGAACCGTTCGGTGCACTGGATCAGCAGACCCGTCTTCTGATGGGCGAGGAACTGTTGCGGCTCTGGCGCGAGACCGGCGCGACCGTGATGCTGATCACGCACGCGCTCGACGAAGCCGCGATGCTGTCGGACCGCGTCGGCGTCATGTCGGCGCGGCCTGGCAAATTCATCGACTTCATCGAGACGCAGTGGCCGCGCGAGCGCGACAGCCGCGTCGTTTCCGATCCACACTTCGGCGAGATAACATCGCGGCTGTGGGAAAAACTGCGTGTCGAATCCCTCAAGACGATGGGCACGGCAGCACCGGGAGCCGCGCCGTGAACCGCCGGGTGTTCAGCCGGGAAGGTTGGATCCGGTTGGGGGTAATTGCCGCTTTTGTTATCGCGTTCGAGGCGTTCTGCCGGGCCGGCTTCATTCCGCGCACGGTCGTGCTGCCGCCGTCCGACATGGCGGTCAGTCTGTGGCACATTCTGCAGACCGGCGAATACAACAAGGACATCCTGTCGACGCTACGGAATGTCGCAGCGTCGGCGGTACTGTCCGTCACGTTCGGCTTTGCCCTCGGCGTTATCCTGCATGCACTGCCGCGCATGCGCGCGACCCTCGAGCCGCTGCTGGCGAGCTATTATGCCGTGCCGACCTTCATGTTCTATCCGGTGTTCATCGTGATGTTCGGCGTCGGCTCGGGAGCCATCATCGCGATTGCGGTGCTGCTGTCGGTCGTGGCGATGATCGCCAGCACGTTGACCGGCCTCGACCGCATTCCGCGTGTGCTGCGCAAGACGGCCGCGATCTACCGCATGGGCACGGCCAAGCGCGCCGTGCTGATCGATTTTCCCGCCGCCGCGCCGTATCTGTTCACCGGCATCAAACTCGCCTTCGCCTATGCCTTCATCGGTGTCATTGCGTCGGAGTTCATCTTGTCGGGGCAGGGCATCGGCTACGCCATCGCTTACGCCTATAACAACTTCGACAATCGCAATATGTATGGCCTGATGCTGCTGGTGATCCTGCTGGCGACCGCGGCCAACACCGCACTCGATACCATCGACCGCCGCATGCAAAGCCGGATGAGGCGGCAATGAAACGCCTCGGCGATTCAGTCCTGCTGGTTATTGGCATTCTGGCGGCCTGGCAGGTTCTTTTCTGGATCGCGGGCGATATTGCCCTGACGTCCCCAGCCGCTACGGCGGCGCATTTGTGGAAATTGCTCGGTACGGCGCGATTCTGGGAAAACGCGGCGGAAACCGCCCGCGCCTTCGGCCTGGCCGTTACCATTTCGATCGTCGGCGGCATCGCACTCGGCGTGATGCTCGGATTGAACCGCACCTCCGGCGTCGTTTCCGAACCGATCCTGATCGCGCTCTATTCGCTGCCGAAGGTGACGCTTTATCCGTTGGTCTTGCTCTGTTTCGGGCTCGGTATGTCGGCCAAGGTGGCGTTCGGCGCCATGCATGGGCTGATCCCGGTGACGATCTTCACGATGAAGGCGATCATGCAGATCAAGCCGGTGCTGTGGCGCACCGCGCATGCGATGCGGCTGAATGTGCGCCAAACCGCGCTCACCATCGCACTGCCGGCGGTGTTGCCCGAGGTGGTCGCGGGCGCGCGGCTCGGCTTTTCACTGACACTGCTCGGCGTGCTGATCGGCGAGATGTTTGCTTCGCAACGCGGCCTCGGCTTCATGATCATGAGCGCGATGGGCCTTGGCGATATCGCCACCATCATGGCGGTGGCGGTATTCCTCTCGGTCGTCGCCATAGCGGCCAATGCTGTGTTGCTCTGGATCGACCGCGCTATTCCGCGCTAAACAACCTTTCGCACGTTAAATGAGGTGCCCGCATGCTGGATCTGTTCACCGTCAACCGCCTGATCGACCTCTGGCTCGCCGAGGACATCGGCCACGGCGACCTGACGGCGCTGTCCATGATCGAGGCGGACGCGCGGGCCAATTTCCACATGAACGCGCGACAGGAGTTGTCGCTGGCCGGTATCGACGTCGCGGCCGCCTGTTTCAAACGCTATGACCCCAACGTCTCGGTTGAAGTGACGGCCAAGGACGGCGACCGCTGCAAGCCGAAGACTGTACTGCTGAAGGTGTCCGGCTCGGCGCGCAGCCTGCTGACGGTCGAGCGCACTGCGCTCAACATCACGCAGCATCTGTCGGGCATTGCGACCGAAACCGCGCGCTGGATGGACGAAATCAAGGGTACCAAGGCGCAACTGATCGATACCCGCAAGACCACGCCGGGCCTACGTATGCTGGAAAAACATGCCGTCGTGTGCGGCGGCGGCGCCAATCATCGTCTCGGCCTCGATGGCGGCGTCATGATCAAGGACAACCATATTGCCGTTGCGGGTAGCATCACCAAGGCGGTCGAGCGGGCGAGGGCGCGCGTGCCGGGACTTATCAAGATCGAGGTCGAATGCGACCGGATGGAGCAGGTTCGCGAAGCGGTCGCCGCCAAGGCCGACATCATCATGCTCGACAACATGAAGCTCGATGACATGCGCGAAGCGGTGCAGTTCGTCGCCGGCAAGATTCCGCTTGAAGCATCGGGCGGCGTTGCCTTCAATACCGTGCGGCCGATTGCGGAAACGGGCGTCGATTACATTTCAACCAGCAAGACCATTCAGGCCGCGCCGGCCGTCGATATCGGTCTCGATGATGCGTAACTGAATCCGAACAATTTGGTTTAAATCGCACTGCGCGCAATTCGATACGATATTTCTACAGATTGTCGCCGCAGTTCTCACGATGTTTCAAGACCGCGCCGCTACTCAGGTCCGATTGGAGTTCCATTCGGTACGGGGGGTTCAGCGATGTTGGTACGATTCCTCAAAGACTGCAGGGGCGGCGTCGCCCCGTTGATGGGCTTTCTGGCAATTCCCTTGATGGGGTTTGTCGGCGTGGCGGTCGACTACTCGCGCGCCAATGCGGCCCGCACCGCGTTCCAGGCTTCGCTCGACTCGACAGCGTTAATGCTGTCGAAGAACGCAGCAACGCAGACCGGTGCCGATCTGCAAACTGCAGCAACCGACACATTCAACGCGCTGTTTACCCGCACCGACGTGACCAACGTCGCGATTGCCGCGAACTACACGTCGGCGGGCGGCTCGCAGGTGATCTTGAGCGGCAGCGCCAACGTGCAGACCAATTTTCTCGGCGTGCTCGGCTACGGCGAAATACCTATCGGCGCTTCCACGACAACGACCTGGGGCAACAGCCGGCTGCGGGTCGCGCTAGTGCTCGACAATACCGGGTCGATGGCCAGTTCAAGCAAGATGACGGCCTTGCAAACCGCCTCGCAAAACCTGCTCAACCAGCTCAAGGCGGCTGCGGTGAACGAGGGCGACGTCTATGTGTCGATCGTTCCCTTCAGCAAGGACGTCAATGTCGGCGCCGACAAAAATGCCGAGGCTTGGCTGCGCTGGGATCTGTGGGAAGAGGATAACGGGTCCTGCAGCAACTCGACCTACTCAAGTCAAAGCAGTTGCGTTTCGCACAGCAAGACCTGGACGCCGGCCAGCCATACGACCTGGAACGGCTGTGTAACCGACCGCGACCAGAATTTTGACACCACGAACGATCCGGCAAACGCCGGCGGCACGCTGTATCCGGCCGAGCAATATTCGTCCTGCCCGGTGTCGCTGATGCCGCTGAGCTACGACTGGCCGACGCTGTCTGCAAAAATTACCGCGATGACGCCGAACGGCAACACCAACCAGGCCATTGGCTTGCAGATGGGCTGGCAGTCATTGACGGCCGCGCCGTTCACCGTGCCGCCGAAAGATCCCAACTACAAATATAACCAGGTGATCATTCTGCTGACCGACGGCCTGAATACCCAGGACCGCTGGTATACGAGCCAAAGTTCAATCGACAAGCGCCAGCAGAAGACCTGCGACAACATCAAGGCCGCCGGCATCACGCTCTACACGGTGCAGGTCAATACCGGAAACGACCCGACGTCGACGCTGCTGCAGAATTGCGCGAGCGATTCAAACAAGTTCTTCCTGCTCAAGACGTCGAACGAAATCGTTACCACGTTCAATCAGATCGGCACCGCATTATCCAATCTCCGGCTTGCCATGTAGCCGCGGCTTTCGCCGTCCCAGAACTGAAGCTGCGTCTTCAAGAGTGAGCAAACTATGCGGTCCAGTACTATCGTCATGATCGGATTTGCCGTTGTCTTCGGCTTGCTCGCCGTCTTCATCGCCGAAGTCTGGCTCAACAACCAGGCCAGCATCCAGAAGAAGAACCTGGAGGCCGGCAACAAGGCGCCGGTCGCGACGCAGACCGTCGTCGTCGCCAAGCAACCATTGCGGTTCGGCGTCGAACTCAACGCCGGCATGTTGCAGGAAGTGCCGTGGCCAGCCGATGCGCGGCCGGCCGGCGCTTATTCCAAGATCGAGGAACTCCTATCCGGCGGCCGCCGCGTTGTGCTGGCGGCGATCGAAGAAAACGAGCCGGTGCTGTCGCTCAAAGTCACGGGGGCAGGCCAGCGCGCGACGCTGTCGGCGCTGGTCAAGCCGGGCATGAAGGCCGTGACCGTGCGCGTCAACGATGTCGAAGGCGTCGGCGGCTTCGTGCTGCCGGGCGACCACGTCGACGTCGTCATGACGCGGCAGATCGACAAGGGCTCGGCCACGACGGAAGTCATTCTGCAAAACCGGCGCGTGCTGGCCATCGACCAGTCGGCCGACGAGCGTGCCGCCAAGGCTTCCATCGCCAAGTCGGTGACGCTCGAAGTCGAAACCGTCGAAGCGCAGAAGGTGTGGCTGGCGTCTTCGGTCGGCAACCTGTCGCTGCTGCTGCGCAAGGCCGGCGAAACCGCCTCAGCCAAGACGCGCAAGATCTCGCTCAAGGATCTGGAAAACAACGAACCGTCCGACACCGGAAACGGCGGCACCAGAACAATCGTCGTTACGCGCGCCTCGGCCAAGCAGGAATACACCGTGCCTGTCGAGCAACGCGGCTTAGCCGCAGCGACGCAGGCCGTTCGCTGAATTTCGCCGCCCAACTGAAAACTCCAGGAGGAGTGACTTGAAGCGCCAGGATGACGACGTTGCCGATCAGAAACGACCGCGGCGGGAAATTAAATCGATGAAGATCAAGTGGATTGGCCGCTGCGCAGCTGCGATCGCGGCGATGTTCGTGCTTTGGCAGCTGGGCGCGATTGACGGCGCCATAGCCCAATCCCGTCTCGTCCGCGTCGGCGGTACCGACCGCACGACCATGGTGACGGTGACCATCGGCAAATCGCAGGACGTGCAAACCGGCACCGGCTTTGTTGACATCATGGTCGGCGATCCCGACGTCGCCGACGTCAATCCGCTGACCGATCACACGCTGTCGATTCTTGGCAAGAAGATCGGCACCACCCGTGTCACGGTTTATGCCGAAGGCAAGAAGCTTGTCGGCATTTTCGACGTCGAGGTATCCTACGACATCAGCCGGCTCATCAACGAACTCCGGCGCCGTTTCCCGGGGTCGTCCTTGCGCGCGTCCAGCGTCAACGGCCGCATTATGCTGGGAGGCGAGGTGGCCGACGCGGCGACGCTCGATCAGGCGGTCACCATTGCCCGCCAGTTCGGCCCGGAAATCATCAATGCGGTTTCGGTGATGTCGCCGCAGCAGGTGATGCTGGAAGTGCGGTTCATCGAAATTTCGCGCACCGCCGGCCGTGAACTCGGCGTGCAATGGAACCGCTTCGGCGGCAACAGCATCGCCAATATCGGCAGCCGGCAAAACGCCTCGAGTCTGCCGACGGTTACGGACACCGCGGCGGGCGTGATTTCCGGCGCATCACCCTTTGGCTTCGCCATTGGCCGCATTGTCGCCAGCGGCGTCACGACCGACGTGATGATCAATGCCCTGGAGCAAAAAGGCATCGCCCGCAGTCTGGCCGAGCCCAATCTGGTCGCACTGTCCGGCGACACCGCGAGCTTCCTGGCGGGCGGCGAATATCCGATCCCGGTGGCGGGCTCGCTGGGACAGGTGACCGTCACCTACAAGAAATACGGCGTGGGCCTGGCCTTTACGCCGACCGTTCTCAGCCGCGGCCTCATCAACATCAAGATCGAGCCGGAAGTGAGCCAGATCGACACGACGCATACCGTGGCGGCAGCAAACGGTATTTCGATCCCTGCGCTGATCGTGCGGCGCGCTTCGACGACCGTGGAGCTTCGCGACGGTCAGAGCTTCGTGATCGGTGGCCTGTTGCAGAACAACAGCCAGAACCAGGTTGAGCAGCTTCCATGGGTCGGCAGCGTGCCTGTGCTGGGGGCGCTGTTCTCCAGCAAATCGTACCAGCGCAACGAAACCGATCTCGCCATCATCGTCACGCCACGACTGGTGCGGCCGAACCGGCCGGGCGATCCCGTCAAATCACCCGCCGAAGACACCATGCCGCCGAACGATCCTGACTTCTTCCTGATGGGCAAGGCGGAAATGACGCGCGACGAAGCCCGCAAGAGCCCGGTGGCGAAGCTGGTCGCCGGCCCACAACAGTTCACGGGCCACGTGCTCGACATGCCGCAAGGGATCTCCAATGCAGCCATTCAATAAATTCGCGCGCGGTGTTGTCGTGGTGGCTGTCGCCGCCGGGCTTGCCGGTTGCTCGGAATATCTCGACCGCCGGGACGGGCTTTCGGTGCAAAGCGGAAACGCAATCGAGAGCAACAAAGTTTCGCAGATGGTCGATCCATGGCCGCGTTACAGCAGCGACCGCAATATCGCGTTCAATGGCCCGGTGATGGAGAGCGCGGTCGAGCGCTATCGCACCGGCCGGGTCATCCCGCCGGTCGGCAACAGCACGTCGAACACCTATCAAGGCACGCAGAACGGCAACGCAGGGGCTGCGACGAGCGGTCAGCCGACGGCGCCGCCACCGGCGGTCAAGTAAGAAACGGATTTCACGATGTCGTCCGGGCCCCAATCAAACAGAACCCGCGTCGTCATTCTGACGGCCGATCCCGCGTTCGAGAAGTCGGCGCGCGCCATCTTCGGCGTCAGCAGCGCCATCGATCTCGTCATCGAACAAGGCAGCATCTCCGGGCAGGGCGACACGCTGAGCGTCGAAGGCGCCTCTGTCGTGCTCGTCGATCTTGACGCCGGCAACGACGCGGAGATGGCGGCGCTTTCCCGGTTCATGACGCGATTGGGCGAATGGCCGCCGGTCATCGCGGCCACACAGACGTTCGACGAGGGCGTCGCGCGAACCTTGCTGCAGATGCGGATTGCCGACTTTCTCGTCAAGCCGATCAAGCCGGTCGATCTCGTGCGCGCGTGCGCGCGAGTCGCGAAAAGCCGGACCGGTGGCGGCCAGCCGACCGAAGCCCAGATCTACACGTTCCTCCCAGCCGTCGGCGGCGCCGGTGTCACCACGCTGGCGGTGCAGACGGCAATGCTGCTGCTCAACAGTTCCGGCCGCCGGTCGAAGCCAACCACTTGCTTGGTTGACCTGAATTTCCAGCACGGCGCGGTCGCCGATTATCTCGACCTCGAGCCGCGTCTCAATCTTGCCGAAATCGAACCACGGCCGGATCGGCTCGACCGCCAATTGCTTGAGATCATGCTGTCGTATCATGCGTCGGGCCTCGCCGTGGTCGCGGCGCCAAACCGTCCCGCCGAAATGCGCCTGTTCGATCCTGACGTCGTGACGCGGCTGTTGGATCTCGTTTCGACCAACTTCGATTACGTCGTGTTCGATATGCCGCGCACCTGGTTTTCCTGGACCGACAGCGTGCTGCTCGGATCGAACAAATTGTTCATCGTCAGCGAGACGACCGTGCCTGCCTTGCGTCACGCCAAGCAACTGGTCGCCGCGGTCAAGGAGCGGTTGGGCGAGGGACCCAAACCTCAGGTCATCGTCAACCGCTTCGAGCAGCGCATGTTCTCGGCGAGCCTGCGCAAGACCGATCTGGAACAGACGCTGGGCGATGCCTTCGCCGGGACGATTCCCAACGACTACGCGCTGGTGCGCGAAGCGATCGACCGCGGTTTGCCGCTGGACGAAGTAAAGGCTGGCAACAAGATCACCGCGCAACTCAAAAAACTGATTTTGGGTGCGACGGCAGAAAGCAACGCTGTCGCCAAGCCTGTGCCGCTCCTGAAAAAGCTCAGCTTCTCGGCCGCGAGCTAGTGCCTGCACATGCAAGCAACCGTTGGCTTTCCGAAACAAAGACACATGAACGTTGGTAGGCGATGACAGGCCGCTTCAGTTTTCGACGTACAGCCGCTCCCGGTATGGCCGCGCTTGCCGAGCCGCAGATTGCACCGGAAGCCGAGGCGCCGGTCGCGGTCATCGAAAAGCTGCCGGAAGCGCCTCCGCTGGTGCCGGCGGCGGTCAATCCGCTGGCCAGCAACAAGCTGCTCGACGCCAAGGTCCGGTTGCATCGCCAGTTGATCGACGAGATCAACCTTTCGGCGCTGGAGAAAATGCCGGAAGACGAAATCAAGCGTCATATTCAGCAGTTGATCTCGAAATACGTCGTGGCGGAACGGCTCGCGCTGAACACGCAAGAACTTGCGGAATTCACATCCGAAATCCTCGACGAGATGATCGGGCTCGGTCCGCTTGAGCCGCTGCTCAAGGACCCGACCATCAGCGACATCCTGATCAATGGTCATGAATGCGTCTATGTCGAACGCCACGGCATGCTTGAGCCGCTGGCGGTCCGTTTCAAGGACGAGCAGCATCTGCTGCGCATCATCAATAAAATCGTGTCTGCGGTCGGCCGCCGGGTCGACGAATCCAATCCGCTGTGCGATGCGCGTTTGCAGGACGGCTCGCGCGTCAACGTAGCGGTGCGGCCGATCGGCGTCGATGGTCCGCTGGTGTCGATCCGTAAGTTCTCCAAGAAACCCTTCAACCTGAGCCGGCTGGTGGAGGTCGGTGCGCTGCAGCCACAGATGGCCGAGGTTCTGGCGGCGGCGGTCAAAGCGCGGATCACGACGATCATTTCCGGCGGCACCGGCTCCGGCAAGACCACGATGCTCAACGCGCTCTCGGGATTCATCTCAGAGAAGGAGCGCCTGATCACCATCGAAGACGCTGCCGAACTTCAGCTGCAGCAGCCCCATGTCGGCCGCATGGAAACGCGGCCGCCGAACGTCGAGGGCAAGGGCGAAATCCGGCAACGTGAGCTCGTCAAGAACGCGCTTCGTATGCGGCCCGACCGCGTCATCCTCGGCGAGTGCCGCGGCGAAGAGGCCTTCGACATGTTGCAGGCCATGAACACCGGTCACGAAGGTTCGATGGCGACGGTCCACGCCAATACCCCGCGCGACGCCATTTCGCGTCTCGAGCAGATGATCGGCATGGCGGGCTTGCCAATGACGGTCGGATCGATCCGCGGCCAGATCGCGGCCGCCATCCAGCTCATCGTGCAGTTGCAGCGCCAGTCCGACGGCAAGCGCAAGGTAACCTCGATCGCCGAAATCACGGGACTCGAAGGCGATATCATCCAGATGCAGGAAATCTTCAAATACGTTCGCACCGGCACCGCACCCGATGGCGCTGTGCAGGGTCATTTCGTCGCGACCGGCGTGCGTCCGCGCTTCCTCGGCCATCTGGCCAACCAGGGCATCACCATCCCCGGCAGCTACTTCGATCCATCGAAACCGCTGTAGTGGCCATGTTCAACTTCGATCAGATCTACCTGGTTTATCTGCTGGTGGGGGCTTCCGCGGCGATGTTTGCGGAAGGCGCCTATCTGCTGTTTCACGGCCAGGCGTCTTATCGCAAGAATATCAACCGGCGGCTCCAGATCATGGACGCCAAGCCGGATCGTGAAAACGTCCTCGTTCAATTGCGCCGCGAGCGCGGCCTGACCGGTGACGGCAACTATCGCCTGCCGCTGATCAATCTCAATCAGCTGTTGCTGCAATCCGGTCTTACGATCGGCTTCGGACGGCTGATGGTGTTCATTGTCCTCGGCATGATAGCGACCTTCGTCGGCGTCATGTCGTTTGACGGAAAGATGTCGCACGCCATTGGCGCGACGCTTTTCAGCGGCCTCATTCTTCCCATCGCCGTGTTGCGATATTTGCGCAGCCGGCGGCAGAAGAAATTCGGCGCTCTTTTTCCCGATGCGATAGACATTATCGTGCGCAGTCTGCGCGCCGGCCACCCGGTGCCCGTTGCCATTGCCATGGTCTCGCGCGAACTGCGCGATCCGATCGGCAGCGAATTCGGCATCGTCACCGATGAAATTACCTATGGCGCCGACCTCGAAACCGCCATGCGCAATCTGTATTTCCGTGTCGGCACCGACGACTTGCCGCTATTTGTGACGGCGGTCGCCATTCAGAGCTCGACCGGCGGCAATCTGGGTGAAATCCTTGAGAACCTGTCCGCCGTGATCCGGCAACGCTTCAAGATGCGCCGCAAGATCCGGGCGCTGTCGGCGGAAGGTCGCGCCTCGGCGCTGATCCTGTCGTCGCTGCCATTCGGCATGTTCGGCATCATCAATTTCCTGGTGCCGAGCTTCTACGCCAGCGTCTGGGATCAGGATCTGACCAAGATCGGGCTCGCGCTAGCCGGCGGCTGGATGAGCATCGGCAATTTCATCATGTACCGTCTGGTCAATTTCAGGATCTAGCCGATGGACATGTCGAGCGTTCTTGGCAATACCGTGCGCGACAGCGGCAGCATGATGCTCGCGCTGCTGGTATTTCTCGCCGTCGGCACCATGGCCTTTGCGACAATGGCTTTCGTGCGCGCGCGCGGCGGCGTCAAGCGGCGCACGTTGGGAATTGCCGACGAGGGGGAAGGCAAGCCGTCACGCTCGCTGCGCTATTCCAGCCTGAAGGCGATGGCGCGCCTGCTCGAATACACCACCAAGCATTATTCGGACACCAATACCGACACCACGAAAGTGTTGCGGACCCGGTTGATCCGCGCCGGCATCTACGACTCGCGTGGCGTCGCTTACTTTTTCATTGCGCGCACCGCGCTCGCGATTGGACTGGCGGCAGCGATCTTCCTGCTCTTGCCGATTTTCAGCTCCTACGGCGGCTCCTTCTTTTGGCTGATGGTGATCGTCGGCGGCATCGCCGGTTATGTGAGCCCGAGCATCTATCTCGACCGGCGCGTCGCCAAGCGCACAATCGAGCATCGCTCCGGTTTTCCGGATTTGATGGACCTTCTTGTCGTCTGCGCCGATTCCGGCCTGTCGATGGAAGCGTCGCTGGAACGCGTCGGCCGCGAATTGGGCGATACATATCCATCGCTGACGGCAAACATCCACGTTACAAATTTGGAAATCCGCGCCGGACGCTCACTCAAAGATGCGCTCGAACGCTTTGCCGACCGGCTGGCGCTGGATGAGGCTCGCTCGTTCGCCACTTTGATCAATCAGTCGATCGACCTCGGCTCCAGCATCACCGAAGCCCTACGGGTGTACAGCGACGACATGCGCCACCAGCGGTTGTCGCGGGCAGAAGAGAAGGCCTATGCGCTGCCGGCCAAACTAGCGCTGCCGATGATGGCTTGCATCTTTCCGGTCATCTTCGTGGTGATTTTGCTGCCGGTCTACGTGCGCGTGCACAGCATGAATTTTTGATTGATACCGGCCGATGGCATTTTAAACAGATCAATGAAGGGAATTTAAGACGGGCAAACTAGGCTCGTTTAGCCCCATTGCCGGGGATTTTCGGTCAGGCGTCGACATGCTTATGGGACTTTTCAAGGTGATGATGCTTGCCCTGACTGGCCTGTGGCTGGCCGGTTGCGCGACCGACGGCAACAGCCTGACCACGGCCGATTTGAGCACGCCCGGCGCGGACGCCTTTGCTTCCGCTGGTCCGGCGTCCGAGGCACAGCCGGGCATGCTCGGCACCGACCCGACGGACGATCTTGCGCTGGGCAAAAAATACTATCGCGATAAAAACTATGGAACGGCAGAGCGTCACTATCGCCGCGCCGCTGAAACACACCCCCGCGATGCCGAAACCTGGCTCGGGCTGGCGGCAAGTTATGATCAATTGCGCCGCTTCGACTTTGCCGACCGCGCTTATGCTCAGGCTATCGCGATCGTCGGACCAACCATCGAGATTCTCAACAACCAGGGTTATTCCTACATGCTGCGCGGCGACTACGAGCGTGCACGCGCCAAGCTCGCCGCCGCGCGGCGCATGGACCCCGCCAACAAATATGTGTTGAGCAATATCGCGCTGCTGGATCAGACCGCACGCCAGGGCAAGACGATCGAATAGACGTTACGTGCGCTCAGGGCTTCTTGAGCTTGGCGGCGCGCACCGGGGTTTCCGGTTTCAGATTGCCGTGCCGGCGGGCGTAGGTCTGCTCGCCGCTCTTGCGCCAGTCGCCGGTAACGGCGGCTTCGGCATACTCGGTATATTGTTCGTCCCAGTCGCCCAGATCATAGCCATGCCACGGCGATTGCGGCACGATGCGGGGCAGGCCGAGTTCCTGCCAGATTTCCTTGGCCTTGGTCATGTACTCCTCCGCCGGCAAAGCCAGCGGCGGCATATCGCTCTTGAGCGTCGCGTCGATCAGCAGCGTGCCTTCCATCGATGCGCGGCCGGACTTCGGACCATGGCCGCTGGAACGATAAGGCGTCATCAACATGTCTTCCATGAAGTTGGACCGGTAGGCCAACGACCAGAACACGGCATCGGCATTTTCCGGCGCGATGTCTTCGGATACGGCGATGACGAGCTTGCCGCACTGCGCCTGCAAGGTTGCCGCGCCCTGCATACCGCGCCAGACTTCCGTGCGCGGCGTGCCGCGTTCGTACTGGACGAAGATGATCTTGCGCAGGTTCGACAGCGGCTCGTGCATCACCACCCGTTTGACGCCGCGAATGCCAAGCGTCTGGCGCAAGTGCTCGAGGAACATCGGCTCGTAGGCAACGCGCTTCATCACCGAGGATTCGCTGGGCGTTACCTGGCTGATGATCGACACGAAGACCGGCTTTTTCTTGCGCGTGATCGCCGTCACGCGCATCGACATGTTGAAATCTTCCAGCGCTACGTGGCCGTGGCTTTCCCCAAACGGACCTTCCGGCTCGAGCAAGTCCGTATCGATCAAGCCCTCGATGACGATTTCCGCATCCGCCGGCACGATCAGGTCGATGGTCTTGCAGCGCACGGTCCGCACCGGCTTGCCCATCAGTCCGCCGGCGACCGCCATTTCATCGACGTCGATGGGAAGTTTCTGCGGCCCGGTAAACAGCACCGCGGGCGCACAGCCCACGACAATGGCGCACGGCATCGGCTGCTTGAGCTTCTTGTATTTCTCCCAGTGCAGGTAGCCACCGGCACCGCTCAAGCGCGACGCCATACGCACGCCGAGCCGGTCATTGGCTTTAAGCGCTGCACGATAGGTGCCCATGTTCTGGATCTTGTTGTCCGGATCCTTTGTTACACAGAGCGTTGCTGTGAGATAAGGCGCGGAGTCGAATCCAGGCGTTGAGATCGGCACCGGAAGGCTCGCCAGACCGCTCGCCTGTAATTCGGCGCCGGTCATGACCACTTCCTGGCACGGCGCATTCTCGACCAAAACGGGGGCGATCGGCTCGGCCATCGCCTTGACCCAGACACTGCCAATGTCCTCGACCGGAACGCCGAGTCCCGTCGCGTAAATTTCGGGCGAGGCGGCGAGGCCACCGACCAGCACGGGAATGTCGTATTTTTCGCCGCCGGCGCCAACGACGTTGGTGAAGAGAAACGCACGGCGCTCTTCGTCGCGCAATCCGCCCTGGAATTGCCAGCGGGCCAAAGGGTGAAGCTCGGTGTCTTTATTGATCACCCGCTCGATCCGCGTGACCAGCCCCCGCGCGGTCAACCGCGCCAGGTGTTCCTGCAAGTCGAACGGTGCATCTTGGGCGGGCGAGCTCATGACCGGACATTCCTGATGGCGGTATTGCGCCGGTTCCCTGTAAACCACCACGCTGGGCAATCCAAGGCCGGGCGGGCACGTCATCTCGGCATACGGGACAACCGTCTAGACATCTGGACAGAACCGGCGCTTTTTGGCGCAATCGTTTTGTCGATCGTTGCCCGGGAAATAAAAATGGCGTTACCGAGACGGCTCGTCCTCGCGTTTGTACTGGCATTGGCGCTGCTGCCGGGAATGGCGGAGGCGCAAGAGAGTTACCCGACGCGGCCGGTTCGGCTGATCGTCGGCTTTGCCGCCGGTTCGAGTGGCGATGTCGCGGCGCGTATTGTCAGCAACAAGCTCGGCCAGCTTCTCGGCCAACCGGTGATCGTCGAGAACCGGCCCGGCGCCAGCAGCATGATCGCGACCGACTACGTCGCGCGGGCCTCGAAGGACGGCTACACGCTCTTGCTCGCCACCATCGCCGCGACCATCAACACGACGCTGATGCCGAACAAGGGGGCAAACTTCCAAACCGATCTGGCGCCCATTGTGCTGATTGGATCGATCCCGAACATTCTCGTCGTCACACCCACGCTCAAGGTCGACAGCGTCCAGGAGTTGATCGCACTGGCAAAGGCGAAGCCGGACGATCTGCTATACGGCGCCTCTGGCATCGGCAGCGGCCCGCATATGGCGACGCAACTGTTCGAGCAGATGGCCGGCATCAAGATGAGAGGCGTTCTCTATCCCGGCAGCGCGCAGACGGTGACCGATCTCATCGCCGGCCGCATCCAGGTGATGTTTGCGCCGTCATCGACCGTCGTCGGCCTGATCGGTCAAGGCACCGTCAAGCCTTTGGCCTCGACCGAAGCCAAACGCGCGAGCATCGCGCCGGATTTGCCCACGGTGTCGGAAGCTGCGTTGCCCGGCTACAACACCGGTGTCTGGTTCGGGATTCTTGCGCCGGCCGGGACACCACAGACGGTCATCGACAAAGTATCGAAAGAGAGCAATGTCGCATTGACCGATGCGGATGTGGTGAAACAGCTCGGCGTTCAGGGATTGGACCCGCGCGGCGGCAGCCCGGAAGACTTCCGCGCTTTCATCAAAGCCGAAACAGACAGGTGGGAGCAGGTTATCAAATCGATGCCGGCCACCGACAAAGAGTCTAAATGATGCCGAATTCCATTCGGCGCTTCCCACCCGCGAACTTCGACAACGAGCTCGATCGACGATGACGTTTTCCGATTCGACATTTCGCTTTATCGGCAAGCCAATGCCGCGCACCGAAGACGCGCGACTGATTGCGGGCAAGGGCCAGTTCTGCGACGACTTCAGCTATCCAGGGCAGGCTTACGCCGCGATGGTGCGCTCGCCGCATCCGCACGCGCGCATCGTGAGCATCGACAAGACCGCGGTGCTGGCGATGCCCGGCGTGCTCGGTGTCTATACCGGCGCGGATTGCAAGGCCGACGGACTCAAACCCATTCAGCACGATCCGCTGCCGAAGACGCGCGACGACATGAAACTGTCAGGGCCCGGCGGCTCCGCGGTATTCCAGGGGCCGCATATGCTGCTGCCCGCCGACAAGGCGCGCCATGTCGGCGAGCCGGTCGCGATGGTGGTTGCGGAAACGCGCGCGCAGGCGATGGATGCCGCCGAAGCCCTCGAGGTCGTCTATGAGGAATTGCCCTTCGTCTGCGAATCCGAAGACGCCATGAAGCCGGGTGCGCCGGCGGTGTGGGATGAGCTGCCGAATAACATTCTGGTCGACACGCATTTCGGCGACAAAGCCGGCACGGACAAGGCATTCGCGGAAGCCGCGCACATCGTCACCAAGGACTTTCATATCGACCGCGTCACCGGCGTGCCGATGGAGCCGCGCGCCTGCGTCGCCAACTACGACAAGGCAACCGGACATTTGACGCTACACGCCGGCGGCGGCGGGGCGGTGCGCCAAAGGCGCGAAATCGCCGACGTGCTCGGCATCGACGCCGAAAAGCTGCGTGTGCTCACGCTCGATGTCGGCGGCAATTTCGGCACGCGTAACCGCGTCTATGTCGAATACGGACTGATCCTATGGGCGGCGAGCAAGCTGAAGCGCCCGGTCAAATGCACGTCGACGCGCTCGGAATGTTTTCTGAGCGATTATCAGGGCCGCGACCTTGTCGCGAAGTTCGAACTGGCGCTGGACGCCAAGGGCAAGTTCCTGGCCTTGCGCGCCACCAATATCAGTAATGCCGGCGCGCGCTGCGTCTCGCTGTCGCCATTGAGCAAAGGCTCTGGTCTGATTACAGGCAGCTACGCCATTCCCGTCGCGACGTTACGCGCGATGTCGGTCTACACCAATACGGTGCCGACCCAGGCCTATCGCAGCTCCGGACGCCCCGAGATGACGTTTGCCGTCGAGCGGCTTATCGACATCGCGGCCACCAAGCTCGGCATCGATCGCATTTCGATACGCCGGCGCAACCTCGTCAAGCCAAAGGCGATGCCATACCGCAACGCGGTCGGCATGCTTTACGACAGCGGCCGCTACGAAGATGCGATGGACATCGCCATGCGCATTGCCGACTGGGACGGCTTTGCCGCGCGCAAACGCGAAGCCGCCAAGCGCGGCAAGTTGCTCGGACGCGGCCTCGCCAATTATGTCGAATCCTCCATCGGCGCGCCCAAAGAGCAGGCTCGCATCACCGTGCGGGCTGACGGCTTTGTCGATGTGATCATCGGCACGCAGCCGGCCGGGCAGGGCCATCAGACCAGTTTCGCACAGGTCGTCGCCGACCTGCTGTGCGTGCCGAGTGAGACCGTGCGCATCATCATGGGCGACACCGACGTGGTCAAAGCCGGCGGCGGTACGCATTCAGGCCGCTCCATGCGTCATGCGGCGACGGTGTTTTCCATCGGCGCGGTCCAGATGATCGCCAAGGGCAAGCGCCTCGCAGCGATCGTTCTCGGCGCGCAGCCCGACCAGATCGATTTCAAGGACGGCCGTTTCTCGAGCGGCACCAACCGCACGTTCGATTTTCTCGAACTGGCACAGGAACTGACCAAGCATGAATTGCCCGAGGACCTGAAAACCGGCCTTGCCGTCGTGACCGACAACGAAATGCACGATCCAGTGTTTCCTAATGGCTGCGCGACCTGCGAGATCGAGATCGATCCCGACACCGGCGCCCTGATACTGACGCGCTACGCTTCGGTCGACGATGTCGGCCGCTGCATCAATCCACTCATCGTTCACGGCCAGACACACGGCGCCATCGCGCAGGGCATCGGTCAGGCGCTGTGGGAGCAATGTGTGATCGATGGAAGCTCCGGGCAGCCTTTGTGCGGCTCGTTCATGGACTACGGCATGCCGCGTTCCAACACGCTGCCGTCCTTCACGACCGAGATCGTCGAAGTGCTGTCGCCGACCAATCCGCTCGGCATCAAAGCCGGCGGCGAGGGCGGCACCACGGCGGCGCTTGCCGTGATCATCAGCGGCATCGTCGACGCGCTCAGCCACTATGGCGTGCAGGACATCAGAATGCCGGCAACGCCTTACAAGGTGTGGCAGGCGATCCAGGACGCCAAGGCCAAGTCAGCGAAGGTGGCCTGATCGGAGCTAGATACCCACACGATCTGTGGTCCGCTTTTCGATCTCCAGTAGCCTCGCGAGCCCCGTAGTTTGGTGGGCGCGTTTCATTTCCTTGACTGCGCCGCCGGCGCCGAGGAACGGATCGAGCTCCGAGCGCGCCAGATATTCGTATGATTGACGGATAGCCTTGTACATCGCCGCGAAAGCGGTCCCGGACGACGCCGCCAGCCGGAAGCCCAGCGAAGCGAGTTCTTCTTTCGTCATCTCGAAGGTGCCGAAGCCGTCTTCGGGCGCAAACATCATCAGCGGCCCCGGTAGCCGTTCGCCGATGCGCCGTAATTCCTCGGGCTTGCGCGAATGGATAAACAGCATGTCTGACCCGGCGCGCTTGTACATCTCGCCGCGCCGCAAGGCTTCGTCGAGGCCATGGGAGCGCTGCGCATTGGTGCGGCCGATAATGATGAGGTTGGGATCCGTGCGCGCCGCGACCGCTTCCTTGATCTTGAGCACCATTGCCTCCGGCGGGATCAGGTTCTCCTCGCCGATGTGATGCTGGACGCGCCGCGGCAGATATTGATCCTCGATTTCGATGGCGGCGAATCCCGCCACCTCCACCATCGCAATCGTGCGATGCAGATGGACCGGCTCACCCCAGCCGCCGCCGGCATCCAGCACGATCGGGATTCGAGTCGAACCGCGAATGTCGACGCCGAGCTCGACCATATCGGTCAGGCTGAGATTGGCTTCGGTGACACATTTGAGCCAGCCGAGCGAGCCGCCGCTCAGATAGACCGCCTTGAAGCCGGCATCTTCCGCAAGCCGGGCCATCATCGGGTTGAGCGCACAGGGCGCCACCACGAGTTCGTTGCCGGCAATCATGTCCTTCAGCGTGCTCATACTTGTCCTCTCGTCAATCGTGCGGCGCGGGCGTAAGCGTGCGGCTATTTCTTCTCGGATTCTTTCTCGGCCAAAACCGGCGTCAGCTTGGCGATGTCCGACTTCATGTGCGCGGTGAAAGCCTCGGGGCTGCTATCGGCAACCACCTGCATGCCGCGGTTTTCGAGCAGCGTGCGCAGATCAGCGTTCTTTAGCGCGGTCTGCATGGCCTTCGACAGCCTTGCCGTACGGTCGGCAGGCGTACCGGCCGGCACGACGAAGCCTTGCCATATATCGAGGTCGATGCCTCTGATACCGAGTTCGTTCAACGTCGGCGTCTCCGGCAATTGCTTGTCGCGTGCTTCGGATGTCACTGCGATGGCCACCAGCTTGCCCTCCTTGACCAGCGGGATGGCCGTTGAAATCGGCGCGAACATGATGGCGACGCGCCCGCCCAGCACATCGGTCATCGCCTCGGACGAGCCTTTGTAGGGAATGTGAGTGAGGTTGATGCCTTGGGCGTTGGCGAACAGCATGCCGACGAGGTGCGAGGTAGCGGCAACGCCGGCCGAGGCATAGGTCACCTTGCCGGGGTTCGCTTTCGCTTCGTCGATAATGTCCTTCAGCTTCTTGATGCCCGATGACGGCGTGGCAACCAGCAGGCTCGGCGAGGTCACCGCCGCGCCGATGGGCGTAAAGGCGGTCAGGATATCGAACGGCGGCTTCGGTCCCGTGACGGCATTCACCGCATTGGCATTGCCGGCCATGAAGAGGGTGTAACCGTCGGGCGCGGACTGAGCGACGGCCTGGCCTGCGATCGATGTGCTGGCGCCGGTCCTGTTTTCGACAATCACCTGCTGGCCGAGTTCTTCGCCCATCTTCTGGGCGATGACACGGGCCGCAATGTCGCTGGCGCCGCCCGGGCCAAAACCGACGAGGATACGGAGCGGCCGCGACGGAAAATCGGATTGCGCCAACGCCGGCGCGCCGATCGTCAGCGCCGACAGTGCAGCAGCGACCAAATAGCCAAGTTTCATTTTCTTCCCTTTGATACTTTTTTAAGTCAGCCGCGACGTCCGCGGCCGCTTATTTGGATTCCGGAAACATCTCGCTGAGGATTTCACCGGCGAGGTTGAAGGCGGCAAGCCCGCGGAACAAGGAGGCAACGCCGGCAGTCGCGTGCAATTCCTCGAGCGTCGCGCCGGCCTTGACGGCGGCCTTGGCGTGATTGGCGGCGGCTTCCGATGTCTGCACCAGCAGAATGGCGAAAGCCATAAGCTGAACCGTTTTCGGATCGAGCGCATCGGGCGTCAGCGCCGCGAGCCGCCAGTCTTCCAGTGCCGCCAGCAGTGCGGGATCGGTGCGCACGCCCAGCTTCAGCCGCTTGGCGACTTTTCCGGGCATGAAACCGATCATGTCCTTATAGGGCTTCTCGAACTCTTCAATCGTGCGCGCGGGTCCGCTCATTGTTCTCTCTCCGTAACTCTGTGCCGCTGGCCAGCCGACGGCGCGGTCGTTGGCGCTGCATACCAGTTTGTACGGACAGTATCACACTGGAAATCGCAGAACTGCCATCGCCTTGCGGAAGGGGTTCGCGTTCGCTAAGCACACCACGTCTCCTGATCCGAGTTGCACCCGATGCGCGACACCGAAAATCCTTCCATTCCGCCGTTCGATCCGGCCGCCGCAGGGTGGGAGCCGTACAAGGACGAAGGGTTCATCGGTCTTGTCGGTCCGTTCTGGATGCGCCCGGTCGAAGGCGGCTACCGCTACGCCTTCATGGCGGAACACAAACATCACAACCGCCGCGGCGTCGTTCAGGGCGGCATGTTGATGACCTTCGCCGATCGCTCGATGGGCATGACATGCTGGTACGCCAACGGTCAGCAGCCGCAGGCGACGATCCAGCTCGACATGCATTTCATCGATGCCGTTCAGGTCGGCGAATTTGTCGAAGCCAATTGCGCCGTCGTGCGCCGCACCCGTTCGGTCATTTTCATGAACGCCGATCTCGTCGTCGGCCAGCGCATCGTCGCCACCGCCAAGGGCGTGTGGAAGACGCTGGGCAGTAAATAGTATTGAACCGCAACGATACTCGCCGCGGCGCATGGCTTCAGCGGGTGATGATGTTCTTCATGTTCTTGAGATCGCCGGCAAGAAAACGGCGAATGTTTTCCTGAATGGTCGGCAGATTGTTGCGCGCCGAGTTGTCGTGCGTAGCCGCCTGATGACAGGTGATAATGACGTTATCCAGATCCCACAATTCGCTATCCGGCTTGAGCGGCTCCTGCGCGAACACGTCCAATGCCGCGCCGGCGATGCGTTTCGACTTCAGGGCGTCGAGCAGGGCCTTCTCGTCGACGACGCCGCCGCGCGCCAGGTTAATCAGGTAGCTGTCCGGCTTCATCGCGCCGAGCATTTCGGCGTCGATCATGTTGTGGGTCTGCGGCGTATAGGGCGTCAGCACGACGAAGTAATCGATCGTGCCCAGCATCTCTTTCAGTTTGCTCTTGTCGTAGACGCGGTCGAAGCCTGCGACCTCTCGCACACCGGATGTAAAGCCGAGCACGGTCATGTTGAACGCCTTGAAGCGCGGCGCCATCGACTCGGCAATCGAGCCCATGCCGAGAATGCCGACGGTCTTTTCATTGAGCAGGCGCGACGGCCAGTTCTCCCACTTGTGCTGCGCCTTGTTGTTCAGGCTGCGTGGCAGGCTGCGGCTCAGCGCCAGCATCAGCGACATCGCCGCCTCGGACATCGGCGCGCCGTGAACGCCATGGATGTTGGTGACGATGATGTCTTTGCTAAGGGACTGGCGATCGGCGATACCGTCAACGCCGGTGCCGATGCCCTGCACCCATTTAAGCTTTCTGGCGCTGGAAAATACGTGGTCGGCCTTGGTCTCCAGATGCGGGCCGTGCGTAACGATGATGTCGGCGTCGGAGAGATAAGGGTCGGCATCGGCGACATTGGCGACGATATTGACCGTCAGTTCGGGGAACGCCTGCGCGATTCCGTTGAAATACTGTTTCCGGATTTTCTCATGAGAGCGAAGAATTATAAGTAGCGCGGGCTTTGCGTTCATTGATAAGAACACTCCAGACGATGCGGTCTTGGGTCGAAAGAGGCGAGGCGATGAAGATAACGGCGGTCGAGGATATACACGCCAGCGCCGGCTGGCGCACGCTTTCGTTTCTCAAGATGACGACCGACACCGGTTTGATCGGGTGGTCGGAGTTCGGCGAGGGCCGCTCGATGCCGGGCCTCACCGGCGTGATCCGCAAGATGTCCAAGCAATTGATCGGTCAGGATCCGCGCCAGGTCGGTCGCATCAGCGCCAAGCTTTATGCGCATACCAGAACTGCAAACAGCGGCATGATCGCGCAGGCTATCGCCGCGATCGAGAACGCCTGCCTCGACCTCAAGGCAAAATCCCTGGGCGTGCCCGTCTACGAATTGTTCGGCGGCGCACTGCGCGACAGGTTGCCGGCCTACTGGTCGCACTGCGGCACCTTGCGCGTGCGCCATCCCGATCTGTTCGGCGGAAAGCCGTTGCGGTCGCTCGACGATATCGTTGCTCTCGGCAAGGAAGTCGCCGATGGCGGCTATCCGGCGCTGAAGACAAATATTCTGACCTTTGCGGACGGCAAGGCCTCGAATTATCAGGCCGGGTTCGGCATGAGCGAAGGCCACCCGGAACTCAATCTGGACGAGCGGCTGCTGGGCGGCATCGTCGATCTGATGGCGGCGTTCCGCCAGGGTGCAGGGCCTTCCGTCAAACTGTCGATCGACCTGAATTGTAATTTCAAACCGGACGGCGTCCGCCAGATCGCAAAAGCGCTGGAACCAATGCGGATGCTGTGGCTGGAATTCGATCTGCACGATCCGAAATCGCTGGCGGCCATCCGGCAGTCGACGACGACGCCGATCGGCTCTCTCGAGACGATTTACGGCCGCCGCAACCTCAAACCTTATCTCGAGGAGACTGCTGTGGATGCGGTCATCATCGACCCGCAATGGAACGGCATGATCGAGGCGACCCGAATGGCTACGCTCGTCGACACCTACGACGTCAACGTCGCCGTGCACAATTACCACGGGCATCTCTCGACACTGATCGGCACGCATTTCGCTGCGGTGATTCCGAACTTCCGGATTGCGGAAGTGGTGGTTGACGAGGCGCCATGGGTGGCCGATTTGTTTACCCACCCCGTCGTGCTCAAAAACGGCGAAATCACCGTTCCAGACAGACCGGGTTGGGGTACGAATATCAACGAAGAAGCGGTCCGCGCGCATCCCGCAAACCTGTAAACAAGAATCACCGGGACACATCCAATGATCAATCGCCGCCATTTTGTTGCCGCCACCACCGCTTCGTTGATGGCAGGGCGATCCGCCCTTGCTCAGGCCTGGCCGAACCGGCCTGTGATTGCCGTCGTGCCGTTTCCGCCGTCCGGCAATGTCGATATCACCGCGCGCCTGGTCAGTGCGCCGTTCGCCGCCGCATTGGGACAACAGTTGGTGGTGGAAAATCGTCCGGGTGCCGGCGGCAATATCGGCAATGAAGCCGTCGCTCGCGCCGCGCCCGATGGATACACGGTGCTGTTCACGCAGGGCGGCATCGCAGTCAATCAGTTCCTCTACAATAACCTGAAATACGATACGGCACGCGATTTCGCGCCGGTCTCGCTGCTGGTTCTCGTTCCCAACGTCGTTGTGGTGCCGGCGAGCCTGCCGGTGACGACGATGGCGGAATTCATCGCCTACGCGAAGCCGAAGAAATTGCTCTATTCGTCCGCCGGCAACGGAACGTCGAGTCACTTGTCCGGCGAGCTGCTGAAGCGAAAACTCGGCATCGAGATGACACACGTGCCTTATCGCGGCACCGCGCTGGGCGTCACGGACATGATTGCAGGCCGTGTCGATGTCACTTGCGACAATGTTTCGGCTCTGCTGCCGCACATCAAATCGGGCGCGTTACGCGCCCTGGCGGTGACAACGCCGGAGCGGCTTGCGGTGTTGCCGGACGTTCCGACAATGGATGCATCCGGCATCAAGGATTTCAAATCGTCGGGCTGGACGGCAGTTTTTGCGCCGGTGAAGACGCCGGCGGAAATCATCACCAAAATGAATCAGGCGCTGGTCGGCGCCACGCGTCAGCCCGACGTCCGCAAGACCATGGAACAGGTTGGCAATGTCGTCGTCGGCTCAACGACCGCCGAATTGGCAAAATTCGTCAAGGACGAGAGCGACACCTGGGGCCCGATCATCAAGGAAGGCAATATTGCGATTGACGGCTAGCCCACTCGGGCCTGCGTCCGATCGTCTCGTTTGGTGATTTTGCCGCCGCTAAAGCTTGAAAAGCCTGGCAGGGTTTGTTTCCGCAATCTGTTTCAAAGCCGCGTCGCTCCCGGCGGCGGTCTTCACCATGGCGAGCGGGTTCTTGATGCCGGTCGCGAAAGGCAGATCGCTGCCGAGAACAACATTCTGCGAGCCGGCAAAGTCGATGAGGAACTTCAGACTCGCGACTTCGTGGATGTTGGTGTCGAAAATCAACTGCCCAACATAGTCCCACGGATCCTTGGCGACGTTCTTCAACTCAGGCCGGTAGGCGATACACTGGCGTAACCGCCCGACCTGATAAGGGAAGAAGCCGCCGCCGAGCGCGCAGATGATTTTGGCTTTCGGGTGACGATCGAGCATGCCGCTGCAGATCAGCCGCTCGATAGCGATGGTCGCTTCGGTCGGCATGCCGATGATCGATTGAAGGTAGTAGTCCTTCATGCCGGGATTTGGATGTCCATCACCGGGGTGAAGCAAGACGGGCAGGTCGAGCTCTTCGACCGCTGACCAGAACACTTCATAGTCAGGCTCGTCGAGACGGCGTCCATCGATATTGGTGCCGGCCAGCACGCCGCGGCAACCGGCCTTGGCCGCATCGCGCAGCATCTCGGCGGCCGCTTGCGGGAAGCGCAGCGGCACATGCGCCATCCAGTGAAAATGTCTGGGGTGCTGCGTGTGGTACTCGGCAAGGCCGAGATTGGTTTCATGGCAAAGACGCTGTGCCGGCTCCAGTTCGAGCTCGTAGTAGAACAACGGCTTCGGCGCCGCCGACAGGATGCCGACATCGATCCCGTTGCTCTTCATGCTCGCCAGCGTGACGTCCGGATCGAACCACTTCGGCGTTACTTCGAAGTCGACGTAGTTTCCGCCGCTCCAGTGCATGCCATCGAGTTTCACGCGATAGATCGGATCGGCCCGCAGCAGGTCGAGCACGCGTTTCGGCAAAACGTGGATGTGGGAATCGATCTTGATGTCAGCCTCCTTTTGGAAGACTGACGCCTTCCCCGGTCGAGGTAAATTCTGTGACTCAGAAGTTTTGCTAGCGCAAGGGAGGCTTGGCGATCAATTAAGAGGCCTGGCGATCAATTAATTGGAACGCGATTTCGGAATTTTTTATGTGGCAAATCATCGGTCAAAAGCGATAATCACGGGGCAATCACGGTTATTCGGGATCGCAAAAAGGGGCGCGACCATTCGTTTCGGCGAAGGGCGACAGAACCCCAAAAACGTAGGGAGGATTTCGAATGAATCTCCGCAAGGTGACTGTCGTCGCTTGCCTTGGTGCGTCAATTCTTGGCGCCGCTTTGGCCGCGCTCGGCACGCAAACCGCTTGGTCGCAGGCGCCAAAGACCATCAAGATCATCGTGCCGTTCTCGCCGGGCAACGGTCCGGACCTCGTCGCGCGGGTGTTCGGCCAGCAGATCGGCGAGATCAACGGTACGACCGTGGTGATAGAAAACCGGGCCGGCGGCGGCACGGTGATGGGTACCGACCAGGTCGCGCGTTCGACGCCCGATGGCGGCACCTTGCTGCTCGCAGCGCCCGCCTTCGTCGTCAACGATGCCCTGAAAAGGGCCAAATCGACGCCGGTCAACGAGTTCGTACCGGTATGTCTCCTTGCCATTACACCGATGATATTGGTCGTCCGCAGTGACTCGCCCTACATGACGTTCGACGATCTGATCAAGGCGGCGCGTGCGAAACCCGATGAATTGCAGATGGTTAGCGGTGGTCCGGCGACCTCGCTGCACATGGCGATCGAAGTCATCAAGCACGCCGCCAACGTGAAGATGACCTATGTTCCCTATGGCGGCACAGCGCCTGCTATCGGCGCACTGATGGGCGGGCATGTGACGGCGGTGATGTCCGACTATCCCACCATTGTGTCGCAGCTTCAGGCCAAGACGATACGCCCACTTGTGAGCGTTTCAGAAAAGCGGCTTGAATTGCTGCCGGACGTGCCAACACTCGCCGAAACTGGCCTGGTCAAATACGACGCCGATATCTTTTACGGTATCGTCGCGCCGGCCAAGACGCCGCCAGCGGTCGTCACGCAGATGATCGATATGTTCAAGGCCGCGGCCAAGACTCCCGAGGTGAAGACCCGCTTTGAAACTCTCGGTCTGTTCCCGAGCGACAAATGCGGCGCGGAGTGGGGCGCCTACATCAACAAGCAGGTCGAGGGTTACGCCAAGGTCGCACGCGACGCCAACATCAAAGCGGAGTAACCGGCGCAGCCGGCGGCAAATTCAAACATGAGCAATAGCCCGTCCTCGTCTCAGCCGGTTTATCCGGAACCGCAGCTTGATGTTCGAACGCCGAAGGTGAAGCTGCCGCCGATGGCGGCGGACTGCCATGCTCATGTGTTCGGCCCGGCCGACAGGTATCCGCAGGCGGCCAATCGACTCTATACGGCTCCGGCGGTGCTGCTTGGCGATTACTTCGCAATGCACGATGCAGTCGGCGTCGCGCGTGGCGTATTGGTGCAGACAGGACTCTATGGTAACGACAACAGCTTCATTGTCGATTCAATCAAGGCCCATCCGGACCGGTTGCGTGGCATCGCGCTGATTAGCGAGAACGTCACCGATAATGAACTTGGCCAACTCGCGGCGTCGGGCATCCGTGGCTTTCGCGTCAACCGGACCGCTGCGACGGGGCTCGAGATCGAGGTTTCGCGGAAGCTCGCGCACCGCGTCAAAGACCTTGGATGGCACGTACAATTCCTGCTCGATGTCGAGGATCATCCGGACCTCGATACGCTGCTTGGCAGTTTTCCGACGGACGTGGTGATCGACCATATGGGCCGGCCGGACCCGAAGAAGGGCGTTGCAGCGCCGGGGTTTCAGGCCTTGATCCGGCTGCTTCGCTCGGGGCGGGGATGGGCGAAACTGTCAGCGCCATACCGCACGTCGCTGGTGCCGCCGCCTTACGGCGACCTGACGCAATTCGCGCATGCTCTGGTCGACGCCGCGCCGGAACGGCTGGTGTGGGGCTCGGATTGGCCTCACGTGCTCCTGAAATCCGAAATGCCTAACGACGGCGATCTCGTCGACCTGATCGCCGAGTGGGTACCTGACGAAAAAATTCGCAATCGCGTTCTCGTTGAGAATGCAGAAAAACTATATGGGTTCGGCAAGCCGCTGTGAGGCTTTACAGCTTCGGCCGTTGCGCGGCCCAGCCGGCCGCCTCGCAGTAAGCGTGGGCAACCCGGTAGACCATCGGCTCGTCGAACGCCTTGCCGCATATCTGCATGCCGAGCGGAATGCCATCGCGCGAGAAGCCCGTCGGCACCGAGATGGCCGGCGTGCCGGTGATGTTGAACGGCATGCGGACATGGCGTTCATAGGTCTTGGCGATCATGTCGGGATCGTCGAGTTCGCACGGTAACTCAAGTCCTGACAGCGTAATGACGGCATCATAGTTCTTCATCAACGCATCGAACTCGGCGCACAGCATCGTTCGCGCCTGCAGCGCCTTGATGTATTCGTCGGCCCGGATAAAAGCGCCGGTCAGAAGCTTGCGGCGGCTGATTTCGCAATAATCCTGCGGCCGCTGCTTCAGCCACGCTTCGTGAACCACATAGGATTCGGCCTGGATGATGGCGCGGCCGCATGCGGCCCAGGTCGATAGTGGCAAAAGCTTAACGGTGCGAACGTCGGCGCCGAGCTCGCGCAGAAGAACGATGGCGCGATCGATGCCGCCCTTCATTTCGTCATTAGCAGCGGCGTCGGTGGTGTAGAAATGCTCGATAACGCCGATGCGCAGGCCCTTGATGCCGCCGCGCAGGCCGCTGACACAGTCCTTCGGCAAGATGTCACGGCTGGTTATATCGCCTGGATCGTAGCCGGCGATGCTTTCGTGGACGATGGCGTTGTCTTCGACGGTTCGCGTCAACGGGCCGATGTGGTCGAGCGAGAATGACAGCGGCACCGCGCCGCTGCGGCTGACGAGGCCATAGGTCGGCTTCATGCCGATAATGCCGCAGCAGGTCGCCGGATTGCGCACTGAACCGCCGGTATCGCTGCCAAGCGCCGCCGGGATCATGCCGGCCGCGATGGCCGCGGCGGGGCCACTCGACGAGCCGCCCGGATGCAGTTTCTTGTTCCAGGGGTTGCGGGCCGGTGGCCAGGGCAGATCGTACGTCGGTCCGCCGGAGCCGAACTCGTGCAGCGACATTTTGCCCATAAGGATGGCGCCGGCTTCACGCAGGCGTGTCACGACATGAGCGTCTCTGACGGCGATGTTGTCCGCCAGAATTTTGGAGTGGCAGGTCGTGCGCAGGCCCGCGACGTCGATCAGATCCTTCAGGCCATAGGGGATGCCGTGCATGGGGCCGCGATAATGGCCAGCCGCTATTTCGCCTTCCGCTATTTCAGCTTGCGCCAGAGCATCATCCGCAATCACTTCGATAAAGGCATTGTAGGTCGGATCGAGTGCCTCGATCCGTGACAGCGCGTGCTTCGTCAATTCGACGGGCGAGAGCTTGCGCGAGTGCAGCAGCCTGGCGGCGTCAACGATCGTAAAAAAATCCAGATCGCTCATTTGTCGCCCGCCTGAACGACGAAATAATGCGCCGGCTCGGTCGTCGTCGTGCGCGCCGCATCCAGCGCCGGCGTTGGCGCAAGGCCTCGCTCCACGGCGGCTTTTACCAGTGCTGGGTAGTCAGCGTAGGTCTGCGCAAGGCCTGCGCCCTTGGCGAGGTCGGCGAACTGCTCGTCGGTCATGGCGCAACTTCCCCAGAATGCCGTTTTTGTTGGTCCAAATCGGCTCTTTTGCGGCCGTAGCCGGTAGTTTCGGGACCGGACCATGTTTTGCCAAACGCAATTAATAGAAATAACATTCATAAAACCTGAAACCGGGAAATTCATGTCTGAGACCTTCAGAATCCAGCAAATACGGCAGTTTCTCATCGCGGCGGAGAGCGGCAGCTTCCGCGCGGCGGCTTCCGGAACGTTCCGCTCGGCTGCGGCGGTGTCGACGGCGATGCGCGACCTCGAATTGCAGGTCGGCGCGCCTTTGTTCGAGAAAGGCCAACGCGCGCGGCTTACGCCCTTGGGCGAAACTTTGTCGCCTTTGTTCGCGGAGTTGCTGCGCACGCATGACCGCGTTGTCAGCGACGTTCACCAACTCGCCAAAGCCGAGCGCGGCTCGTTATCCGTCGCGGTCGTACCATTTCTGGCCGAGGAGTGGTTTCCCGCCATCTTGCGCGGCTTCCTCGTCAGTCACCCGAACATCGCCATCAAGGTCACCGACGAGCGGTCCCGCCACATTCGCCGACTGGTCGCGGAAGGTTCGGCCGATATCGGCATCGCCGCCAAACTCTCGGACGACCCCAAGCTGTCCTTCAACGCGATTGCCGCAGATGCCTATGGCATCGCCTGCCGCTTCGATCATCCGATGGCGAAGCGTCAAAACCTGACATGGAGCCAGCTGGCCGGCGAAAAGCTCATCGGCAACGACGGCTTCGAGACCCTGGTCGGTCATGGCCTCGGCGAGTGGATCGAACATCCGGTGATCTCGGTATCCAGCCGAACCTCGATGATGGATTGCGTGCGCCAAGGCGTCGGCATCACGGTACTGCCAAGACTTACCAAGCCGACGATCGCCAAGGACATCGTCTTTGTTCCGCTCGTGAAGCCGAAGGTAACGCGGCTGATCGGCATCATCACGCGTCGCGGCCAGACTTTGCTGCCAGCGGCGCGCGATATGTACGACCTGATCGAAGCGGAGTTGCGCGTCTACGCAAAGGCGCATGGCGCGACGCTGGTCGAGCCGAAGGGAAAATCGGCCGATGTCGCCAAGGTCAAGCGCGGCCGCAAAGCATCACACTAGGCGGCTTTACTTCTTCTGCTGCATCGGCGCGGCATCCATGCCGACGTCGATCAGCGTACCGAAGAGCGCGGTCAGCTTGGCAGTGTCGGCGACGGGCAGGGGCGGCAGCAGCAGCGACTTCACGTTGGCGTGCAGGTGGTCGCGGTCGCCTGTGCCGAACAATACGATGTCAACGCCGGGCTCATGCATGGCAAAGCGATAGGCCGCCTCGGTGATGCTGCCGGCGCCACCATCTTTATGCAACAGGAAGCCGAGCGGTTCGGGATTGTCGGCGATTTCTTTTGAAATCTTGCCGTCCGCGGCCGCCTGCTTGAGCGCCGCGACTACGCGTTCGTTCTTGGCGAAAATGCTGCGCACCGCGAACATCAGCAGGGTGCCGATCTTCTTTTCCAGGATCAGCGGGAAAAGCTTCTGGCGTGCGCTCTGATGCATCATGTGGAAGGCAACCATGAAGACTTCCCACACGCCTTCATTGGCGGCACGCAACAGCATCTCGTGCGTGAAGTCTTCGGTCGGCGCTTCGGTGATGCCGAGGTGCCGGATCTTGCCCTTTTCCTTCGCGGCCAGCAGCGCGGGGAGGACGACATTGATGGCGTGGTCGTATTCGCCGGCACCGACACCATGCAACTGAAACACATCGATATAATCGGTGCCGAGCAGCTTGAGCGAATTATCGATACTTTGCGTCACACGGTCGGCCGAATACCACTCGCCATTGCGCAGCACGTGAACCTTGGTCGCGACCACGACCTTGTCGCGTGACAGCTTTTTCAGCGCCTTGCCGACGGTGGCTTCGGTGCCATAGGCCGGCGCCGTGTCGAGGAAATTGATGCCAAGATCGACGGCCTCGAGCACCAGGTCA
>CAISIV010000072.1 GCA_903885555.1 uncultured Hyphomicrobiales bacterium
CGGCATCCGTGACGTCTTTCGTGGGGACATCCTCGAGGATCACCAGCCGCAATGACGGGCTTGTCTTGCCGAGCGCACCGAGAATTGTGGCGGCGACATTGAACGGGATCGTCATCATGACGAAACTTGCGGCGTCGGCGAGGCGCCCGATGAGCTGTTTCACTTACGCCATTGACGCCAATATCAAGCGATTTCAGAACTTGCTGAATACGTCGGTCAATGCGGTCGAGCGGCTGACAATCCAGAGACTTTTGGCGGAAGAAGAAAATGCCAAAGTCGAATTGCAGAAATTGGCGCTGAAGTAGCAAGACATTGGTCGAAGCGCGCAACGGCAAACGCCACTTTCAACGCAAAAGCACCGGTTTTCACCGGGGCTTTTTTTGCATCCGATGGCAGCTATCGCTGATCGGCCAAACCCGGCTCATCAGCATATTGGGGGGCGGTTTCGCGGTTTTCCGGGTTTCGTCGGGCCCGGCAAAAGAACGTCTTCAGAACGCCACCTAAGATATAACCCCTGTTAAATGCCCGTCATAGGTGTATGTTTACTCTAGGCTTTAACCCGTGGTGGAGGCTTTCATGACTACGACGCCGCATTTGAAGGGATGGGCTGGCGCCCTGCTTTGCGCTGCCGCTTTCGTGCTCGCCGCCGTACCGGCTCAGGCGCAAACCGCGACCAGCGTCCCGCTGGTCCTGCAGGATTTTTCCGACTGTCAGAACGGTAATGTCACCGATCCGAGCGGCCTCAATACCGTCGGCACGGTCTTCATCGTCAAGAATACCGACGGCTCGATCAATCTGAAGGTCGGCATCACCGTAAAGCCGAATACGACCTATCATTTCTACCTGAAATGCGTGCGTCAGCTCGGCGACATCGCGACGGGTGACGAAGGCACCGGCGTCGGGGTTTTCTCCATACCGCCGAATACCGTCGGCAACGTGTTCGCCTTCGACAGCTACCCCGAAGGCGCGCCGGCCGGCAATAAAATGCAAAGCATGACGGTTCGATTGCAGTAACCGTTTCCGGCGGTTCCTCCCCCAATGCAGCCGGTCTGCGGCGCCCGATGTGGCGCCGGGGTCCGTTGCGTGGCATTTGCATACCCATAATTCCGTGAATCCGGGCCTCGCTATGTTGCGGTTGGGGCCTCGGCACGCCATATAACGCTGAGCAGATTCCCCCCAGGAGCATGAATGAGCAACTTTCGGAGCCCCGACGTTCTTGAACGCCGGAACAATGCCGCTGCTGTTAAAAAAGCGATGCTGGAGAAATTCAAGGCTGCCGCCCAAGACCCGGCGCTGGAACAGGCGCGCCTCAATCGCATAGCGATCAACGAAGCGCGCGAGAAGCGTACTGAAGAGCGCGAAGCCGCCCGCAAGGTGCGCGAAGCCGAAATGGCCGTGGAAGCCGCCCGTCAGGCCGAATTGGCCGCCAAGGCCAAGCGCGAAGCCGAGGAACTTGAGGCGCTCGCTTTGGCCGAAGCCGCCGAAAAAGCCGAGGCACTGGAAGCCGAGAAAAAGGCCGAGCGCGATGCCCGTTACGCCGCGCGCAAGGCCGCCAAGAAAGTCCGCCGCCGCGGTTACTAGCGTTTAAGCGGCGCTACTTTTTCTCGCAGAGTTTATCCAGCGCTTCGAGCATGGACCCGATTTCCTCGGCTTCCTTGGAATCCGGGTTCATGTCCTGAAGGCCGTCCATCAGCGCGACGAATTCCGGGCCGATCTTGTTGCCCATCTCGTCGGCCTTCTGCGCCAGTTCATCGACTTTCTTTTCGTCTTTCTTTTGCGAGGCGGCGTCGATCTGCTCGCTGAGCGCGGCGATATCGCAATACAGCTTCGTCTTCACCTTGTCGGTGCTGACGGTCTTGATGACCTTCTGCGCGTCCGCCTTGGTTGGTTTCGGCGGGGCCTTGGGCTGCTGAGCCTGCGCGCACAGCGGCAGCGTGGCGACCGCCAGCACGGCGGCAAAAGTTCTCAAGCGCATAGCGGGCTCCTTCCCAATCCAGACTCGTGACGTGCCGCATGTCTAGCAAATGCGACACAACAGCGCATCAGAGCACCGTGCAGAAATGCACACCTCACTGCGCATATTATTGAGCTTGAGCACCGATATTGGCGCCCTTGATGATCGGCCACCATTTGTCGATTTCGGCCTGCTGGAATTTGGCCAGACCTCCCGGCGTCTGAAGATCGCGCGGCGCCACGTCGAGCCCAAGCTCGCTGAAACGGGCCTTCACATTCGGGTCGGCCAGCGCCTCGACCATCGCCGCGTTAAGCTTGGCGATGATGTCCTTCGGCGTGCCCTTCGGCGCCCAGAATCCGAACCAGCCCGACATATAGAGTCCCGGCACGCCGGTCTCATCCGAGGTTGGTATGTCGGGCATCGAAGCCGAACGCTGCGGCGACAGATTGGCAATCGCCTTGATCTTGCCGCCGCGGACTTGCGGCAAGGCCTCGGCGCCCTGCACGTCCAGCAGATCGACGGTGCCGGCGACAAGATCGGTCATCGCGGGTCCGGCGCCGCGGTAGGGAATGAACTGGACCTTCTGCCCGGTAAG
>CAISIV010000073.1 GCA_903885555.1 uncultured Hyphomicrobiales bacterium
CCTTGGCGCCTTCGATCCATTCCAGCATCGCCGGCAGCGCCATGATCTCTTTGCAATAGGCGGCGCAGTCGCTGTCGAGTTTCACGTCGTAGGTGAGAAAGCGCGTCACCACCGGTGCGAACATGGCGTCGGCCATGCCGGGCCGCTTGCCGAACAAAAACGGTCCCTTGGTGCTGGCAAGCGATTCGCGCCAGATGCTGATGATCCGGTCGATGTCGGCCTGGGCGCCGGCCCAGACCTTGAAGCCCGGGTGATGCGCCTTGAGGTTCATCGGCAAAGCCGAGCGCATATTGGTGAAGCCGGAATGCATTTCGCCGCAGATCGAGCGGCAATGCGCGCGCGCGGCCTTGTGCGTCGGCAGCAGGCCGCTGTCCGGCAAGGTCTCGCTGAGGTACTCGGCGATCGCCAGCGTGTCCCAGATCTTGACGCCGTCATGGGTCAGGCAGGGCACCAGGAAGGAGGGCGACAGCAGCAGCAGTTCAGCACGCGCCGAAGGATCGTCGCTGGCTACCACCTGCTCTTCGAATTCGAGGCCTGCCATCTTGCACAGCAACCAGCCGCGCAGCGACCAGGAGCCATAATTCTTGCTGGCAATTGTGAGGGTAGCCTTGCTCGGGGCAGCCTTAGCCATGGGGCGCACTTATCCCTTTGTCATTATAGCCCGGCACACCTACCTTAGACGAAAGTTCTGCCGGATCAACACTTTCCCGTGGTGCAAAACCGCATGGCTGCGGGCTTGTCCCCAAGGCCGCCCAGAAGGCGGGCCAGGGCAAATTTTTATCTCGCAGTGCAACATGAAATGATCTAGCGTTCCGCCAACGATCTGCCGGGTCGTCGGGGTATCGATGCTGTATCAGGCTTATCAGGCTCAGTCGGACATTATGGGGCCGGTCCGGGCGTTCGCCGGCATGGCGCTGGAAAACATCGGCCAGAAGCTGAACGGCTCGGCGCGTCCGTCGGCTTTGAGCAACCTAACTGCGGCCTATGAACTGATCACGCGGGCGGGGCTGACCCATACGCGGCCGCCTTACGGCATCGACAGCATTACCGTCGGCAATCGCGAAGTCGCGGTGACCGAGGAAGCCGCCGACGTCACGCCGTTCGCGACGCTCCGCCATTTCAAGAAAGACATCGACCAGGCGCAGCCGCGCGTGTTGCTGATCGCGCCGCTGTCCGGGCATTTCGCGACGCTTTTGCGGGCCACGGTCAAAACAATGCTCGTCGAGCATGACGTTTATATTACCGACTGGCACAACGCTCGCGACGTTCCGCTCAGCGATGGTCCGTTCTCTTTCAACGATTACACCGCCCACATTATCCGCTTCCTCGAAAAGATTGGCCCGGGCGCACACATGGTCGCGGTCTGCCAGCCTTGCGTCAGCGCGCTGGTCGCCGCGAGCGTGATGGCTCAACGCGACAATCCCGCGCAGCCGCGTTCCATGACGTTGATGGCCGGTCCCATCGATACGCGCGTCAACCCGACCAAGGTCAACGAGCTTGCCAAGGGCAAGCCGATGGACTGGTTTGAAAAGAAACTGATTGCCACCGTGCCCGCACGCTATCCCGGAGCAGGGCGCCGTGTTTATCCCGGCTTCGTCCAGCTTGCCGCCTTCATGAGCATGAACATGGAGCGCCATCTCAAGGCACACCGTGAGCTCTATGAAAATCTGGCCAACGGGAATCTAGAGAAAGCCGCGACCACCAAGGCGTTCTACGACGAATATTTCGCGGTGCTGGATCTGGCTTCCGAGTTCTATCTCGAAACGGTGAAGCTGGTATTCCAGGATCACGCCCTGCCGCTTGGCCAACTCACCTACGAGAACGACAAGGTCGATCCCGCGGCGATCAAGCGCACCATGCTGTTCACGGTGGAAGGCGAGAAGGACGATATCTGCGCCGTAGGGCAGACGCTCGCCGCGCACGATCTGTGCACCTCGCTGCGGCCATATCGCAAGCGCCACCACATGCAGGCCGGCGTCGGCCATTACGGCGTGTTCTCAGGCCGTACCTGGCAGAACCAGATCTATCCGATGGTGAAAAACGTCATTCTACAGAGCGACTGAGTTGCGTTCGCAAGAGACCAATGAAAAACCCCGCCGGTGTTTCCACCGGCGGGGTTTTCGTTTTTGATTTTATCAGACCCCGCGAAGCAACATCAGGATGATGATGAGGCTGATCGGAAGGCCCAGCAGATAAAGAATGATCGGCATGATTTAGCTCCTGTGTCTGTGCGGGTTATTCGGCGGGCACGGTGCGAACGCGCGTGCCGTCTTCGAGATACCATTCGCGATTACGCAGGTTGCCGCCTTCGATCGCCGCCAAGGCCGCCGACAGCGCGCCGGCCAGCATTGACGCCGCCAGCCACAGACCGAACATCGCCGCCGACTTGCGGGCCTTGTCGGCCGCCTGCTTGGCCTGGTTGATCACATAGTCGACGCGGGCTTCGGCATCGGCCTGCGAGAGGCCGCCACGGGCCGCAACGACGCTGGCAAGATACTTCTTGTCGGTATCAGACAGCGAGCCGCCCTTGAGCATGGCCGGCGCGATGATGCGGGTAATCTCGGCACGATTGCCGACATCCTGCCGTGCAGGCTGGGCGATCTGGCCGCCCTGCAAGGGAGCCGCGGTTTGCTCGCCGGCGGTCGGCGAGGTGGCCTGAGCGGCGGACGATGCAGGCGCCGTGTTGGTGGCGCCCTGCGCCGGATTGGTGCGCAGCAATTGGTCGACATAGATGTCAGACGGCGAGCTTTGCGCCGCAGCGGCGGTTGCAGCCGGCGCTACGGTCGACACCGCACCGCCGATGAGACCGGAAGTGGCGCCGCCCAGCACGGCCGCGGTCACGATGGTGGCAACGGCCCAGACCACAAAACCGTGTGCGGAGTCGCGGAAGTAACGCTCATGCTCGTTGACGGTATGCCAGCGCGAACGCAGACGGCCGGCGAGGTAGCCGCCGATGGTGGATGACAACATCGCGACCACAAAAAGATAAACGCCCGCAGCCACGGTGAAGGTGGTGCCGGAAACGCCCTGGCCGCTCCACGGCGATATGACCGTAAATCCGACGCCCAAGCCGAACGCCACCAAGATCATGGTGACGGCGATCGAGCCCGTCGCGCCTGCGAAAATTGCCTTCCAACTTACCGCCGAGTCGGCGTCTTCAATTTGAACCCCGGTGTTCGTGATCATCGTCGCAGCCTCCTAGCAAGCGGAATTATTCACGCTTGTCAGCGCCATAACCTTTGCTGGCTGCGAATGTTCCAGCCTTGCTGCTTTTGTTTGCATCGGCTGCGGCGATGGAACCAATCGCTGCGTGCGCCGTTCTCTCGCCATCAAACAATGGAGGCTGTTATGGGTTTTGGACGAGGCGCACTGTTGTGGCTGTTGGGCATTCCGCTGCCGATCATTTTGATCCTGGCGCTGTTCATGCACCGCTAGGCGGCCTGACGGTCGTCAACAAACAACCGCCGAACCCTGACCGGGTTCGGCGGTTTTTTGTTGTCAAAATAAACGAAAACTAATCGGCTTTTTTCTCGCCGCGTTCGCCGGCTTTAACGATGCTGCCTTTGGTGAAGAGAATTTCCTTGAGCTCCGCGCGCCAGATCGGTTTCTTGCGCAGCAAAAATTCCAGATCCATGCCGAAGTGTTTGAATTCTTCCTTTTGCGCGTTCGCCATGATGGCGCGCGCCTCGGGGTCTTTTTCCAGCGAGATACGCTGCTCGTACCAGCCGATTGCCTCGGCTTCCTCGATCAGCGAGGTGATCATGCGGGCAAAGGTGCGCGTCTTCTGCGACAGCTCGTCGGCTGGTTCGTGATATTGATCGAAACCCATGATGGCGACTTCCGTTGTTGGAGGTGGTGGCGACATTCCCGGCTATAAGCTTGGGGCAGGGAACAAAGTTCCCTCCAGCCATCATTTTGGCCGCAAAGCGGCCGTCTTCCTTTTTCGGCTTGGCTTCCTACATGCCTGCCTCGGGACGTGATCCCGTAGAACCCGACTTAATGAGCCCGTCATGCTCGATTTCACATCGACTTTCGATGAACGCGAACCCGTCGAAACATCAGGCGCGGAAGCCGCGCCGCCTGTGTCCGATACCGAACTGCTGGATGCCTATTCGCACGCGGTGATCTCGGTCGCAGACAGCGTCGGCCCTGCGGTGCTGCGCGTGGAAACCCGCGGCGCCAGCGGAAAGTCTGGTAATTCGCCAGGCGGTGTCGGCTCGGGCGTCACCATCGCGCCCGATGGCCTGGTGCTGACCAATTGCCACGTTGTCGAGGGCGCCAGGGAAATACTGCTGCGCGACAGCGAAGGCCGCGTCATGGAAGCCCGGTCGCTCGGCGTCGATCCCGACACTGATCTGGCGCTGCTGCGCGCCGGCTCCGTACGCGACCTGCCGCATGCGCCGCTCGGCGATTCCAAGAAGCTCAAGCGCGGGCAATTGGCGATCGCCATCGGCAATCCGCTCGGCTTTGAATCGACCGTCACCGCCGGCGTCATCTCGGCGCTGGGCCGCAGTTTGCGCGCGCGTAACGGGCGACTGATCGAGGACGTCATCCAGACCGACGCTGCGCTCAATCCGGGTAATTCCGGCGGCGCGCTGGTGTCATCGCGCGGCGAGGTGATCGGCATCAACACCGCGGTCATCATGGGCGCGCAAGGCATCTGCTTTGCGGTTGCCAGCAATACCGCGCAATTCGTGCTGAGCGAGTTGATCAAGCACGGCCGCGTGCGGCGCGGCTATGTCGGCGTCTCCGGCCAGACCACGGCGGTGCCGCGGCGGCACGCGCTGAACGCCGGCATCGAGAATGCATCGGGCGCGATGGTGACGGCGGTGGAGCCCAACGGTCCGGCGGCTACAGCCGGCTTGATGTCACTCGACACGATCGTGCGGGCCGATGGCATTGCGGTGACCGGCGTCGACGATCTGATCCGGGTGCTCAACGGTGAGAAGATCGGCCGCGCGATTACGATCGACGTGCTGCGGCGCGGAACGTTGCGCACTTTCGAGGTGGTGCCGCTGGAGCGGCCCACCGCGAAAGCGGCGTAAGCTTCAAACTTATTGTTTTGGCGCGGCGGGAGCGGCAGCCGGGGCCATCGCGGGTTTTTTGGCCGCCTTCGCTCCTGTCTTTTTCATCGCGTCCTTGCGGGCGGCTGCCTCGTAATTGGCGTTCGACATGCACTTGGTCAAATAGGCGTTGCGCTTGGCGCCTTCGAGCTTGGCGTCGTCGGCGCCGAAAGTGCAGGTTTCTTTCTTCTGTTCCTGCGTCGCGGCCGAGGCCGGCACGACGGCGCACAGAAGGAGAGGGAACAGGCTGATCGCAATCATGGTCCGGCGCATCGGCAAGGCTCCTTGAGAGGTCGCAAAGATGGAAGACGTTGGAATCACGTTTAGCACGCTTTGGCAGGCCGCGCCCTAGCGCAGCGCCGCCGCAATGTTGCCGCCATCGACGGTGGTGACATCGGCGGTGGTCTTGAGCGCGACAGCCTGGGCGAGGAAGGCTTGCGCCACGTCCTGTGCGGTCACTTCGCGCGCCAGCAGATTGCCGCTCATATAGTCCGCCTCGGAGACGCCGCGCGCCTTCGAGCGCTCCTTGATGAAATCGTCGGTCAGAAGTCCGGAGCGGATGCGGTCGGCGTTGACGCCGTTGGCGCGGATGCCGTCAGCGCCGTAGTCGAGCGCGTATTGGCGGACCAGCAGCAGGAGCGCAGCCTTCGGCAATCCGTAGGGTCCGAAATTCGCGCCGGGATTCACCGCCTGCTTCGACACGTTGAACAGCAGGCAGCCGCCGGCGCCTTGCGCCAGCATGATCTTGACGGCGGCCTGCGCCACCTTCTGGTGGGCGAAGAAGTTGAGTTCGAAGCTCTCGCGCAAAACCTTTTCATCGACGTCGCCGATCTTGCCTTGCCAGGCCGCACCGGCGTTCGACACCACGATATCGACGCCGCCAAAGGTCTTTGTGATCTTGGCAAAAGCGGCGTGCACGGAGTCGGTATTGGTGACGTCGCAGGCGATTGCAATGGCCGTGCCGCCGATCGCCTTGGCCTTATCCGCCGCCGCCGTGGCGTCACGGTCGAGCAGGGCGACTTCGGCGCCGGCTTGAGCGAAGAGTTTGGCAGTGGCCGCGCCAATCGCGCCGCCGGCGCCGGTGATGACGGCGACCTGGCCTTCCAGTGGCAGCGCCTTGCGCGCGCCGAGCTTGGCCAGTTCCAGCGACCAGTATTCCATGTCGAACATGTCGGCTTCAGCGATTGACGTGAACGCGCCGATCTTTTCCGCGCCCGAGATACCCTCGATCGCAGCTTCGTAGACGTCGGCGGCGATGCGCGCGGCCTTGGCGCTTTCGCCGAGGCCGAAAATCCCTAAGCCCGGCACCAGCACGACGCGCGGCAACGGATCGTGCATCTTCGCGCCGGGCGAACGCGTTTTGTTGCGTTCGAAATAGCTTTTGTACTTGTCGATGAAGTCCTGCGCCGCCTTGTGCGCGGCAGTCTTGAACTCGGCGAGCTTGCCCGCTTCCGGCGCGGGGACGATCATCGGCCAGGATTTGGTGCGGATGGCGTGGTCGGGCGTCAGCACGCCGGCCAGCGCGTAACGCGCGACATCCTTGCCGTTGACGAAGTTCAGGAGCTCGGCGTTCGTGCGGAATTCCAGGATCAGGCGCTTGTGCGCGCCGTCGGCATTTTTCAGCGTGCAGGCGCCACGCACGATGGGCGCCACGTCTTCGACGGATGCGATCTGCACCGGCAGCTTCACAGCCGTGAATGATTTGGTGCCTTTAGCGACGCGCTGTTCGGCCAGCGTCACCATCTCGATCATGCGCTCGTAAGCTTCCCGCGCAGTGGCGCCGAAGGTGAAGATGCCGTGCTTGTCGAGGATCAGGCCTTCGACCTTCGGGTCTTTGTCGAAAGCATCGGCTGCGGCTTTTGCCAGCGCAAAGCCCGGCATGATGTAGGGCACGTAGCCCATGCGCGCGCCGTAGACATCCTTGCACAGCGCGGCGGTGTCGGGCTGATCGATCAGGCTGAGTACCGCGGTGGCATGTGTATGGTCGACGACGATTGCCGGGATGAAGGCGTGCAGCAGCGTTTCGACCGAAGGCGAGGGCGATTGCGGATCGAGCAGCGTCGAGCGCAGCACGCGTGCCATGTCGTCGTCGTTGAGTGCGTCACGCGAACGCATCCGCAGCAACGGCTCGAGCCGGACCGCCGGCATGCCGGGCGGCTCGATGACGCCCATGTCCCAGCCGGAGCCCTTGATGTGCAGTGCGGGTACGTCCGCGCCGGTGAGATCACGGGCTGTCAGTTTGACCGAAGTATTGCCGCCGCCGTGCAGCACCAGCTTCGGATCGCTGCCGAGCAGGCGCGTCGAGTAGACGCGCAGCGCCAGTTCAGGGCCAATGCCGGATCGGCCGTAATGGTCGATCGCGGCCTTCGCGTCGCGTTCGCTCCAGGCGGATTGCATGGGGCGCGTGCCTCGGGTCAGTCACTGCCGCCGAGCAGGCGCTTGCCCCACCAGCCGCGCTTGGGCGCGGCCGTTTCGGGCGCGGTGCTCGAAATCACCGGAGTCGGCGGCTCATAAGCGGGAGCCGGCGCGGGCGGTGCGCCAGCCGCGCTGACGGGCGCGGGCTCGCGAATGGTCGAACGGCGGCGCGGGGCTTCCTGCGACACAGGCTGCGACGGAGCAGCAGCGACAGGAGCCTGGACTGCAGGAGCGGGCGGCGCTTCGTAAGCCGGCGGCGCATAAGCGGGCTGGCTGTCGAACGATGTCGGGGCGTCGAGATCGGCGACCGCGGTCTGCGGTCCGGCGTCCGGCGCTGCTTCGTTCGGATTATAGGGCGCGTCGCCATTGCGATGCTTGTTGCGGCGTCCGCCACGGCGACCGCGACGGCGGCGACGGCGGCCTTCGGCGTCAACGCCTTCGCCATTACCTTGGCCGTTGCCCGGTGCGCCTTCACGGCGCGGCTGCTGTTCGCCGGCGAATTCGTCCGGCGTGCCGCCATTGTGATCTTCGTGCGCGACCGCATGTTCGGCCCCGGTGTCCTGCGCAAAGGGCGCTCCGCCCTCGCGCGGTTCACGCGGTCCGGCTTCGCTTGGCCGGCCGTCACGCTGGCCGCCTTCGCGCGGCTCGCCATTGCGGCCACGGCCGCGTCCACGGCGGCGCCTGCGGCGTCCGCCTTCGCGCTCACCATCGGGGCCTTCGCCGCCGCCACGCTGGCTTCCGCCACGTTCGCCTTCGCCAAGCGGCTCGGGACCGCCGGCATCGACCTGTTCGATATTGTCGTGTTCGGCTTCGTGCGGTGCGCCGAAGGTTTCGCCGCCGGCTTCGAGATCTTCCTCGGCCTCATCGTCGGCCGCGGCATCGTCGAGCACATCTTCATCGGCTTCGAGCACCGAGACGATCTGCGGCTGCGCCGCCAGGATCGCCTTGGCTGCTTCCGGCGTATGGATCTGATCGCCGCGATCGACGGTGTAGGACACCTGCGCGTTCACCGTCTCGTCGGCGGTGATGGTGATGGTGATCTTGTAGCGCTCTTCCAGCGCGCGCAGATGGCTGCGCTTGTGGTTGAGCACGTAGAGCGCGACCTCGGAGCGGGTGCGCACGATCAGATTGTGGGTGGCGCCCTTGTTGAGCATTTCCTCGACGGCGCGCAGCAACTGCAGCGCCACCGACGAAACCGAGCGTACGTGGCCGGAGCCGCCGCAGACCGGGCATTTTTCCGTTGAGCTCTCCAGCACCGAGGTGCGGATGCGCTGACGCGACATTTCCAGAAGGCCGAAATGCGAGATGCGGCCGACCTGGATGCGGGCGCGGTCATGCTTGAGCGCGTCCTTCATCCGGCGTTCGACCGCGCGGTTGTTGCGGCCTTCGTCCATGTCGATGAAGTCGATGACAATGAGGCCGGCGAGATCGCGCAGGCGCAACTGTCGTGCGACTTCCTCGGCCGCTTCGCAGTTGGTCTTGACCGCGGTGTCTTCGATGTGATGCTCGCGCGTCGCGCGGCCTGAGTTCACGTCTATCGCGACCAGCGCTTCAGTCTGATTGATGACGATGTAGCCGCCGGAGCGCAGTTGCACGATCGGCGAGAACATGGCGTCGAGCTGGGTCTCGATGCCGTAGCGCGTGAACAGCGGCGTGCCGTCCTTGTAGAGCTTTACGTGCTTGGCGTGGCTGGGCATCAGCATGCGCATGAACTCGCGCGCTTCCTTGTAGCCCTCGTCGCCGGAGACGACGATCTCTTCGATGTCCTTGGAGTAGAGATCGCGGATCGAGCGCTTGGTCAGCGAGCCTTCTTCGTAGACCAGCTTCGGTGCCATCGACTTCAAGGTGAGGTCGCGCACGGTTTCCCAGAGACGCAGCAGGTACTCGAAGTCGCGCTTGACTTCGAGCTTGGTGCGGCTGGCGCCGGCGGTGCGCAGGATCACGCCCATGCCTTCCGGCACTTCGAGCTCCTGCATGATTTCCTTGAGACGCGAGCGGTCTTCGCCCGACGAAATCTTGCGCGAGATGCCGCCGCCACGCGCGGTGTTGGGCATCAGCACCGAATAGCGGCCGGCGAGCGACAGGTAGGTCGTGAGCGCCGCGCCCTTGGAGCCGCGCTCTTCCTTGACCACCTGCACCAGCATCACCTGGCGGCGTTTGATGACTTCCTGGATCTTGTAGTTTCGGCGGAAGCGGGGAGCGCGCTCCTGCGCTTCTTCCAGTGCGTCGGCGCCGCCGACGGATTCAACGTGCTCGTCTTCGTGATGATCGTCACCGTGATCGTCGGCGTGAACATCAGCCTGCGGCGCGTCGGCCGCATGCTCGCCTTCCGAAGGCTTGGCGTCGGCGTGTTCGTGCTCGCCATGGTCATGATCGTGCGCATGGTCATGGCTGTGATCGTGGCCGTGGTCGTCGTACGCATGCACCGGCGTTTCGATGTCGCCGGCGGGGGCCTCGTAAGCCTCGCGGGCTTCGTCCTTGGCGTCTTCCTTGTCCTGCGCAGTTTCTTGTACGGTTTCTTGCGCGGGCGCCGACGCTTCGATGGTCGCGATCGGGGCTGCGGCATCGGCAATCTGTTCAGCCGATTCATGCCCAACCGTTTCAACGGCGTGGTCGTGATGATCGTGCGGCGCAGAATCCTGCGTCATCGCGGCGTCGCCGGCCGGAAGCTCGGCAGCGTCGCTCACATGGTCTTGCTGAGTCTGGGCGTCGCCGTTGACCGGCTCGGTACGCACCGGATCGCGCTGGCGATCGGCGCCGGAGCGGCGGTGACGGTTGCGGCCTCCGCCGCCACCGCGCCGGCTGGCGCGGTTGTCGGCCTCGGCCTCGGCTTCGCGGGCGTCGTCTTCTTCCTGCGCGAGCAAAGCCTGCCGGTCGGCGACCGGGATTTGATAGTAGTCGGGATGGATTTCCGAAAACGCCAGGAAGCCGTGGCGGTTGCCGCCGTAATCGATAAAGGCCGCCTGCAGCGACGGCTCAACGCGCGTGACCTTGGCGAGATAGATGTTGCCGCGGAGCTGCTTGCGGTTAGCGGACTCGAAGTCGAATTCTTCGACGCGGTTGCCGCGTAGAACGACCACCCGGGTCTCCTCCGGGTGGGTCGCGTCGATCAGCATTTTGTCGGCCATTGGAAAGTCTCACTGAGGCAGACCGCCGTGCGTTCTCGCGCCAAGAAATCCCATAAGGGACGGGCGCAAGGCGACGCGACTGGGCGGTGGCCTGATGGGTGTTGTGGAAGGGGAGGGTCGCGTTCCCACGCGAAAGCTCAGCAAGGCCCATAGCAAAACGCGCCGGCACGATAGCTTCGTGAGAGCGGTGGACCTCGAATTGCCTTTGCTGCATTGGCAGCATGAAAAAATCGACCCGTAGCGCTGCGGCCGCGCCAAATAAGAAGCGCCGCCGAGGTTTCTGTCGCTTACGATCTGTGCGCTTAATGACCAACGTGGCCGTAAACGCTAATCCGGAGGTCCTTCACAAGGGCTTCGGCTTGGCTGCCGTCCGTTCGCCTGCCTCCTCGAGGGGCGACACTGGACTGGCGGGCCGGGGGCCCGAACGCGGCACAACCGGAACTTTTAACCGTCAGCAATCACCTATGTACGGCGGGAATCCCTCAATAGCAAGCGAGGGTTGGCTACACTGTCAGGGGAATTGCCCAAGGGGTGGTCAATTCCAGCTATATTTCGGCCCTGCCTGATTTATTGTCATCTGTCCTTTCTAGACTGCCGGTTCCAAACAGGGGCCGTGAACGGCCCGGTCACCAGGGGGAATAGCAATGATCAGCCGCTTCACCACTCGATTTCTGTCTATGGCGGGCTTCTTGGCCCTGGTGGCCACAATCTGGGTCCTTGCCGTTCCCGTCGCCGGCGCGGCCACCGTGGTCGCGCTTGGTGCCAGCAACACCTACGGTAAAGGTGTTGCCCGCAATCAGGCCTATCCGGCTCAGCTGGAGGCGATCTTGCGCGCCAGGGGCCTGAGCGTGCGGGTGGTCAACGCGGGGATCAACGGCGATACGACCGGCAACATGCTGCGCCGTCTCGATCGCACCGTGCCCAAGGGTACCGGGGTTGTGATCCTCCAGCCCGGTGGCAACGACGGACGCAAAGGCAAATTCGGCGAAGCGGGCGACAATATCGCGGAGATCCGCAGCAAGCTTGCGGCGCGCGGCGTCAAAGTCATCATGATGGAGAACTCGGCGTTTCGCGGATTGCCCAAGCAGCCGGACGGTCAGCACGCAACTCCGGAAGGCTATCGAATGCTGGCGGAATCGGTGGCCTCGGAGGTTGCCGGCGCGGTCGGGCGGTAGTGTTAGCGGAACTAAGCGTCTCGCGCGCCACACACCGTGCTCAAACGCGATCGGCCCTCAACTTCCCTTAACCGAAGTAGCGCTTAATGGGCTAAAACACCCATGAAAGGGTCGGATTCGCGATGCTTCGCAGATTTGCCGCCGTCGGCGTTCTGGCTGCCGTGCTGCTCGGACCGGCTGTAAATGCCGCCGATCGCACCGGCGCGCTGTCCGCCAATGCGGCGCCGACAGAATCACTGCCCGCCGCGACCGACGTCCGGGTCGGCGGCGACGAGAAGATGACCCGCTTTGTGGTCGACCTGACCCAGAAGATCGAGGTCACCGCCTTCGCACTGGCCAATCCCTACCGGGTGGTGGTCGATCTGCCGCAAATGGCCTTCAACCTGCCGGCCAAGGCCGCCGAGCAGAGCCGGGGTCTGATCAAGGCGTTCCGCTACGGCTTGATCATGCAGGGCGGCTCGCGCATCGTGCTCGACACCAAGGGGCCGGTGCGGGTCGAAAAGGCCTTCGTGCTCGACGCCACAGGCGACCAGCCGGCGCGTCTGGTGATCGACCTCGCCACCACCGACCGCGACAGCTTCATGCGCGCGGTGTCGCTCGAAACCCGCGCGCCGCGCAGCCCGCCGGTCAAGCCGACCGAGGCGGCGCCTAAAGGGTCCGGCGATACGCGTCCGCTGATCGTGCTCGATCCGGGCCACGGCGGCATCGACAACGGCGCCAAGGCCGCGAGCGGCGAACTGGAGAAGGATGTTGTCCTGAACTTCGCCCAGTTGCTGAAAACGCGGCTGGAGGCCGGCCGCAAATATCAGGTGGCGATGACGCGCAGCGACGACACTTTCATCGCGCTGGCTGAGCGGGTGAAGTTCGCCCGCGGCCACGGCGCCGCCATGCTGATTTCGATCCACGCCGACGCCATTCCGAAGAGTGAAGGGCAGGCCGAGGGCGCCACCGTCTATACGCTGTCGGAGAATGCCTCAGACGCCGAAGCCGCGCGATTGGCCGAAGCGGAGAACAAGGCCGACGTCATCGCCGGCGTCGATCTCACCGCCGAGCCCGGCGACGTTGCCAATATCCTGGTCGATCTGGCGCAGCGCGAGACCAAGACCTATTCGGCGCAGTTTGCCCGCACGCTTGTTGGTGAACTCAAAGCCACGGCGCGGCTGCACAAGAACCCGTTGAAAGCCGCCGGCTTCAAGGTGCTGACGGCGCCGGACGTACCATCGGTGCTGGTGGAACTTGGCTATATGTCGACCAAAGACGATCTCAAGCAGCTCACCTCGGCGGCCTGGCAGGCCAAGACGGCCGCTGCGCTGGCGCAGGCGGTCGACACCTATTTTGCGCCCCGGCTGGCGCGCGGCGCGGCGGGGCCGAACTAATGCGAAACCGGGAAAAATGGCCTAAGTTTCAACATAAAACCGGGCGACCACAGACCCTTGCCGGATCCTTGCGGCAGGGCGATACCGGCACGATCTACACAGAACAGGCGCCGATTCGAGGCGGGACCATTTCTACATGAAGCTCTTGCTGCGCTTTCTCGGATTTCTGTTCGCGGCGGGCACCATCCTTTTCGTGGTTGGCGTGGCCGGCGCGGCCGGCCTGCTGTGGCATTTCTCCAAGGACCTGCCGGACTACTCCCAGCTCCAGGACTATGAACCTCCGGTCATGACTCGCGTTCACGCCGCGGACGGCTCGCTGCTGGGCGAATACGCGCGCGAGCGCCGGCTCTATATCCCGATCCAGGCGGTGCCGAAGCTGGTGATCTCGGGCTTCCTCGCGGCCGAGGACAAGAACTTCTACGAGCATGGCGGGCTTGATTTCACCGGCATCGCGCGCGCCGGGGTCAACTACCTGCAGAATTTTGGCTCCAGCCGTCGCCCCCAAGGCGCCTCAACCATCACGCAACAAGTTGCGAAGAACTTCTTGTTAACAAACGAAGTTTCGCTGGCGCGTAAAGCCAAGGAAGCACTGCTGGCGCTCAAAATCGAGCGCACTTACAGCAAAGACAAGATCCTCGAGCTTTACTTGAACGAGATCTACTTAGGCCTTGGCGCCTATGGCATCGCCGCCGCGTCGCTCGTCTACTTCGACAAGTCGGTCAATGAACTGACCATCCCCGAGGTGGCCTATCTGGCATCGCTGCCGAAGGCGCCGAACAATTATCACCCGTTCCGTTTCCGCGAGCGTGCCATGGAGCGCCGCAACTGGGTGATCGATCGCATGGCGGAGTCCGGCTTCATCAAGGCCGCCGACGCCACCAATGCCAAAAAGACCGGCCTCGGTGTGTCGCAGAAGCCGTCGAGCGTGCACACCTTCGCCGCCGAGTATTTCACCGAGGAAGTGCGCCGCGAACTCAACGACCGCTATGGCGAAAAGAAACTCTACGAGGGCGGCCTGTCGGTGCGCACCTCACTCGACACCAAGATGCAGGTGCAGGCGCGCAAGGCCCTGACCGATGGGCTTGTGAAGTTTGACGAAACGCAAGGCTGGCGCGGTGCGGTGACCAAGGCCGACATCTCCGGCGACTGGGGCACAAAGCTCGCCGAGGTGAAAGCGTTGGCCGACATCGCGCCGTGGCGGCTCTCGGTGGTTCTGGAAGTCGGCGACACGACGGCGCGCATCGGTCTGCAGCCCGGCCGGGAGCCTGGCGGATACATCAGCAAGGAACGCACCATTGGCATCATTCCGCTCGAGGGCGTGAAGTGGGCCAAAACGTCCGGCAAGGCGCCGGCCAAAGTCAGTCAGGTGCTCAATCCCGGCGATGTCGTTTACGTCGAAGCGGCCAAGACCGAAGGCCAATACGTCCTGCATCAAATTCCGGAAGTCTCCGGTGCGATGGTGGTGCAGGACCCCTGGACCGGCCGCGTGCTCGCGATGGTCGGTGGTTTCTCCTACGACCAGAGTCAGTTCAACCGTGCTACGCAGGCGCTGCGCCAGCCGGGTTCGTCGTTCAAGCCGATCGTCTACGCCGCCGCGCTCGACAATGGCTACACGCCGTCGACGGTGGTGCTCGACGCGCCGCTTGAAATCGATCAGGGCCCCGGCATCGGCGTCTGGAAACCGGAAAATTACGAAGGCAAGTTCTACGGCCCTTCGACACTGCGCTTCGGCCTTGAGCATTCGCGCAACGCGATGACTGTGCGTCTGGCGCAGGATGTCGGCATGCCGCTGATCGCCGAATACGCCAAGCGCTTTGGCGTCTATGACGATCTGCCGCCTTATCTGTCGTTCTCGCTCGGCGCCGGCGAAACCACGCTGCTGCGCATGGTCACGGCTTACTCGATGTTCGACAACGGCGGCCGGCGCGTGAAGCCGACGCTGGTCGACCGCATCCAGGACCGTTACGGGCACACCGTTTATCGTCACGACGAACGCGAGTGCAAAGACTGTGAAGCCAAGAAGTGGACGAACCAGCCCGAGCCGTCGCTGATCGACCGGCGCGAGCAGGTGCTCGATCCGATGACCGCTTATCAGATGACGTCGATGATGGAAGGCGTGGTGTTGCGCGGCACCGCCGGCGGCGCGGGCTTCCAGCGGGAAGTCGCCAAGCCGGTAGCCGGCAAGACCGGCACCACCAATGACGAAAAAGACGCGTGGTTCATCGGCTATACGCCGGATGTCGTGGTTGGCGTTTACATCGGTTACGACAAACCGCGCCATCTCGGTAAATGGGCGACCGGTGGCGGCTTGGCCGCGCCGATCGTGAAGGATTTCATGAAGGTCGCGCTGGTCGACAAGCCAGCCGCGCCGTTCCGCGTGCCGCCCGGCATCAAGCTGATCCGGGTCGACGCCAAGACCGGCATGCGTGCCGGCCCCGGCACCGAGAAGGCGATCCTGGAAGCCTTCAAGCCCGGCACTGCGCCGCCCGACAGCTATTCGGTGGTCGGCTATGGCGAAGGCGAAGCCGGTGGCGGCGCCAGCACTGGCGGCGGGTTTGGCAGCGGCCGGCCATGGGGCGCGGGCGTTTCGCCCGATGCGGATCGCGCGGTTCGCTCTGGCACCGGCGGATTGTATTGACGCTGACGGTTGCGCTACGGCGTTTGCCTCGTTAAATCCCCTCACGCGAACTTAAGAAGCCGCCGTCTTGAACGGCCACGGAATTCAAATGCGCGCCGAAACTCAAAGCCTCATTGAAGACATCAAGCGGTCCGTGGGACTGCTGAGGAGGCATCTTTGACGTCGATACTGCAACGCGCCGTCTGGCCGAACTGAACAAGGCCACCGAAGACCCTTCATTCTGGAACGACCAGGCCACGGCGCAGCGCACGATGCGCGAGCGTGACGCCTTGGACGACCAGCTCAACGCCATTGGCCGCATCGAGCGTGATCTCGACGACCAGTTGATGCTGATTGAGCTCGGCGAGTCCGAAAAAGACGAGGCCACAATTGCCGAAGCCGAAGCGGCGCTGCGGCGTTTGAAGTTAGAGCTTGCGCGGCGCGAACTTGAAGCGCTGCTATCGGGCGAAGCCGACGCCAATGACTGCTTCCTCGAAGTGCATGCCGGCGCGGGCGGCACCGAGAGCCAGGATTGGGCCAGTATCCTGCTCCGCATGTATGTGCGCTGGGCTGAGAAGAAGGGATACAAGGTCGACTGGCTTGAAGAGAGCGAAGGCGAGGGCGCCGGTCTCAAGTCGGCCACTGTGCAGATCAAGGGCCACAACGCTTACGGTTGGCTCAAGAACGAAGCCGGTGTGCATCGGCTCGTGCGCATTTCGCCCTTCGACGCCAATGCGCGGCGGCACACGTCATTTGCCAGCGTCGTTGTGTTTCCGGTGATAGACGATCGCATCAAGATCGAGATCGACGAGAAGGACGTTCGCACCGACGTCATGCGTTCGGGCGGTGCCGGCGGCCAGCACGTTAACAAGACCGAGTCGGCGGTGCGACTGACGCATATTCCGACCAACACCGTCGTCAAATGTCAGCAGGACCGCTCGCAGCATCGCAACCGCGCGATGGCGTGGGACATGTTGCGTGCCAAATTGTTTGAAGCGGAAATCAAACGCCGCGAAGACAAGGCCATCGCCTTGCAAGACGCCAAAACCGATATCGGCTGGGGCCATCAAATCCGTTCTTATGTCTTGCAGCCCTATCAGATGGTGAAGGACTTGCGCACCGGCGTGTCGACATCGGATTCACAGGGCGTGCTTGATGGTGATCTGGATCCGTTCATGCAGGCCGCGCTGGCGCAGAAGGCGTTCGGCGGCGGGCCGGAGACGGTGGAGGATGTGGAGTAGGCGCTCCCATCCGCGTATCGCAATCTAGATTTTATCGCCCAGCACACCGCTGCCGAGACGCAAGCCGGCACGCAGAAACTTCTGCGGGTCGACCGCGTCACCGTCGATGCGCGTTTCATAGTGCAGATGCGGGCCGGTTGAGCGGCCGGTTGAGCCGATCTCACCGATGGTCTGGCCGATTTTCACGCTTTGACCGACCTTGACGTCGATCTTCGACAAATGCCCGTAACGGGTAGCAAAGCCGTTACCGTGATCGACTTCGATCATATTGCCATAGCCGCCGTTCCAGCCCGCGGTCACGACGGTACCATTGGCGGTGACGCGCACCGGATCGCCCTTGTCGCCGCGCATGTCGATGCCGGCGTGGATCGCCGGTCCGCGCATGAACGGATCCATGCGCATGCCGAACGGGGAGCTCATATCGACTTCGCCGAAGATCGGCTTGCGCACCGGAACTGTGACCAACGTATTTGAATATTGATTGAGTTGGGCCTTGCCGACATTGATGCGGTACAGCTGGCGCTCGAAGGCGCTGGCGCCCGAGCTCGGCGCTTTCATCGGAATATACGGTCCACCGACGCCGCCCGGCGTTTTGCCGGTGTCGACGCCGAGATCGGCGAGCACGCTGCGGATGCGGCGTGCTTTGGTGTCGACCTGTTCTTCCATGTCAGTCAAAGTCGCGGTCTGCTTGCGTTCGACCTTGTCGAGCGCGATGGCGACACGCGTCAGAACATTGTCCAGACCGCCTGAATTTCCACGTTCAGCCAGGCGAGTGGCGGGCCCGGCGAGTTCGCGCGATTGCAGCCGCGCTTCGCGGTCGGGCGGAGCGGTAAAAATAACGGTGTCGCTGATCGGCCGTGCCTTGGGAGGCTTCGGTGCCGCTTCCGGTGGCGCCATGCGCGCCGGTTTGATCGAACCGGTGGTCGTGACGTCGCCCGACAAGGTCGCGGTGCGCTGTTCCAGTGTTGCCTGGCGCTGAATCAGCGAGGTGAGCTTCTGCTCGAACTGTTCCTGATCGAGCAACTGCCGGCTGGTAATGCGATCGACCTGAGCGCGTAGCTCGGCGATGCGGTCTTCGTAAGCGAATTGCATCTCGGCCTGGCGTCCGACCAGGCGGGTCAGCACATCATTGCTGAAGGCGAAATAGCTGCCGGTTGCGATCGACCAGACGCCCATCACGACGAGCGTACCGACCACGATCCAGAATGCGACCGGACCGATGCGGACCTGACGGCCGCCGTGAACCAGCGTGTAGTCGCTGCCGCGGGACTTGTTATTCAGGTGGTGGGAGACCGCTGCGGCGGATTGGGAGCGGGCAGTGCTATGCGCGCCGCGCGCGCCGTATTCGTATGGGGAATGCGACAGATTCGACATAGACGCTCCGCGGAGGCCGCGGGCGCGCGGACCAGCCGCTCCGATATCAAACCGATATAGTTAAAAAACCGGTAATTCCCGTCTCTGGCTCGTGCAATTCCTCTGCAAAAGCATGGGATTACCGGGTCTGCGTCAAAGCGCCTTAGCAGCTTCCAAGACCTCTTCGGCGTGCCCTTTGACCCTGACCTTTGGCCAGATCTTGACGATGCGGCCGTCGGCGCCAATCAGGTAGGTCTTGCGAATGACGCCGATGAATTTGAGGCCGTACATCGATTTCTCTCCCCACGCGCCATAAGCTTCAAGCATCTCCTTCGACTCGTCGGAGCCGAGAGCGACCGTCAGTTTATGCTTGGCTTTGAACTTGTCCTGCTTCGCGACAGAATCGGCAGAAACGCCCAGTATGTCGGTACCGGCCTTGGCAAAGGCCGCGCGCAGCTTGGAGAAGGCGATGGATTCGGTCGTGCAGCCCGGCGTATCGGCCTTCGGAAAGAAATAGAGGACCAGATTGCGGCCTTTGAAATCCTTCAGCGATACGCGCTCGCCGCCATCGCGGATCAAAGTGAAGGGTGGCGCCTTGTCTCCAGCTTCCAATTCACGGGCCATATGCCTTCCTTTCGTCGTTTTCGACCGGTCAATGTCGGCAATGCCATTTGCGCCGGGCGGACGCAACGGGTTCCATCGATATCGAGGATTCGGGCCAAAGGGCGGCTTCGTGCGGAACCGGCGCCTTGGCGGAGAAAGCGCGCGCTCGACGCGCGGGCATAAGTCTAGGGACAGAATTCCAGCGGCATGACGGGGAAAGATCACAGCCAGCTTGCGCCGCACCACCATCCCGCGGCGGGAAGCGTCTTTCGTGGATTCAGCCGCAGGCGCTGGGGCGCGATGCGTCGTGGCGCCGCCAGGTTTCTTTGTCATCGCTATACGCGCCGGCTGTTCTGGGGCACGACCGTCACTTTCGCAATTGCGACAGTCGGCTGCCTCGCCCTGTGGTGGCGTCTCTCAAGCGGTCCGATCGAACTTGAAATGGCGACGCCGTGGCTCAAGGCCGCGATCGAGGAGAATTTCGGCGGCACACATACCGTCGTTGTCGGCGGCACGCAGATCGAACGCGACGAGAAGGGCCGCACCTCATTGCGGCTCCGCGATATCGTGGTGCGCGATGCCGACGGCACGGTGGTGGCGAGTGCGCCGAAGGCGGAAGTCGGCATCTCCGGCTTCGGCCTACTGACAGGCCATGTACGTGCGCACAGTCTCAATCTGGTCGGCGCTGAAATGGCGGTCCGGATCGAAACCGACGGCCGCGTCACGGTGTTTGCCGGCGCCGACAATCGGCCGATCGCAACAGCGCCGCCTACGCTCAGTCCGGCGCTTCCTGCGCCACCGGCAGGCGGCGTCACGCCCCCCGGAACGCTGCGTTCGGATTTCGATGACGTGACCGGCATCATGGCCTGGATCGACGGCGCCGGCGCTACCGGCTTTGACGGTCACGACTTGCGCGAACTCGGTCTTAAAAACGGCAATCTGGTCGTCGATGACCGGCGTAACGGTAAGAAATGGACGTTCGACCGTATCAACGTCAGCCTGAACCGGCCCGCGCTAGGTGGCGTCATCTTCCGCCTCGAATCCGACAATCCTGAACGGCCGTGGGTATTGAGCGCGGCGATGCGGCCATTGTCGGACGGCATCCGCGCGGTCGGCATCGAAGCGCGGAACGTATCGACGCGCGACATCCTGCTGGCGATGCGGCTGAACGAAACCGCCAGCATCGATGCCGATCTGCCCGTGTCGGCCAGCATTCGTGCCGATATCCTGCCCGATGGCACGCCGCAGGTCATTCAGGGCCAGTTGATCGCTGAAAGCGGCACCATCGTCGACCGCGACGAACCGAACAGCAAAGTTTCGATCGACCATGCCGACTTCCGCTTCAACTGGGACCCGGAGCGGCGCAGCCTGATGGTGCCTTTCCAGATCAAATCTGGCGGCAACCAATTCACCATGCGTGCCACGCTCGACGCACCGGCGGCCGACCAGACTGCATGGATGCTGAATGTCACGCGCGGCGACGCAGTGATAGACCCGGTCATTCTCTCGGCTGCATCGCCTGACGAAGAGGGCATAGCTCTTAACCGGATTGCGGTGCGCGCTCGGGTCGATCCGGTGCGCAAACGGATCGTCCTGGAGCAGGGCGACTTCAGCCGCATCGACACAAGGCCACTTTACAATATCGGCGTCGCTGTCTCGGGCAGTCTGGATTATTCCGGCAAACCGCACCTCGCGTTCGGCGTGGCCGGTACGCGCATGACGACCTCGGTCATGAAGCGATTGTGGCCGGTCTTTGCCGCCGCTGAAGTTCGGGCATGGGTCGAGGATCATATTTCAGGCGGCACCGTCGAACGCGTCGTGATTGCCGGTAACTCGCCGCTGGAAAATTTCAAGCATGGCGGGCCGCCGACGGCGGAGGACGGCCTGTCGGTCGATATCGAAACCAGCGGCACATCGCTGCGGCCGATCCCGAATCTACCGGCCATTCGTGACGCCGACTTGACGGTTCGCGTCACTGGACGCTCTGCGACAGTCACGCTTGGGCGCGGCACCATTGAAGTGGCGGGCCGCAAGCTAAACGTTGCCAGCGGTGTGTTCGAGGTGCCCGACACTCACCCGAAGCCTGCGCCGGCCCGTGCCACGTTCCGTATCGATGGCACAATGCCGGCTGCTGCTGCCTTCCTCGCCACTGAGGGTCTGCGCGATCAGGTCGGCATCACCCTTGATCCGGCGTCGAGTCGCGGCACCATCGCCGCGCAGGCCACCGTCAACGTCTTGCTGCAGGCGGAGATGCCGAAGGGTTCTGTCACCTATTCTATCATCGCCGATTTGAGCAATTTTTCCGCCGACAAGATGCTACTCGGTCAAAAGCTTGAAGCTGCGGCGTTGCGCGTCACCGCCGGTCCGGACGGCTATCAGGTTAAGGGCGACGTGAAGATCAACGGCACGCCTGCCACCATCGATCTGCGCAAGCAGAAGGGCGATATCGATGCCGAATTGCGGATGACCGCGAGCATCGATGAGGCGTCGCGGCGCCGGCTCGGCATGGATCTCGGCGGCGCCGTCACCGGCTCAATTCCAGTCAAGGTCAACGGCCGCGTCGGCGACAATTCGACCGAAGACAAAATGAACGTCGAAGCCGATCTCACCCCAGTGAAGATCGATAATCTGCTGCCGGGCTGGATCAAAGCCGCCGGTAAGCCGGCGAAGGCGACATATACGCTGACAAAGTCAGCAAAATCGGCGCGTTTCGACGATTTGAGCATCGACGGCTCCGGCGTGCTGGTGAAGGGCGCTGTTGAAATAGACTCCTCGGGCGAATTGCTGACGGCGAACTTTCCGGTGTTCAGCCTGTCCGACGGCGATCGCCTCTCGCTCAAGGCCGACCGCACGTCGGAAAACGTCTTGCGCGTCATCATGCGCGGCGATGTTTATGATGGCCGCCAGTTCGTCAAAGGGGCCCTGGGCGGAACGGATAAGAAGCAGCAAAAGCAGACGGATCTCGATCTCGATATCAAGATCGGCACCGTGGCCGGGCATAACGGCGAGACGTTGCGCGGACTCGATCTGAGACTCACGCGCCGCAGCGGCCGTATTCGCACTTTCACATTCAATTCCAAAATCGGCCGCGATACGCCGCTGAGCGGCGATCTGCGCGTGCGCGCGCGCGACAATCACCAGGTTGTCTATTTCGAGACCGAGGATGCCGGTTCGCTGTTCCGCTTCACCGATCTTTATCCGCGGCTGTTCGGCGGCCAGATGTGGGTGGCGATGGATCCGCCGACGCCGGACGACGCGCCGCAGGTCGGCCACATGTTCATCCGCAGTTTCAGTATACGCGGCGAGCCGGCGCTCGACCGTGTGGTGTCCGGTGCGCCCGGCGGCGCCAAGGGCGTCGTCGATTTTTCCGAACTCGGCGTCGATTTCACGCGCTATCCCGGCCGCATGTCGATCCGCGACGGCGTCGTGCGCGGCCAACTGGTCGGCGCCACCATTGAAGGTCAGATTGATTACGTGAAGGACGACGTCCACCTGCGCGGAACGTTCGTGCCGTTCTACGGTCTTAACAATATGTTCGGGCAAATTCCGATCGTCGGGTTCTTCCTCGGCGGCGGCAGCAATGAAGGCCTGCTCGGCATTACGTACGAAGCGGTGGGGCCGCCGAGCGCGCCGCGCATCTCGGTCAATCCGGTGACAGCCATCGCGCCCGGCCTGTTGCGTAAATTCATCCCGTCGCCCGGGACGTTCGACCGTAATTTCCTGCCGCCGACGCGATAGTTCGCGTCGCCATTTTCGACTTCATCGACGTTTCTGCGAGGAAGGCGACGGTCGATCTATGTCAGATCCACCCAAATCTCTCCATGGATGCACCCAATTCTCTCCAATTGTCGCGCAATCGAAATTGCGATTTTTAGACGATCATCATTGGGAGAGACTGATCATGATCAAGAGACGAATAATTCCGCTGGCGTTCGCGCTGATGGCAGTCATTGGCGGAGTCGCGCACGCGGCGGATATGCAGGCCGCGCGTCCGGCGTACAAGGCGCCGGCCTATGTCGCACCTTTGCCGTACAACTGGTCCGGCTTCTATGTCGGCGGCAATCTCGGCTATGGCTGGGCGACGGCGAGCGCCGATGTGACTGGGCCGGCAGGGCTCTCGACCAGCGCGTCGGAAAACCTCAACGGTGGAATTTTCGGTCTGCAGGCCGGCTACAATTGGCAATTCAGCCAGTGGGTCATTGGTCTTGAGACAGACATTCAAGGCACGTCGCAGAAGGCCAGCCAGACGGCGGCCTGCTCGGCAGCGACCTGCGGCGTCGCGGTGACGGCGACGCGCGACAGCAAGCTTCCGTGGTTCGGTACGACGCGTTTGCGCCTCGGTTACGCTTCCGACCGCTGGCTGGTTTACGCTACCGGTGGTCTCGCCTATGGCGCGCACAAGACCGACGTCAACGTCGTGGCCGGTGCATCGACCGGTTCGGGCAGCAATACCGAGACCAAAGCCGGACTGGCGGTCGGCGCGGGCGTTGAAATGGGGCTCGCCACAAACTGGTCGGCCAGGCTCGAATATCTCTATCTCGACACCGGCACGATCACGACCACGACTGCTGTTGCGGGTTACGGCACTGTCACCGAGAAAGAGCGGGTCAAGAACAACGTGGTTCGCCTTGGGCTGAACTATCGCTTCTGACCGGCGCGCGTGACACTGCTGAAATCGTTTGCTCCGTGGGACGAGCCTGCACCCCCAAGCGCCCCCACGCGAAAAGCCCCGGACTTGCGTCCGGGGCTTTTTTGTTGCGACGAATCTCTCGAAGAAATCAGACCGCCTTCAGCAGCACATGCTTCTTCTTGCCGAGCGACAGCTTGATCACGCCGTCAGCGGTGAGATCCTTTGCCGTGAGCGTCATCTTGTCGTCGCTGACAGTTGCGTCGTTGACCTTGAGGCCGCCGGCCTTGACCTGACGCCGTGCGTCGCCATTCGATGACACCAGCCCGGTCTTTTCCGCGAAGGCCGTGAGGACGCCGATGCCCTTGTCGAGATCGGCGCGGGCGATTTCCACCGTCGGCAGGCCGCCGGCGAAGGAGCCTTCGTCGAAGGCCTTGCGCGAGGTTTCTTCCGCTTCAGTGGCCGACGCACGGCCATGCACCAGCGCGGTCGCTTCGGTCGCCAGCACCTTCTTCGCGTCGTTGATTTCGGCGCCCTGCAGCGACGCAAGCCGCGCGATCTCGTCAAGCGGCAAAATCGTAAACAGCTTGAGGAAGCGGGCGACGTCGCCGTCCTCGGTGTTGCGCCAGAACTGCCAGTAGTCGTAGGGGCTCACCAGATTGGCGTCGAGCCACACCGCGCCCGCGGCGGTCTTGCCCATCTTGGCGCCGGATGAAGTCGTGATCAGCGGTGCGGTCAGCGCGAACAGTTGCGTGTTCGCCATGCGGCGGCCGAGATCGATGCCGTTGATGATGTTGCCCCACTGGTCGGAGCCACCCATCTGCAGCGCGCAATCGTAGCGTTTGTGCAGTTCGACGAAATCGTAGGCCTGCAACACCATGTAATTGAATTCGAGGAAGGACAGTTCCTGTTGTCTATCAATCCGCATTTTTACGGATTCCATCGACAACATGCGATTGACCGAGAAGTGCTTGCCGACGTCGCGCAGGAAATCGATGTAGTTGAGCTTGTTCAGCCAGTCGGCATTGTTCGCCATGACGGCGTTGCCGCCGGCGTTCTCGAACTTCAGGAATTTGGAAAAGATGGCGCGGATGCCGGTGAGGTTCTGCTCGATCACTTCATCGGTGAGAATCCGGCGGCTCTCGTCCTTGCCGGACGGGTCGCCGACGCGGGTGGTGCCGCCACCCATCAGCGCGATCGGCCGGTGGCCGGTCTGCTGCAGCCAGTACATCATCATGATCGGCAGCAGCGAGCCGATGTGCAGCGAGGCCGCGGTGCAGTCGAATCCGATATAGGCGGTGACGGTCCCCGCCATCAGCCGCGCATCCAGCACGTCGGGTTCCGACACCTGATGGATGAAGCCGCGCTCGGCAAGAATGTTAAGGAAATCGGACTTATAGGCGCTCATTGGTTCTCTTGGGGTCTCTTCAGGGGCTCGTCAGGGCTTGTCGCACCGGGGTGGCCGGTGGTGTAACAGGTCCGGCGTAAAGGAAAAGGGGTTCGGCGTTGGGCGTGATCAAGGCCATCGGATTGATGAGCGGGACCTCGCTCGATGGCGTCGATGTGGCGCTGATCGAGACCGACGGCGAGCGCATCGCGGCGCTGGGCCCGACCGGCTACCGGCCTTATTCAGACGACGAACGGGCCCTGCTGCGGGCTGCCCTGGAGCAGGGCGCGAGCCTGTCCGACCGTAACGCGCGGCCTGGCGCGCTGGCCGAGGCCGATGTCTTCGTCACCCGCGCCCATGCCGAGGCGGTCGAGGAATTCCTTCGGGCCGAACATATCGACAAAGCTGGCATCACCATTGTCGGCTTCCACGGCCAGACCGTGCTGCACAAACCCGCCGAACGTCTGACCGTGCAGATCGGCGACGGTGCAGCGCTGGCGAAACGTCTCGGCTTGAGCGTGGCGTTCGATTTCCGCGCAGCCGATGTCGCAGCCGGCGGGCAGGGCGCACCATTGGTGCCGATCTTCCATCAGGCGCTGGCGCGCGATCTCGATCATCCGCATCCGATAGCGGTGTTGAACGTCGGTGGCGTCGCCAACGTGACGTGGGTCGATGGCGGCGATCCGGTCGCCTGCGATACCGGGCCAGGCAATGCGCTGATCGACGACTTCATGCGCGCACGCACCGGCGCGCCGCTCGATCGTGACGGCGATCAGGCCTCGCGTGGTACGGCCGACGAAAAATTTATCGAGAATGTTCTGGCGGACGCGTTCTTCGATCTACCATGCCCGAAGTCGCTCGATCGCAATGCTTTTGCTTTTGCGAATATCGGTCTGCCAGATTTTACGGTCGAGAACGGCGCGGCGACGTTGTCGGCGTTGACGGCTGCCTCGGTCGCGCGTGTCGTGAAGCATTTGCCGGAGCCGCCGAAGGCCTGGATCGTCGCTGGCGGCGGTGCACGCAACCCGACGCTGATGCGTATGCTGGGCGAACGATTGAAACCGGCGACTGTCGAAACCGCCGACGCGGTCGGCTGGCAATCGCAGTCAATCGAAGCGCAGGCCTTCGCTTACCTGGCGGTGCGCACGCTCAACAAGATGCCGATTACGTTTCCGCAAACGACCGGCGTGAAGACGCCGATGACGGGTGGCATCATCGCGCGGCCGTAAGCGCTATTTTTCTTTCGGCGTACGGAACGTCTCGTGGCACCCGTCGCAGGCTTGGGCGACAACACGGAATTGAGCGCGGAGCGCAATGCCGTCGCCAGCTTTCACGTTCATCAGCTTCTCGGCCTCGGCTTCGAGCTTCTTGGCTTGTCTCTCGAATGACGCCCAATCCTGCCAAATGGCGGGCTTCGCCGCTGTCGGATACTGTGTACTGCCGGGCGGGAATTGCTTGGTCAGTTTGCCGGCGAGCTCATGAATGACATGAGCGTCGCCTGCGATTTTATCGAGCTCTTTATTGGCGCGCAGGCGTTTGCTGATGGCGAGCAGGCTCTGGCCCATGCTGGTCATTGTGATCATCCGTTCTTTCACGACTCCTGTGGCGTGGTCGTGGCCTTCATGGGCGAAAGCTGCTGAGGCGAGCGCAATTCCTACGGCGACGACGCTGATGAGATTTTTCATTCGATCTTCAACCTCAAGAATGCCATTGCGCTGGTGGGGTTGCCGTAGAGCGGCTTCAGGTCGCCGGGCAGGCCATAGGCGCTGACCAATCCACCTATGCCGAATTTGCTGCGGCCATTGCGATAGAAGTCGTAGATGCCGCCGACCGATACTTTGTTGACGGTGTAGATCGGCGAGGGCGTAGCGTCGACCAGCTCGTTTTCCTGAACCCGTTCGGCGCGGGCGAACACCGTATAAGTCTTCTTGAAGATCGCCGCCGTTTCGAGAATGTAGCCGTCCAGCGTATTGCCGGGCTTTTGCATCTTGCGGCCCCAGGCGGCCGTCGTGCTCCAGATGTTATCGTCGCCGAACGGTTGCGTGTAGGTGGCCGACATCGTGAAGCGGTCTTCGTTGCGGTCCGGCTCCAGTCCTTCCGGTGAATGCAGCCTGCCGTAAGACACCTGCATCGACAGTTCTTGGATCGGGTTCCAGGAAATGCGGCCGGAAAAACTATCGAGCTTCGGTGCCTCAATATCGTACCGGTACTGGTCGGGCTCGCGGCCTTTGAACGCCGAGGCTTCGAGCTTCACCGTATTGAGCACGATGCCCGCGGTCACCACGCCGAATGTGATGTGCGTGGAATCGAGCCAGTGATGCGTGATCGGGGCTTCCGGTATATCCATGCCGCTGAGGCGGTGCATGAAGGCCGGCGGGCCGAGCGCAGGTTCGCCGGGCAAGCCGGCATAAAGGAAAACGTTTGAGTTCTTTGTGATGTTGTAGCTGTAGGTCGCGGCCAGCTCCATGAAGAGATCGTGCGGGTGCTGACGGTCGACGAGGTGCGACCGGCCGTCGGCGGTTTCGCCAGAGGCCAACAACAGCGGATAGCCGCTTGGACCCATGAACGGATCCGGCGAGAGCATCGCTTTCAAGCCGAACGTGCCGTCGCCGAGTTGGCGTTGCGCCATGCCCATGAACATGCCGCTGGCGAAGGTCTTGTTGCCGCCGCGCGGTCCGCCTTGATTGTCATACGTGAAGTTGAATAGCGCGTGGTACATGGTCTGCCACTCGCCGTAGGCCGCATGAACGCCGGTGTGCGGCGTCGTATCCGGTTGCCAGCTTGTGCCGGAGGCTTCGCGCGCCATCGGATAGGGGCCGAGGAAGCCGATCATCCCGATATGTGAGCCGTGAGCGGCGCCTTCGTGTGGCGCTTTAGTATCGGCCGCGGTGGGTGCGTGTTCGGCGTGCGATGTCTTTTTCTTTTTTGTCGTTTTCTTTTCCGTCATGACCATTTTGCTATGGTCATGACCCGGCTGGCCGTGGTCCGGCTGTTCATGAGCGGCATGACCGCTCTGACCTTGTTCGAGTTCTTTGAGAATTCCCTGGCTCTGTCCGGGGCTCGCGAACAGCGAAAGCCCCAAGCCGAGTGCGCCGGCGACCAGCCCGCGCGCGAAAGGACGCATATGCATGATGAACCTCTGACCGAAGTGGATCGCGTGCCGCTGTCGAGAACGGCAATGGCGTTATTCAGGTCAGAGAGGCTTGGGGATGCCTGGGTCGGTGGGAATGTCGAACGCGACAAGCGTAACGAGGGGCGACGCATAAATTTCACGAAACTGCGAAACGAACGTCACTGGCGCTGGCATCTCGGGCAACAGGCTGACCGACATACAGGCGGCGCAACATTTTTTGCACGGGCCATCGTTCTGCGGCGGCGAGGGCGCATCACCCAAGGCGTCGGCGGTCATCTGTGCGCAATCGTGTTCGCCAGGCTCGATGGCGAGATCGGCGTAGTTCTGGATTTGGTGGCTCTCGTGCATCGCAGTCGCGGCGTCGGACATTCCGGCAAGCGCGTGCGACGTTGCGCCGCCGAGAACCAGACCGGCGGCAATCAGAAGGACGGCAATTTTGCGAAGCAGCAAGCGCATGATGTGAGCTTAGCGGCGCGTCTGAATAGATGCCAGAGCATTGCGGGCTCCAGCACACTATGTCGCGCGAGGGAACTTACGCCGCTGGCTTGCGCTCGGTCTTGAGGCGCTTGTCGAGATAGGCGGCGATCGAGGTGAGCAAAGTGTCGACCTTGCCGTCGAAGAAGTGGTTGGCGCCGGGGATGACCTTCTGCTCGATCACGATGCCCTTCTGCGTCTTGAGCTTCTCGACCAGCGTGTTGACGTCCTTGGCCGGCACCACCGCATCCTTGTCGCCGTGGATGATCAGGCCGGACGACGGACAGGGGGCGAGGAACGAGAAGTCGTAGAGGTTGGCGGGCGGGCAGATCGAGATGAAGCCTTCGATCTCCGGCCGGCGCATCAGCAACTGCATGCCGATCCAGGCGCCGAACGAGAAGCCGGCGATCCAGCAGCTCTTGGCTTCCGGGTTGATGGTCTGCGCCCAGTCGAGCGCTGCCGCCGCGTCCGACAATTCGCCGGTGCCGTGGTCGAACGAGCCCTGGCTGCGGCCGACGCCGCGGAAATTGAAGCGCAGAGCCGAGAAGCCGCGGTGCACGAAGGCGTAATAGAGCTGGTAGATGATTTGATGGTTCATCGTCCCGCCGAACTGCGGGTGCGGATGCAGGATGATTGCGATCGGCGCGTTCTTCTGCCGGGCCGGGTGATAACGGCCTTCGATCCGACCTGCGGGACCGGTGAAAATGACTTCAGGCATGCTCTAGACCTCGGACCGGGCTTGTTGCGTGACGTGTGACACGCAGTGGCCGCGCTCATCGCAGCGGCGGCGGTTGCTTTTCCAGGCCTGAACGCGGCGTCCAAACCCTAGTTTAGAATTATTCTAATTATAGGAATTCCGCTGTTCATAGCCGCCACAAGAGCTATAAGTTGGCTCAAGATTGGCAAGCGAATGCGGGTTTCTACCACGACCCGCAGGGCGAAAAGCAAGCTTTTCGAGCCCTTCGCGGCCTAAAATGGTAATTAGGTACTTAGGATTTCATGGCTGAACGGGCTTACTTTGACTGGAATGCGACAGCTCCGCTGCGGCCAGAGGCCAAGGCGGCGGTGGTGGCTTCGTTGGCACTGACGGGCAACGCCTCGTCGGTCCATGCTGAAGGCCGGGCGGCCCGCCAAGCCATTGAAGCCGCACGGCAAAATGTCGCTGCGCTAGTCGGCGCCGAGGCCAAAAACGTCACTTTCACGTCCGGGGCGACCGAAGCCAATATGCTGGCACTGACCCCGTCGCTCGAAGTCGGGGGCCGTAAGGCCTTGCGCGACAAGTTGTTTTTGTCGGCGATCGAGCACCCTTCGGTGCGCAGCCGCGGGCGCTTCCCGGCAGGCAGCGTCGAGGAACTAAAGGTAACCAATGAGGGTTTGCTGGACCTTCATGCTCTTAGAAGCGCGCTTGCTCGGGCCGAGCGCCCGCTCGTATCCGTGATGCTCGCCAATAACGAGACCGGCGTCATCCAGCCGATCGCCGAGATCGCCCAAATCGTCCACGAGACCAACGGCATCCTCCACGTCGACGCTGTGCAGGGTGCCGGACGGATCGACTGCGACATCGCTACCCTCGGCGCAGACCTCCTCAGCGTCTCTTCGCACAAGCTGGGCGGCCCGCAGGGCATTGGCGCGCTGATTAGAAGGGGCGACGTCCATATTGCCGATCCGCTGATCCGCGGCGGCGGTCAGGAGCGCTCGCTGCGCGCCGGCACCGAGAACGTCGCGGCCATCGCCGGCTTTGGCGCGGCCGCGGTTGCTGCGAATGCCGCACGGCAGGCCGACGCACTCCGCATGGCGGCTTTGCGCGATACGCTTGAAGCCCGCATCAAAGCTTCGACGCCGCAAGCGGTCGTTTTCGGCGCCAATGCGCCGCGGCTGCCCAACACCAGTTTGATTTCCGTGCCCGGCATCAAGGCCGAGACCGCCATAATCGCCTTCGATCTCAATGGACTAGCGGTATCGTCGGGTGCCGCCTGTTCGTCCGGCCGGGTTCAGGCCTCGCACGTGCTGGCGGCGATGGGCGTCGACACCGATCTTGCGCGCGGCGCGGTCCGCATCAGCCTCGGCTGGACGACCACCGAAAGCGATGTGGAAACACTGCTAACTGCTTGGAATACTGTAATTTCGTCACTACTTAAGAGACATGCGAACGCGGCGTGAGCCGTACCCAAAAGGAATGATCGCAACGCGCTCAGCGAACCGACCATAACCGACTAATCCAACCCGCGGCCCTTGAAGCCGCCCGGAGGGAAGAATGCCGGCCGTACAAGAGACCGTCGATCGGGTCCGACAGATCGACGTTGACCAATACAAATACGGGTTCGTCACCGATATCGAATCCGAAAAGGCCCCGATCGGCCTGTCGGAAGACACTGTCCGCTACATCTCGGCCAAGAAGAACGAGCCGGCGTGGATGCTCGAGTGGCGTCTGGAGGCGTTCCGCCGCTGGCTGACCATGCGCGAGCCGACCTGGGCGCGCGTCGACTATCCCAAGATCGACTACCAGAACGCTTATTACTATTCGGCGCCGAAGAAGAAGCCGCAGTTGTCGTCGCTCGACGAAGTCGATCCGCAAATTCTCGAGACCTACAAGAAGCTCGGCATTCCGTTGCGCGAGCAGGAAATGCTGGCCGGCGTCGTTCGTCCGGAAGGCGAGCGCCGCGTCGCGGTCGACGCCGTGTTCGACAGCGTGTCCGTTGCTACCACCTTCAAGGAAGAGCTCAAGCGCGCCGGCGTGATCTTCATGCCGATGTCGGAAGCGATCCAGGAGCATCCCGACCTGGTGAAGAAATATCTCTGCTCGGTCGTGCCGGTCAACGACAACTATTTCGCGACGCTGAACTCGGCGGTGTTCTCCGACGGTTCTTTCGTCTACATCCCGCCGGGCGTGCGCTGCCCGATGGAGTTGTCGACCTATTTCCGCATCAACGAGGCCAATACCGGCCAGTTCGAGCGCACGCTGATCATCGCCGACAAGGGCGCCTACGTGTCCTACCTCGAAGGCTGCACCGCGCCGATGCGCGACGAGAACCAGTTGCACGCCGCCGTCGTCGAACTCGTGACGCATGACGACGCCGAGATCAAATACTCGACGGTGCAGAATTGGTATCCGGGCGATGCCGACGGCAAGGGCGGTATCTTCAACTTCGTTACCAAGCGCGGCGACTGCCGCGGCAAGAACTCAAAGATTTCCTGGACCCAGGTCGAAACCGGTTCGGCGATTACCTGGAAATATCCGAGCTGCATCCTGCGCGGCGATAACTCACGTGGCGAGTTCTATTCGATCGCGATCTCGAACGGCCGCCAGCAGGTCGACAGCGGCACCAAGATGATCCATCTCGGCAAGAACACGACCAGCCGCATCATCTCCAAGGGCATCTCGGCTGGCAAGTCGAACAACACTTATCGTGGCCTGGTCACCGCGCACCGCAAGGCGACCAACGCGCGCAACTTTACTAACTGCGACTCGCTGCTGATCGGCGACCAATGCGGCGCGCATACAGTGCCCTATATCGAGGCGAAGAATTCGTCGGCGGTGTTCGAGCACGAAGCGTCGACCTCGAAAATCTCCGAGGACATGCTGTTCTACTGCCGCCAGCGTGGCATGTCGGCGGAGGAGGCGACCGCCTTGGTCGTCAATGGTTTCGTCAAGGACGTGCTGCAGCAGCTGCCGATGGAATTCGCGGTTGAAGCGCAAAAACTCATTTCAATTTCGCTTGAAGGAAGTGTGGGCTAACTCAAATGGCGTTTCTTGAGATCAAAAATCTGCATGTCGAGGTCGAGGACAAGAAGATCCTCAACGGCCTGACGTTGACTATCGAAAAGGGGCAGGTCGCCGCCATCATGGGGCCGAACGGCTCCGGCAAATCGACGCTGTCTTACGTGCTGGCCGGCAAGGATAATTACAACGTCACCGAGGGCGAGATCCTTCTCAATGGCGAGAGCATTCTCGACATGGCGCCGGATGTGCGCGCCGCCAAGGGCATTTTCCTCGCGTTCCAGTATCCGGTCGAAGTGCCGGGCGTCGCCACCATGACGTTCCTCCGCACCGCGCTCAACGCGCAACGCAAGACGCGCGGCGAGCCGGAATTCTCCACGCCCGACTTCATCAAGCTGGTGCGCGACACCTCGGCCAAGCTCGGTATCAGCCAGGAAATGCTGCGCCGCTCGGTCAATGTTGGCTTTTCCGGCGGCGAGAAGAAGCGCAACGAAATCCTGCAAATGGCCATCCTGCAGCCCAGTCTTGCGGTGCTCGACGAGACCGATTCCGGCCTCGACATCGACGCGCTCAAGATCGTCGCCGAAGGCGTCAACGCGCTGCGCTCGCCGGAGCGTTCGATGATCGTCATCACGCACTATCAGCGGCTGCTCGACTACATTGTGCCTGACGTGGTGCACGTGCTGGCCAAGGGCAAGGTCGTCAAGACCGGCGGCAAGGAGCTCGCGCTTGAGCTCGAAGCCAGCGGCTATGCGCAATTCGGCGGCGAGGCGGCATAACGATGAACGCGGACATTCGCGCCATCAAGACAGCGGCTGAGCAGGGGCTCGCGACGTCGTTCGCCGGCGCCCGCGGTGCGCTGCCCGGCAAAGGCGCGGTGGCGAGCCTGCGCGACGACGCCTTCAAGCGTTTCGAGACACAAGGCCTGCCGAACCGGCGCGTCGAGCAGTGGAAATACACCGATCTGCGCGCGCTGATGCGCGAGGCAAAACCGCTTGCCGGTCTTGCCGACGTCCGCAAGCCAGCCGATATCGCCGCGATCCTGTCCGGCGTCGATGCCAGCCTCGTGACCATCGTCAATGGCCGCTATGCGCCGGAATGGTCCGACAAGAACGCTGCCGATCCCGGTATCGTTCTGGCCGAGCTATTCGCATGGCTTGCCGAGAACCTTGACTACAAGTTGGGTGAGATGCCCGGTAGCGACGATCAGGCGTCACTGCTCAACACCGCCTTCATGAGCGGCGGCGTCGGTCTGCGCGTCATGCGCGGCGCCACTGTCGCCAAGCCTATCCATATCGCCCACGTGTTCTCCGGCGATGCCGCCGCCGCGATGTATCCGCGGTCGGTGGTTGTCGTTGAGCCGGGCGCGCATGTCACGCTCGTGGAATCTTTCTCCGGTCCCGACGGCATCGACTATCAGGTCAATTCGGCGCTCGAACTTTCCATCGGCGAGGGCGCCCGTGTCGATCACATCAAGATCGGTTATGATGGCAACGCGGCGCTGCGCATCTCGACGCTCGGCGTCACGGTCGGCGCCAAGGCGACCTACAAGGACTTCGCCTACACCACTGGCGGTGCCGTTGTGCGCAACCAGACATTCGCCCGCTTTGCCGGCGAACGCATCGATGCCTTCATCGGCGGCGCCAGCCTGTTGAAGAACAAGCAGCACGTCGACAACACACTGGTGATCGCGCACGCGGCGGCCAATTGCGACAGCCGCGAACTGTTCAAGACCGTGCTCGACAACCAGAGCCACGGCGTGTTCCAGGGCAAGATCATCGTCGAGCCGCACGCGCAGAAGACCAATGCCAAGATGATGACGCGCTCGCTGCTGCTGTCGGACGAAGCCGAGGCTTCGCAGAAGCCTGAACTGGAAATCTTTGCCGACGACGTGGTTTGCGGTCACGGCGCCACCGCCGGCGCACTCGATCCGGGTCTGAAGTTCTATCTGATGTCGCGCGGCATCCATGAAAAGGAAGCCGAGACGCTGTTGATCCAGGCTTTCATCGGCGAGGCCATCGAAGAAGTCGCGCATGAAGGCATTCGCGACGATTTGAATCTCGCGGCGCTGCGGTGGCTGGGAGCGCGTGCATGACGACGCACCCCGCGGTCAGCAATGGCTCCTACGACGTCGCCCAGATCCGCAAGGATTTTCCGGCGCTGGCGATGCAGGTCTATGGCAAGCCGCTGGTCTATCTCGACAACGGCGCGTCGGCGCAGAAGCCGACCCAGGTGCTCGAGCGGATGCACAAGGCGTATACGGAAGAATACGCCAACGTGCATCGCGGCCTGCATTATCTCGCCAACGCGGCGAGCGAAGCCTACGAAGGTGCGCGCGAAACCATTCAGCATTTCCTCGGCGCGGCGCGCAAGGAAGAGATCATCTTCACCCGCAACGCCACCGAGGCGATCAACCTCGTGGCCGCGAGCTTCGGCGGTCCGCGCATCGGCCCCGGCGACGAGATCGTGCTCTCGATCATGGAGCACCATTCCAACATCGTGCCGTGGAATTTCCTGCGCGAACGCCAGGGCGCGGTGATCAAATGGGCGCCGGTCGACGAGGAAGGCAACTTCCTCATCGATGAATTCGAGAAGCTGCTGTCGCCGCGCACCAAAATGGTGGCGATCACGCAGATGTCGAACGTGCTGGGCACCGAAGTGCCGATCAAAGAGGTCATCAAGCTGGCGCACGCCCGCGGCATTCCGGTGCTGGTCGATGGCGCGCAGGGCGCGGTCCATCTCGACATCAATGTCCAGGACCTCGACGCCGATTTCTATGTGATGACCGGCCACAAGCTCTACGGCCCGACCGGCATCGGCGTGCTCTACGGCAAATACGATCTGCTCGCGGCG
>CAISIV010000074.1 GCA_903885555.1 uncultured Hyphomicrobiales bacterium
CGACGACGTCGAAGCCGCGCGCGTTGCCAACGAGATCGGCTTTCCGGTGCTGATCAAGGCTGCTGCCGGCGGCGGCGGCCGCGGCATGAAGGTGGCGCGCACCGCGGCCGACCTCTCCACCGCATTGTCGACCGCGCGTTCGGAAGCCAAAGCCGCGTTCGGCGACGACGCCGTCTATCTGGAAAAATATCTGGAGAAGCCGCGCCACATCGAAATCCAGGTTCTCGGCGACGGCAAAGGCAATGCCATCCATCTCGGCGAGCGCGATTGTTCGCTGCAGCGCCGCCATCAGAAAGTGCTGGAAGAAAGTCCCTCACCCGCCCTCAACGACCAGATGCGCTCAACCATCGGCGAAACGGTCGCGAAGGCGATGCGCGAGATCCAGTATCTCGGCGTCGGCACTGTCGAATTTCTGTTCGAAGACGACAAGTTCTATTTCATCGAGATGAACACCCGCATCCAGGTCGAGCATCCGGTGACCGAAATGATCACCGGCATCGATCTGATCTTCGAGCAGATCCGTGTCGCCGCCGGCGCGCCGCTGACACTCAAGCAAGAAGATATCGAATTCCGCGGCCATTCCATCGAGTGCCGCATCAATGCCGAAAACCCGGTGTCATTCCGGCCCTCGCCCGGCAAGATCTTGCATTATCACGCCCCAGGCGGCCTCGGCGTGCGCATCGATTCAGCGGTCTATCAAGGCTACACCATCCCGCCTTACTACGACTCGCTGGTCGGCAAGCTGATCGTGCACGGCAAGACCCGCCCCGAGGCGCTGATGCGGCTCAAGCGCGCCCTTGATGAGGTGGTCGTGGACGGCATCGAGACCACACTGCCGCTGTTCCGGGCACTGGTCGGCGAGAAAGACATTATCGACGGCAATTATCACATCCACTGGCTCGAGCAGTTCCTGGCTCGCGGCGGGATGGATAACTAAGCCAGCACCGGTCCCTCGCCCGGCCTCCTGCGCCTACCCCAATCCAGAATGGAACTTTTCGGCCGCGGCACGGTTATAGCCTCGTCCGGGGGGACGGCATGTTGACACGTGCGCCGGCTTCCTTGGCCGGAACATTCAGACACGTCGATATGACGAACGAGGCTCGATGAGCGAAACATCACGCTCGACCTTCCCGATCCAGCCGATATTGCTCGGCGTTGGTTTCCTCCTCCTCATCACCATCAGCGCTGCGACCGTCTGGCTGGTTAATCAGTCGGCGGCGGACGCCAACATGGTCGCGCATACCCTGCGCGTGCAGGACAAATTGTCGAACCTTTTGCTCGACGTCCGTCGCGCCGAATCCGGGCAGCGCGGCTACCTGTTTTCAAATGAGCCCAAATACCTCGACGACTATCGGGCCGCGGCGCCTGAAGTCGCCATCCTGTTGTCCCAGTTGAGAACCCTGACCGCCGATAATGCGGCACGCAAAAAATCCCTCGACGAGATCGATGGCCTGATCCGCGACAAAGTGAGTGAGATGGACAAAACCATCGAGCTCAACGCCCGCGGCGATCGTGATGGCGCTCGTATGATCGTGCTGGGCGGCGGCGGTCGCGATCTAATGAACAGCTTGCGCGAACAGGTCGAGAAGATCATCGCAGACGAAGGCCGACTGCTCGACGGCCGGGCCGCACAGTCACAGTTCAACAATCGCTGGCTGCTAATCTCAACACTGCTGGGCGCGGCGCTCATAACCGTCGTCGGCATACTCTCGATTTTCCTGGTGCAGCGCAGCCAGCGCCAGCGCGAACAGGCCCGCCTTGTGGTCGAGGCCACCAATGCCAACCTCGAACAGATCGTCGAATATCGCACCGCCGATCTCACGGAAGCCAACGAGGAAATCCAGCGCTTCGCCTACATCGTCAGCCATGACTTGCGCTCGCCGCTGGTCAACATCATGGGCTTTACCAGCGAGTTGGAGGAGTTGCGGCAGGATATTTTCGAACAGGTCGGAAAGCTGCACACCGAGGTGGCGGCTTTGAATTCCCAGGCAATGGAACCCGGAACCGCCGAAAACGTTAACAGGCTCGGTCAGGACTTCGATGAAGCCATTCGGTTCATCAAGACGTCGATTGCCAATATGGATCGGCTGATCAATGCGGTGCTGAAGCTATCCCGTGAGGGACGCCGCCAATTCAATCCGGAAACCATCGACATGAACGGCATGTTCGACGCGGTCACCCAGACCGTCGCCCACCGCGCTTCGGAGCTTGGCGCGACCATTACCGTCGCCGCCCTGCCTCCGGTCGAAAGCGACCGGCTGGCGGTGCAGCAGGTGTTCGCCATTTTGATCGACAACGCCCTGAAATATGGCCGCACTGGCGAGCCG
>CAISIV010000075.1 GCA_903885555.1 uncultured Hyphomicrobiales bacterium
AGCAGGATAGACCGCGCCTCGTTGATCTTGGCGGCGAGGAAGTTCGATCCGCCATGATCGGGGTGGATTTTGACCATCAGCCGGCGATGGGCTTCGCGGATATCCTCCGCCGTGGCTCCCTCGCTGAGCCCTAAAATCTGCAACGCCTCTGCGCGCGTCATATGGGCAGCACCGCGCTCGCCGGTCGGCTTTTGTCGGAACGGTCGCCAACGCAATAGCGCCGCGAGCAGAGCCGGCATCAGTGCGGCGGCAAGTCCCTCACGGCCCGCATACGCAAAAACGGCGATTGCTGCCGCAACCAGCGCGGCAACCAACCAACGCACCGCGCGCGCCAGCGTCGCCGGGGCGGTCGAGACAAACAAATTTCCCAACACCCACAACAAGGCCAGCGCAGCAACACCGATAAAAACGCTCAGATACATTGCGACCTTTATAAATTAAAAAAGTGAGCGCTCAGACGGCGTGCCACAAGCTCGCTACGAACAGACGCGCCAATCCTCGACCGAATCGCAATCTTGCGCCGATAAAAGCAGTTTCACCGGTGCCCGCGCATCGTCGCGGCGCCCGTTCCCCGTGGTGGACGCGGACGCCACGGTTTGACACAATACCGATCAACGTCGAGAAACGCATCATAACGGAGACCCCTCATGCTTAAGAGACACGGGCTATCGACAATTGCCGTCACCGCCCTCGCGTCGGCAACGGCATTTGTTCCAACCCCGTCTTTTGCAGCCGGATCGCAGATGATCATCGGCTTCGGGCCGGGCGGCGGTTACGACCTCTGGGGCCGCACGGTCGCGCGCCACATCGAGAAGTATGTTCCCGGCAATCCGAACTTCGTGCCCCAGAACATGCCGGGCGCCGGCAGCTACCAAGCGGCCAACTATATCTACAGCATCGCGCCGAAGGACGGCACGGTGATCGGTATCATCGCCCGCGATGCGGCCCTCGGCCCCCTCACCGGCGCCCAGGGCGCGCGCTTCGACGCGACCAAGATCAACTGGATCGGCACGCCGACCACCGAAACCAATGTTTGCATCGCCTATAAGACCGCGCAGGTGAAGACGGCGCAGGATCTGTTCAATAAGGAGCTTATTGTCGGCGATACCGGCGTCGGCACCGGCACCCACAGCTATCCCAAAGCCCTGGCCGCGCTTCTCGGCATGAAGTTCAAAATCATCGCCGGCTTCCCATCGTCGTCCGACGTGTTCCTCGCCATGGAGCGTGGCGAGGTCGACGGCATTTGCGAGAGCCTGGACAGCGTCAGCGGCAAGCGGCCCACTTGGCTGCCCGAGAAACAGGTCACCCTTCTGTTCCAGGGCGGCGCCGAAGCGAATCCCGATCTCAAGGATGTGCCATTCGTGCTTAATTTCGCAAAAACTCCCGAACTCAAGGAAGCGATCTCCTTCCTCTACGCCGGTCAGGGTATCGGGCGTCCGTTCGTGGCCCCGCCGGATTTACAGCCGGGTAAACTGAAGATGCTGCGCGATGCGTTCGATAAAACCATGAAAGACCCCGACTTCATCGCCGACGCAAAAAAGCAGAAGCTGGAGGTCGAGCCGGAGGACGGCGTGCATCTCGAGGCGCTGATTAAGAAGATCTACGCCACGCCGAAGCCGATCGTCGATCAGATCGGCGCGTTGATCCAGTAACCGCCACACGGCAACAGCGTTAAGACCCGCGGCTCATGGCTGCGGGTCTTTTTTCATCTGAAGCGACAATGGACATTCTCTCCCGCGATCACTTCGTCGCTCACCGCTCGACGGTGCCCGCCATCGCCGGCCAACCGGTCGAGCTGTTCGTGCGCGAGCGCTCACCCGCCACCGGCGCCACCCCCGGGCTCCCACCCATCGTTCTTGTCCACGGCGGCTTTTGGCCCGGCACGCTCGCTTTCGACTCACCGCTTC
>CAISIV010000076.1 GCA_903885555.1 uncultured Hyphomicrobiales bacterium
CCTGTTCGATCGAGGCGTTGGCGATGTCGGAGACCACGGCCGCGACCTTCTTGATCGACTCGACGATTTCGGTGAGCGACTCGCCGGCTTTGTTGACCAGCTCGACGCCGTCCTTGACCTGGCCGTTCGAGTTGGTGATCAGATCCTTGATGTCCTTCGCCGCCTGCGACGAACGCTGCGCCAGGCTGCGCACTTCCGAGGCGACGACCGCGAAGCCACGGCCGGCTTCACCGGCGCGCGCCGCTTCCACCGCTGCGTTCAAAGCTAAAAGATTGGTCTGACGAGCGATTTCGTCGATGACGCCGATGATGTCGTATATCTTGCGCGAGGAGTCCTCGATTTTCGCCATGGCGTCCACCGCGTGTGCAACGACGGCGCCGCCCTGCTCGGCGATCCGGCGCGTCTCGCCAGACGACGAATTGGCCTGCTGGGCGTTCTCGGCGTTCTTCTTCACCGTCGCGGAGATGACTTCCATCGACGCGGTGGTTTCTTCGAGGCTCGCGGCCTGTTCCTCGGTGCGCTGCGACAGGTCCGTCGTGCTTGAGGAAATCTCCGACGACGCGTTGGTGACTTCGCTGGCGGAGGTCTTGATGCTTGAAATGGTCGCACGCACCTGCTCGACCATCGCATCGACGGCGGCAACGATCTGGCCAAGCTCGTCGCGGCGATCGATCTTCGGCACCGACACATTGAAGTCGCCGCCGGCGACCTGAACCATGACCTTCTGCAGCATTAACAGCGGATTTGTGATGCGGCGTGCGATCACCAGCACCATCATGCCGCTGACGATCAAAGCCAGCACGAGCAGCCCAAGCTGCAGAAACAAATTACGCTGCGCACGGGAATACTGGTCGGCCGAATAGTCTTTCGTCGTCTGCAACGCGATTTCGGCAGCCTGCTGAAGCACGCCCTGCTTGCCGGTCGAAATCGGACTCCATGTCGCGGCATCGGTGCCGGGCTTTTCACCGGCGATAACCGCTTTCAGAATGCCAAGTTGCCTGCCGGTGTATTCGTCACTCAACAGGCCGTTCTTGGCTTCCTTCATGGCATCCATGAAGCTTGCCGGCAGCGGCAGCCCGGCGGCAAAGTCCTGAACGATCACGAAGGTATTTTTCGCCTGGCCCAGATACACCTGATACTTCGCGATGACGTCGGGAGGAACGATGCCGGCAAGGCTGTTGGACACCAGCACCGCGGCATCGCCCGAGTTCTGCCGCGTTGCCCACACCAGATCCTTCAAATGCATCAGTTGGTCGACATAGCCATCTTTGAGCCGCACCAGTTGGACCATCTGAACCGACAGCAGCTCAAGCTGATTCAGGAACGTGTTCGTGTGTTTGACGAATTCGTCGGCAAGCCCGGCACGGCGCTGCGCTTTCGGCGACGACAAAGCGGCGGCCGTCTCTTTCTGCAGCGCCACCAGTCTGCTCAAGTTCTGTTCGAATTCGGCAACCGGCGTGCCGCTACCGGGAAATTCAACAAGCTTCAGCGCGGCCAGCGAGCCCTGCAAACCGGCGTGTTCGGCAACCCGCAGGCGCTGCAAATGCTGACTGGGGCCCGTTACGTTTTCGCCGCCGAGCTCACGGTTCGTATTGGAACGATCGGAGCGCATGTTATGCAGCGCGGCAAAGAGATGGATGGCCGCTTCGGAATTGTTGGTCATCTGGTTCGCCGCCTTCAGTCGAAACCAGGAGTCCCAGGCATTGAAGGCCAGCAGGATGACAACCGCTGCCACCATGAGGCCGAAAATCGACTTCAAAATGGCGTTCACGGAGAAGCGGTTCAGCATAGGGATCACGTCTTTCTGAGACAAAGAAGAGCGCCGCTGCCGCTACCGGCGACAGGGCGCACTCTACGCAGGCACATCAAACTCAAGCCGCGGATCTGCGCGCGACGACGGCCACAGGCTTGGCCGGTGACTTTTTCGGTTCGTGCACCGCCCGCATCGAGCTTTGCGGCTCGTCGATCTGGAAATAGGCCACCTTGTCGTCCATCGCCCGGGCTTGCGTTTCGAGCGTCTTGGCGGTCGCGGCGTTTTCCTCGACCAGCGCCGAATTCTGCTGGGTTACTTCGTCCATCTGGCTCAAGGCCTTGTTGATCTGCTCGAGACCTTCGGCCTGCTCGGAACTCGCAGCCGCGATATCCGCCACGATCGAGGCCACGCCCTTGATCGATTCGACGATGTCGTTAAGTGACGCGCCGGCCTTGTTGACCAGATCGACGCCGTCCTTCACCTGCGCGTTGCTGTTGGTGATGAGATCCTTGATGTCCTTGGCCGCCTGCGACGAGCGCTGCGCCAGACTGCAGACTTCCGAGGCAACGACCGCAAAGCCACGGCCCGCTTCACCGGCGCGCGCCGCTTCGACCGCGGCATTCAATGCCAGAAAATTGGTCTGGCGGGCGATTTCGTCGATGACGCCGATGATGTCGGAGATCTTGCGCGAGGA
>CAISIV010000077.1 GCA_903885555.1 uncultured Hyphomicrobiales bacterium
GACGCCGAACTTCTGTTTGGCTTCTTCCACCAGCGCGTTGTCGCACTTGGCAAAGCGCGAGCGTACTTCGCGGAAGGCGCGGGCTCGCGCCTGCGCGGCGATGCGGTCGAGAATGACGCGCGCGGTTTCGCGCTGACCGGCGTCCCATTGAGCGGTGCGCGCGGCAACGAGATTGGCCTGCGAGCGCAGGATGACGCCGTCGTCGATGATCTTGAGGCCGTTGGCGACAAGCGTAGCGCCAGTCGTCGTGATGTCGACGATCAGTTCGGCGGTGCCTGCCGCCGGGGCGCCTTCGGTCGCGCCGGAGCTTTCGACGATGCGATAGTCGATAACGCCCTGCGACGAGAAGAAGTCGCGCGTCAGATTGATGTATTTTGTCGCGACCCGCATCTTGCGGCCGTGGTGATGACGGAACGAGGTGGCGACGTCGTCGATGTCGGCCATGGTGCGGACGTCGATCCACGCCTGCGGCACGGCGACGACGACGGTGGCAAAGCCGAAACCGAGTCCCTGGATCAGCACGACGCGCTTGTCGGCATCCGGCATCTGCTCGCGCACGAGGTCTTCGCCGGTGACGCCCATGTGCACGGCGCCAGCCGCGAGTTGCGATGTGATCTCACCGGCTGAGAGATAGGCAACTTCGACGCCGTCGAGGCCGGTGATGGCACCGCGATAGTCACGGGCGCCGCGCGGCTTGACCAGATTCAATCCCGAACGCGCGAAGAAGGCTTCGGCGTTTTCCTGCAGCCGGCCTTTGGCCGGCACGGCGAGCACCAGAGGCGAACTCATGACGCGACTCCATAGGCCGCGAGTCGTTCGATCCACACCGCAAAGCCGACGGCTGGCGTCTGCTCATTGCTGCCGAGCCGCGACAGCAGTCCGTCGTAGCGTCCGCCCGCCACCAGCGGATCGCCGGTGCGCGACGGATCGGTCAGTTCGAAGACGAAGCCGGTGTAGTAGTCGAAGCCGCGGCCAAAACTGGTTGAAAAGTGCACACGCTTGAGATCGATGCCGCGCGCGGCGAGAAATCCATTGCGGCTTTCGAAGAGGTCGAGCGCCTGCGTCATGGAGCCATTCATGCTGGCATCGGCGGCGAGCGCACGCAGCTCGTTGGCCGCTTCATCCGGATCGCCGGCAACAGCAAGAAAACGTTCGATCAGCGCGCGCACTTCCTGCGGCAGCTTGGCGCTGGCGCCCAGCGCCGACTGTTCGAGAAAGCGTTCGGCGATTTCGGCGACCGAACGGCCGCCGACGGCGTTGATGCCGGCAATCGACAGCAAGTCGGTGACGAGCGCGTGCGCGCCTTTCGGGTTGGCGCCGGCCAGCGCCGCGAGCACGCCCTGATATTCCGGCCGTGCATTGTTGCCGCCGAGCACAAGGCGGTCGAGATCCTGCGCCAGATTGGTCTTGCGGTTGAAATCCTTGATCAGCCGCCGCTTCCAGGCCGGCGGCAGGTCGAGTCCCGCGACAAGCGCGCAGAACAGCGCGACGTCGCCTGTTTTGATGTCGGGCGAGGCGAGGCCGTAGCCCGCGGTGGCATCCAGTCCGAGCGATAGCATCTCGGCGTCGGCGGCGGCCTTGTCGGCGCGGCCGAACGACTCGATACCGGCTTGCAGGAATTCGGCGGGCTGGTCTTCGCGGTGACGGAAGACAGGCCCCAGGTAGCAGAAGCCGGCCGGCTGGCCCGCGATTGGGGAGGCGAGGTAGTCGCGCGACACCGGGATCGTCAGGTCGGGGCGCAGGCAGAATTCGCCGCCGCCCGGCGCGGTGGTGAGATACATGCGGTTGCGGATGTCTTCGCCGGATAGGTCGAGGAACGGCTCCGCCGGCTGCAGCATCGCCGGCGCAACGCGGACGTAGCCGGCGCGCTCGTAGGAGGCCACCTGGGCTTCCGCCCGGTTGTCCGCGCCTTTTGCTGTGTTCGTTACGCTTGCGTCCATCGTATTACGCCTAATTCCTTGGTCGTTCTCTCGGATTTGCCGGGGGTCTAGCACGTCAGCTTTAAGGATTCGACGCTGTTCCGGCGATGCGCTTAACGGCCCTGTTGGCCAAAGGCTTGGTATCGTTAACAAATTTTGCCGTAAGACAATTTCAACAAAGCCGACGTTAACTGTAATGGGGTAGGGATCATCCGTTATGACCGAAGCTGTGCCGCGATCTGTGGTCGAAGCCTACTACAGGGCCTACGCCGCGCGCGACGCCAAGGCGGTCGCCGATTTCCTCGACGACAATGTCCAATGGACTATCAGCGGGCCGGTCGATGTTCTGCCGTTTTGCGGCAAACGTCACGGCAAGGCCGCGGTGCTGGATCTCATCCAGCGCCTAGTCCCGGAAATTTTCACCGTTTTCAGTTTCACCCCCGACGCCATGCTGATCGACGGCGACCGGGTCGCCACCCTCAACAGTCTGGCGGCGACGCTCACGCTTGATGGCCGTGTCATCCGCTACCGGCTGGCGCACTTCACCCGCTTCCGCGACTGCAAGGTGATCGAGAACTTGTCGCTGCTCGACAGCTTTGACGCGGCCGAGCAGGTCTTGGGGCATCCGCTCGATGTTCATCATCAAGCCTCACTCGGGCATCGCGCCTCGGCGTAAGGAATTGAATATGGCCGGTTCCGTATCACGTGCCGTCGTCGATGCCTTCTTCAAGGTCTATGCGGCACGGGACCCCAACAAGCTCGAAGCATTCCTGCATGACGATGTCGTGTGGACGATCAGCGGCCCGGTCGACGTGCTGAGCTATTGCGGCACGCATCGGGGCAAAGAGGCCGTGCTGGATTTGATTTTGCGGACGATACCGGGGATTTTCTGCTTCACAAGTTATGCTCAGGAAACTCTTCTGGTGGATGGCGACCAGGTTGCGATGCTCAACCGCCGATCGGCGCGCCGGACTGCCGATGGCCGCGTGATCAGCTACCGGGTCGCGAACTTCATGCGGTTCGAGAACGGCAAGGTGATCGCCAATCTGTCGCTGATCGACAGTTTCGACGCGGCCGAGCAAATACTCGGTCATCCACTGACGGTCCACGTCAGCCCGGGGATCGATGCCGGCGACGTGGTCGCGCTCTAGACCTCACGCTAAAGTATTTTCCCGATACAGGCGGCATGATATGCTCGCGGCGCAATCCGCGATGGAGCTTTTCATGACGCTTTTTCTGCGCCCGCTCGCCTTCGCCGCCTTCGGACTGGTCGCCGCCGCTCCCGCCTTCGCCCTCGACATGCCCGCGCGCAAGCCGGGCCTGTGGGAACTCAAGATGGACTTCGAAGGCCGCAAACTGCCGGCCACCGTCATGAAGCAATGTACGGATGCCACGTCCGACAAGGTCATGAATTCGAATTTCGGCGGTCCGGCGCAGGCAGCCTGCTCGAAGCAGGACGTGACCAAGACCGCGACCGGCATGATGGTGGATTCGATTTGCGAGTTCGGCGCGGGCAAGACGACGACCCATGCTGTCATTACCGGGGACTTCAACAGCGCCTACACCGTGAATGTGTCGTCGAAGCGCGAAGGCGGGCCGCTGATGCCGGGCATGCCGGCGGACGGCTCGAGCCAGATGACGATCACGGCGAAATGGCTGGGGCCTTGCGAGGCCGGTCAAAAACCGGGCGATATCATCATGGCCAACGGCATGACCATGAACGTGCTCAACATGCCGAAATTCGCGCCGCCGCCTAAACGTCAGTAGCGATCAGGCCGCCGGCTTTGCGGCGGCGAGTGGCTTGTCCTGAGCCGGTTCGGCATTCTGCATCGAATGCACCGAAGACGGGGCCAGTTGCGCAGCCTGACTTTGCTCTTCCTGCTTCTCGGCCTGCTGCAAGTCCGTCGCCGGCGCGTTGTATTGCGTCGGCTGCGCTTCTGCCTCGGAAGCAGGGACGTTGTTGCTGCCCGGCTGAATTTCCGGCGCGGGCTCTTCGATCGCGGGCGCCAGCGGCTCTGCGTTCGCTTGATGGGCGTGCGGCGTCAGGCTGGCATGCACGGTGACGTCGACCGTCATGCCCTGAAACTGCCCGGTGGTGCCGTCGAAAGTGCCGGTCACCGGAATGGCCTGCGATGGGTCGCGCGTCACCGCGACGCGGATCAGATTGTCGCCGGCGATCAATCCGTTGGTCGGGTCGTACTCGACCCAGCCGGCGCCCGGCAGATAGACATCGGCCCATGCATGCGTCGCGCCGGAGCCCTGCATGCCTTCGTCGGCGCCGTCGAGCGCCGGATCGTACAGATAGCCGGTGATGAAGCGCGCACCGAAACCGAGGCTGCGCACCGCCTCGATGAACAGCAGCGCGAAGTCCCGGCAGGTGCCGCTCATGCGCTGCAGCGTCTCGATCGGCGTCTGCGTGCCTTCCTCGTAACGCGTGTTGTAGGCGAACTGGTTCTTGATCGCGCCATTCATGTTCGACAGCAGATTGTAGGTCGACATGAAGCGGCCCGAGACGAACTGCTTGGCCCAGGCGTCGACCAGTCCGTTCGGATCGGGGTAATGGCGATCGAGAAGCCGGCCGAGATCGCTGCGGTCGTTGCCCGAATAGACGAAGGGATAAACCTGCGCTTCCGGCGCGATCGGAAACACCGGGCGCGTCAGCCCGTAATGTTCGAGATGCAGTGTGCTGACGATCAGCAGTTCGGAGGACTCCTGCGCGAACTCGACCTGCGCGACGGAGTTGCCGAACACGTCGTGCATCCAGCGCGTCTCGCCGGGCGGCGACAGCGTCAGTTCGGCATCGACCAGCCGCAGATCGTGGCTGTCGCGCGGACGCAGCATCAACCGATGCGTGCCGAATTTCACCGGCGCGGAATAGCTGTAGCGAGTCTCATGACGGACGGTCAGATACTTCATGCGGTACGCCGTTAAGGCCGATTCGATGGGCCGGTTAATCTTGGGTGTCGTCCCCGGCTTGGCAAGGTTGCCCGGCCTCAAGGTCCTGGATTTGCTCGCTCTTCTTTTTTCCGGCGTCAGGCGCGAGCGGCGCTTCCGGCACAGGCGTCAGCGGCGGCGGGGCGCGATGGCTCCCGGTATGCCGCTGCAAAATCATTGGAATTGGATAGCACCAGCGTTTCACCCCCACGCGACACTCCCCCGGCTGGGTTATGCCTCGTAAATGCGCAGGGGGAGGGAATGGTTCCCGATACCGCCGGGGAAGCTCAGCCCAGTTTGTGAAGAGCCAGCAAAGCGCGCACTTCCTTGACCAGATCGGCTTCTGGAACGGTGCGTTGCGCCTCGGCCTGCTTTTTCAGGTATTCGTCGCGGTCCTTGATGGCCGCGATATCGGCGCCGAGGATCAGGTCCTTGATCTGGATCTCGGAGCGGCCCTTTTCGTCGGAGCCCTGGATGATGGCGCAAGGGCTGCCGCGTCTGTCGGCATATTTGAGCTGCTGGCCGACATTGTTTTTCGGATTGCCGAGATAGAGTTCGGCGCGGATGCCAGCATTGCGCAGCTCCGACACCATGCGCTGATAGTCGGCGGTGCGGTCGCGGTCGAAGATCGTCACGAGTACGGGACCGACCGGCGGCTTGCTGTCGAGCTTGCCGAGCGCGGTCAACGCCGCCTGCAGACGCGACACGCCAATGGAGAAACCGGTGGCCGGCACCGGCTCGCCGCGGAAGCGCGACACCAGACCATCGTAACGCCCGCCGCCGCCGACCGAGCCGAAACGAATGGTCCGGCCTTTGTCGTCTTTCGCTTCAGCGAGTAGTTCAACTTCGTAAACGGGGCCGGTGTAATATTCGAGGCCGCGGACGACCGTCTTGTCGATTTTAATTCGGTCTTCGTAACCGGCCGCCTTCACCAGTGCACCGATTTCCGCCAATTCCTGATCGCCTGCATTCGACGAGTCTGACGGAACGCCGCTCCCCGTGATGGCGGCAACGATGCCTTCGATCTGACGGTCGTCGAGTTCGGCACCCTTGGTGTAGTCGCCGCTGTCGTCCTTGCGGCCTTTGCCGAGCAACATGCGAACGCCATCGATGCCGAGGCGGTCGAGCTTGTCGATCGCGCGCATCGTGGTGAGACGCTTCTCCGGCGGAATTTCAACGGCGTCCATCGCGCCATCCAGAACTTTGCGGTTATTCACCTTCACAATGTATCCACCGCGCGGCACGCCCAGCGCTTCCATCGTGTCGGCGGCGAGCATGCACATCTCGGCATCGGCGGCCATCGAAGCTGCGCCCACTGTGTCGGCATCGAACTGCATGAACTGGCGGAAACGGCCCGGGCCCGGCTTCTCGTTGCGGTAGACGTAGCCGTTGCGATAGCTGCGATAGGGCAGCGCCAGGTTCTGGTAATTCTGCGCGACGTAGCGCGCCAGCGGCGCGGTCAGGTCGTAGCGCAAAGACATCCACTGCTCGTCGTCGTCCTGAAAGGAGAACACGCCTTCGTTCGGCCGGTCCTGGTCGGGCAGGAATTTGCCGAGCGCGTCGGTGTATTCAAACGCCGGCGTCTCGACCGGATCGAAGCCGTAGCGCTCGAACTGCAGGCGGATGGTTTCGACCATCGCGCGCGTGGCGGCGATCTCGGCAGGTCCCCGGTCGGCCAGGCCGTGCGGCAAACGCGCTTTGAGTTTCTGGGGCTTGTCGCCCGCCTTGTTATTGTCAGATTTGGAGTCGGCCATCGGCGTTTTAACGGGGTCGGAGTTGCAATGGCTGGCGTGGTAGCAGCCGCCCCTAAACCGGGCAAGCGCCCGCGTCTTTTGCCTATGCAGCGAAATCGCGCCGTAAAAGCCTGGCTATTGAGAAGCCGCGGCGCGGGCCCGTGGCGCCGCTTCCGTGATGTTTTCGGGGCACTCGCTTTCCTGCAGCACTTTTTCGAGCAGGGGGACGTTGATGCGCAGGTCCTGCCCGTTGCCGGTGTACTCGATGAGGCCCAGGCTGCGGAACTTGTTCATGAAGAAGCTGATGCGCGAGCGCGTGGTGCCGACCATTTCGGCCAGCGTCTCCTGGCTCATCCTGCCGACCGCCTGTTTCGGCTTGTCCGTTTCGTTGAAATTCGCCAGTTGCAGCAGCGCGCGCGCCAGACGCATCTCGCTGGAATTGAGCATCTGATTGACCAGATCGTCGATGTTGCGCGTGTTGCGGTCGATGAGATAGTTGATGAACAGCTCGGACAAGTCCGGGTCTTCGCGAAGGCCGCGCATCATGGCCGATTTGTCGATCCGCACGGCGAGGCGTTCCGTGATCGCGGTGAGGCTTACGAAGCGGTGGGCGAGGCGGGGATGCAGGCAGCCCTCACCAAAAAAATCGCCGGGTGCGACAATGGAAATCACGGCGTCTTTGCCGGACACCGATGTGACGCTCTTCTTGGCGATGCCTTTCTCCAGAAAGAAAACCGCGTTGGCCGGGTCGCCTTGAGAATAGATCGTTTCGTTCGGGGCGAAGGTCAGCCTGCTCTTGCCGTCGCGGGGCTGCGAAAGAAATTCAATCCTGTCGAACGCTGCGTTTGACTTGCTCATTCCCATCCGTGCGCCGCCCCTCGCGATACCGGCTGCCAGCATGGAATGACTCTAAACGGGACTGGGACATGCTGCAGGTAGTATGGGATATCGCCCACAAGCCAGATTCACGGTGCGCAGCCATCGAAAATTTCTTATCTATCTGAAAATGCTACATAAAACCGTTATTCTCTCTCAGGTTGCTAAAATTATTTTTAAACTTATTTGGCCGGCGTCATAAAAGATGACAACAGTTTTGGACGGTATCGAATAACTGCCGGTTATGCGCTGGGCCGAATTTCAGACTGTTTCAGTTCGTTGCTAGGGTGCCACGAAACAGGAGTGAGAATGTCCATGGCTGCCAGCCGACCAAGTCCGATAACGAACGCGCCCAACGATCTCGAACCCTATTGGATGCCGTTCACGGCCAACCGTGCCTTCAAGAAGCGTCCGCGCATGGTCGCCTCTGCCAAGGACATGCATTACTTCACGCCGGATGGCCGCAAGCTGCTCGACGGCTCCGCAGGTTTGTGGTGCACCAATGCCGGGCACAATCGTCCGTCCATCGTCGCGGCAATTCAGGCGCAGGCGGCCGAGATGGACTACGCGCCGCCGTTCCAGTTCGCGCAGCCCAAAGCCTTCGAGCTTGCCGCGCGCGTCGCCGCGATGGCGCCCGGCGATCTCGATCATGTGTTCTTCTGCAATTCCGGTTCGGAAGCGGTCGACACCGCGCTCAAGATCGCGCTGGCGTTCCACAACGTGCAGGGCCGCGGTTCGCGCGTGCGTCTGATCGGCCGCGAGCGCGGCTATCACGGCGTCGGCTTCGGCGGCATCGCGGTCGGCGGCATCGTCAATAACCGCAAGCAGTTCGGTTCGCTGCTGGCCGGCGTCGATCATCTGCCGGCAACCTACAATCGCGCCGAGCAGGCCTTCTCGATCGATCAGCCGGAGTGGGGCGGTCATCTCGCCGACGCGCTCGACGGGCTTGTCGCTCTCCATGATGCTTCAACCATCGCCGCCGTCATCGTCGAGCCGATGGCCGGCTCGACCGGTGTGATCCCGGCGCCGAAAGGCTATCTGCAGAAACTGCGCGCGATCTGCGACAAGCACGGCATCCTGCTGATCTTCGACGAAGTCATCACCGGCTTCGGCCGCATGGGCTATGCCTTCGCCGCTGAACGCTATGGCGTGGTGCCGGACATGATCACCTTCGCCAAGGGTGTCACCTCGGGCAGCGTTCCGATGGGCGGCGTGCTGGTGCGCAAGCCCATCTACGACGCCTTCATGCAGGGCCCCGAACACGTCGTCGAACTGTTCCACGGCTATACTTATTCGGCGCATCCGCTGGCCTGCGCCGCCGGACTCGCCACGCTCGATCTCTATCGCGAGGAAAATCTGTTCGAGCGCGCGCGCAAGCTCGAAACGCCGTGGGCGCAAGCAGCGCTCGCGCTCAAAGGCCTGCCCAACGTACTCGACATCCGGCCGGTCGGCATGACCGTCGGCATCGATCTCGCCAGCAAGCCCGACGGCGTCGGCAAGCGCGGCATGGCGGCGCTTGAAACAGCGTTCCACGACCACGACATCATGTTGCGCGCGGTCGGCGATACGCTGGCGCTCTCGCCGCCGTTGATCATCAGCGAAGCCCAGATCGACGAGGTCTTCGACAAGGTCGGCAAGATCATCAAGGCGGTGGCGTAGTTTCGCGTTTGTCATGGCCGGGCTTGTCCCGGCCATCCACGCCTTCATTTGTAAGACGTAAGACGTGGATGCCCGGCAGAAGGCCGGGCAAGACGGCGGAGGAAGAGCCGCGCCACTTCTACTGCGATTGCGCGGTGATCTGGTTGGCGTTGATGACGTCGCGCCAGAGCTTGATCTCGTCCTTGAGCAAGGTGTGCGCGGCCTCGGGCGTTTCCTCCCCGGGAGGAAACGGAAACATGCCGCCGTCGGCGAAACTTTTTTGCACGGCGGCATCGGCCAGCGTGGCACGCAGTGCCGCATTCAGTTTGTCGATGATGGGGCGCGGTGTGGCGGCCGGCGCGACCAGCATGTGCCAGAAGTCGATGTCGAGTTTCTTGTAACCGAGTTCACCGAGCGTCGGCACGTCCGGCATGCTGGGAAAGCGTCTGCGGCCGATGATGGCGTATACTTTCAGCTTGCCGGAAGCGGCGAATGGCGCGGCCTGAATGGCGGATATCGACGTCAAATCGATCTGGCCGGACAGCAGATCGATCAGCGCCGGACCTGCGCCGCGATACGGAATCTGCGTCGCCTTCCAGCCGAGCTCCTGCGCGACGAGGACGCCGCTCAAATGGCCGTATGAACCGACGCCGGCATGGCCGATCTTGACCGTGCGGCCGGGCTCTTTCGCCCACGCCAGCAATTCCTTGAAATTACTCGGCGGCAGCGATGCCGGTCCCGCCAAGGTCGACGCCGTGGTGTTGACCAGCCCGATCGGCGCGAAATCCTTGACGGCATCGAACGAGAGTTTCGGATACAGCGTCACACCCGCCGCCAGTGCTACCTGGTGGATCAGGATCGTGTAGCCGTCCGGCTCGGCGCGCGCTGCGCGCGCCGCGGCGATCATGCCGGCGGCGCCGCCGACGTTTTCCACCACGATGGGCTGGCCGAGCGCCTTTTCCAGCGGGCTTTGCATGATGCGGGCAATGGCGTCGGTCGCGCCGCCGGGCGGGAAGGGCACCATCAAGGTGATGGGCCGGTTCGGATAGGTCTGCGCCGAGGCGCCGGTTGCGAAAAGACATGCAGCGAGAAGCACTGCCGCGAGCGCGCGGGCAAACACCATGATCCCTCCCCAGGGGGCCGCTTATCGTTTTGTTTTTGCCGCGGCCGTTTGAATTGCGGGCTGGATTTTGTGTTGAGGCGTTTATCAGCCCGAGCCTAAATCCTATGGCACTTGGTGTGCGTGGGGAAAGCGCAATCGCCGATATCGCATTGCGATATTTCGCGTTCAGTTATCGGCGAGCCCTATTGCGCTTTGCTCTTGTCCGGCGGCAGCGGGACGATGCCCCAAATGGGCGCGTCGCTGCCGTTGCCCCATGCGACCGGACGTTAGAAATTGTGCGTGCCGGAGCGGGCGAACTTTTTCATCTCCTCCACCCAGTCAGGCCGCACATAGAGTGCGTGGTAGTGCGTCGATGAGCCCACGGCCTGATCGTATAGATCGCCGGCGAGAACCTGGCCGGCGATTTGCTGGGCGCGCGCCCAGGCGCCGCGTTCGTTGATGACTTTACGTTTGCCGTCGCAGGCGAAAGTGAACTGACAGTCCAGGTGCCGGCTGGCGTTCTGATAAACCACGTCGCAAAGATCGTGCGGGTAATAGCCCGAAAACACGCGGTTGATCACGACTTGCGCCACGGCAATCTGACCGCGCACCGGTTCGTCGCGGGCCTCGAAATAGATTGCGCTGGCAAGACACTGCTTTGCCCTGATCAGCGTCGCGACGGTCAGATGCAGCCGCTCGGCCGGCGACGGCAGTCGCGCGCGCTGCAGAGTCGAGTTCGGCGCTTCCGGCGTTACATCAAGCGCCGGCAAAGCTTCGGCAGTGGCGAGAGTCGAGGCTGCGGCCGGGACCGCTGCAACGAATGCATCCTCTTGCATTGTCGCGACGACCGATCGCCAGACGCGATGCGACATGCGATCGATCTCGGATCGCATCCGTTCCGGCACGGCGGTGAAACTTGGGCGGTTTCTGTCGATCGCTCTGGCAGCGGTTTCGACAACAGGGATGTTGCTTAGATCGAGTGCGACGATAGCGATTGCTATCGCCGCCAGGGCGCAAGCGGCGCGTTTGGCGTAACGATAAGTCGTTGCCTTGAATTCCGGTTCAACCGGTACGCAATCGACACGCCGTCGTAGCAATCCCAAGCCCCCCCCAGCCCAACCCTGCGACCATGAGCTTGTTATTTAAAGATCATATGACTGGAACCGGAGGTTCCAGCCGTGCTGCGAGACCGGGGCGGTCATTTCGCCTGCGCATAGGCCGGCTGCGGCAATAAAATCGCCCAGCCGACGTTGAGGATCTGATCGCCGCGCCGGAATGGCAGCGTGAACGGCGACTGCACCTGCGCGTCGGCGGCAACGGCGCGGAATTCTACCGGCATCGCCGACAGGTCGCCGGAGGTCCACACCACGACGGCGCCCCGCGCGCGCAGATCGTTGAGATCGATCCACGGCGCGCGCGCCGGTTTACCGTCGATCAAAACGCGCGGGTGGCTGTCGGCGTAATGCGCGACATTGCCGCCGTCCCACATGGTGCCGATCACGTAGACGAATTCCTTGCCGGTCAGCGCGCGATAGCGTTGCGACAATTCGTTGGCCAGATCGCCGCCGGGATAGAGCACCGCGCGATAGCGATGATCGTAGTGCGGCAGCACGCCGTAATTGCCGATGAAGGCCAGCGCCAGCACGGTGAACACGACGCTCCAGATCGCGCCGATCCGGATGATGCGTTTGTCGTCGAGCAGGCGGCGCGCCATCAGTACCAGCCAGAGGCCGACGAACAAAAACAGCGGATAGCCCCACATCGCCACCGTGCCGCGTCCGGTGATGGCCGACAGCGCCAGCACTGTGGCCAGCGGTCCAAAGGCGAGCAGCGTGACGATGCGCATGTCGAAAGCATCGGCGCCGACCACGACCGGCGGCTCGTCTTTTTGCGGCCGCGGCCAGAACAACGGCAGCGCGATCAGTAAAGACGGGATCAAGAAGAAGAACTGGCTGATGGCGAACTGGAACGGGTGCCAGAGGTGGTCGTACCAGCCGCGCGACAGTTGCGCGCGGTGTTCGGCATAACCGAACGGCAGGAAGTCGTTCTGCACCAGCCAGACCAGATGCGGCGCCATCGCTGCGATCGCGGCGGCGAGCGCGATGTAGGGGCCGGGCGTGGCGAAATGTTTGCGGGCATCGCGATCGGCCAGCATGAAGATGCCGAGCGGGATCGCCAGCACCGCGACGAAATATTTCGACCACAGCGACAACCCGATCGACAGACCCAGCAGCAGCCAATGCCGCGCTTCGCCCGAGCGCAGCGCGCGGTGGAAGGCGTATCCGGCCAGCGCCCAGAAGGGCAGCTGGATGACGTCGTGGTTGAACTTGGCGGCGGTGTAGTTGAAATAGTGCAGGCCATCGAGGATCAGCAGCGCCACCAGCGCGCCGCGGCTGCCGACCAAAGGCCGCGCCATCGCCCAGATGGCGGCAAAACCCGACACCACCGCCACCTGCGCCAGCAGGTAATAGGCAAAGTCGTGCCCGGCGATGCGGTAGGCGGCTTCCACCAGCCACCACGGCAGCGGCGGCAGTTTGTCATAGCCCAGTTGCCATTCGCGGCCGTAGACCAGCGCCTCGATCAGGTCGAGCGGCAGGTTGGGGTAGAGCAAGGTGGGTAACGCCGTCCAAACCGCCGCGTGCAAAGCCAGGAATCCGGGGATTACCCACGCCGGGAAAGCCGCAATACGGCTGAGCAACTGGAATTTCCGGGGAACCGCCATCGTTCTTACGTCCAATAACCCGGGCAACCGGGCCGAATAACCGTTACCATAGCAGGACTTCGTGGTTGCACAGACCCGCGGCCTCATGGACATTGGTCGGTGTCCGCTCGAATCACTTAACACTCAGCCCCGGCGCGTATTGGCGGGACTGCCCAGGATTGATTGATTGATGCGTCGCATCAGCGCCATTTTTATTGCGGTCTGCATGGTGCTCATCGCCGGGTCGGTCGGCGCCGTGCTGTTTCTGGGTCTTGGCCTCGACAGCCGCACCGCGGCCATCGTGTCGCTGGCGGCGCTGGTGGCAATGGCGCTCTACAACACCATCAGTAATCGTCTGCGTGACCGGACCGATCTCGGCGACCAGATCGCCGATCTGTCGCGCGGCACCGCCGACCTCGCCCGCCAGGTGGCGGAACTCGGCCGAAGACTCAACAGCGTCGAGGCCCGTGTCGAAAGCACCGTATCGCGCACCCGCGGCGCCGACGATCCGATCGCCGCGGAGATCGGCGAACTGGGCGGCCTGGTGCGCCAGATCGCCGACACCGTGGCGGCGCATGAGATCGCCTTGCAGGCGCGGCCCGCGATGCCTGCAGCGCGCGCCGCTTCGCCCGTCATCCCGGCGCCCGAATTCGCGCCGCCGCCCGCGCCGGCGTTCGAAGCCGCTGCTCCACCGGTCCCGCCGCCCGCCGCCATGGACGCGCCGCTGGCGCTCAGCGAGAGCGACGCCGTCAACCGTTTCCAGGGCCTCTCCCGCGAAGGCATCAGTGAACTGATCGGGCGCGCCGCCGACGCCAACCGCATCGATCTCTACCTGCAGCCGATCGTCACGCTACCGCAGCGCAAGGTGCGCTACTACGAAGCGCTCTCGCGGCTGCGCACCGACGAAGGCGAAATCATTCCGGCCGGCGAATTCATCGACTATGCCGAAGCCTTCGGCCTGATGCCGAAGATCGACAACCTGCTGCTGTTCCGCTGCGTGCAGGTCACGCGCCGCCTGCAGCTCAAAAGCCGCGATGTCGGCCTGTTCTGCAACATCAGCGCCTCGACGCTGACCGACGCGGCGCAGTTCAGGCAATTGCTCGATTTCATGGACGCCAACCGCGCGCTCGCCAACGCGCTGATGTTCGAATTTACCCAGGAAGCCTATCGCTCGTTTGGGCCGATGGAGAATGAAGGCCTGTCGGCGCTGGCCGAGCGCGGCTTCCGCTTCTCGATGGACCACGTCACCGACCTGCGCATGGAGCCCAAGGAACTGGCCGACCGCTGGTTCCGTTTCCTGAAAGTGCCGGCCAAACTTCTGCTCAACAAAGCCGCGCATGCGCAAAGCGACATTCATCCGGAAGATCTCGCCGACCTTCTGGCGCGTTCCGGCATCGACCTGATCGCCGAGCGCATCGAGAACGAAAACATGGTGGTCGATCTGCTCGAATACGACGTCCGCTTCGGACAGGGCTTCCTGTTCTCGGCGCCACGCCCGGTGCGTGCCGAAGCGCTGCAAGGCGGCGACAAATCGTCCCCGGGCGAAAGCGTCGGCGATTTTGCCGGCGTCGGCGCCAGCGTCTGATCGGTCCTTCGTGCCAGAACTCGTCCCGAATTTTTCCGCGCTCGCACCCAACTATGACGCAGTGCTCTGCGACGTCTGGGGCGTCGTGCATAACGGCGTCAACGCGTTTCCACGGGCTTGCGATGCGCTGATCAAGGCGCGTGCCGCCGGCGCCAAAGTTATATTCATCACCAACGCGCCGCGGCCGCACAATGTCGTGGCGCGCCAGTCCGCCGCTCTCGGCGTGCCGCGCGAGACCTATGACGACATCGTTTCTTCCGGCGACGTGACGCGCTCGCTGATCCAGCAGCGTCCGGGCCAGAGCGTTTTCCATATGGGGCCATCGCGCGACGTCGAGATTTTCACCGGGCTCGATCTCGCCTTTGCGCCGCTGCAAAGCGCCGACTATGTCGTGTGCTCCGGGCTCGACGATGACGATCGCGATACGCCCGAGGATTACCGTGCGCGGCTGGAAGGCATGCTGGCGCGCAAGGTGTCCATGATCTGCGGCAATCCCGACGTGGTGGTCGAGCGCGGCGACAAGATGGTCTATTGCGCCGGCGCGGTCGCCGATCTCTACGCCAGCATAGGCGGCGAGGTGGTCTTTGCCGGCAAGCCGTACCCGCCGATCTACGAGATGGCGCTGGCGAAAGCGGAAGCCGCGGCGGGCCGCAAGATCGCGCTCAATCGCGTGCTGGCGATCGGCGACTCCATTCGCACCGATCTGACCGGCGCGCACAAATTCGGCGTCGACTTCCTGTTCGTGACGTCCGGCATTCATGCCGAGGAATTGGGCGGGCGCGACAATCCCAACAGCGGCGCGCTCAAAGCGAAATTCGCCGCGGCCGGCGCCACGCCGGCTGCGGTGATGCGCGAACTGGTCTGGTAGATTTCAGCTCGCCGCGGCGAGGGTCTCGACATCAACAACATCGTCCGGAAACACCGAATCGATCTTGCTCTTAAGCGTCTGCGCGTTGAACGGCTTGACGATGTAGTTCGACACGCCGGCCTTCTTGGCGGCGACGACGTTCTCGGTCTTGGATTCAGCCGTCACCATGATGAACGGGGTTTCCGACATTTCCGGATTGGCGCGCACTTTCTGCAGCAGGTCGTAGCCGGTCATCGGCTCCATGTTCCAGTCGGAGATGACGAGGCCGTATTTGCGCTGCTCCATCTTGGCGAGCGCAGTTGTGCCATCGCTGGCGTCGTCGATATGCTCGAAGCCGAGCTGGCGGAGCAGATTGCGAATGATGCGGACCATCGTGTTGTAGTCATCCACGATCAGAACCGGCATCGAAAGATCGACAGCCATATTATACCGCCCGCTTAAGGCGCCCCCTTAGAGTACCGCAACCTAGCAACGCGGCTTGAATAACCCGTTAATTTGAAAATTTGTTAACGGTTCGGTAACCATATTTAAGCCCAGAAACACGCCTTGGCGCCGAAACGGGCACACCTTGACGGAACTACCGCCCAACAGGCTTATCGACCTATGAACAAGCCCGCTAAAACCTTTCATATCGCGCGCGACAGCGATCCTGGCCCCTTGCGCGGCGCGGTGGTGGCGATTGGCAATTTCGACGGCGTGCATCGCGGCCACCGGGCTGTGATCGGGGCGGCCTTATCGCGCGCCCGCAAGCTGAATCGCAAGGCCGCCGCACTCACTTTTTCGCCACATCCCCGAGTTTTCCTGCGGCCTCAGGACACTATGTTCCATCTCTCCAGCGAGCGCAGCAAGATGCGTCTGCTCGCGACCACGGGCCTGAGCGGCGCCTTCATCATGAGTTTCAACGCGGCGCTTGCTACCACGTCGAAAGACGATTTCATCGAGAAGATTCTGATCGGACAATTCGGTATCGGCGGAGCTGCGATTGGATTCGATTTTCATTTCGGACAGAAGCGCGAAGGCACGCCCGAATATCTGAAAGAGCGTGGCGCCAAGCTCGGCTTTGCCGTCGACATCGTCGCGCCGCTCGAAGATGAAGGCCGGCCGGTGTCGTCAGGTTCGGTGCGTACCGCGCTCAGCCAGGGCCGCGTCGTCGAGGCGACCGAACTGCTCGGTGCGCCCTGGTTCGTGTCGAGCGAAGTCATTCACGGCGAGAAGCGCGGCCGCGAGCTCGGTTTTCCGACCGCCAATCTGCGGCTCGATCCGTCGTGTGGACTCAAGCATGGCATCTATGCGGTGCGGGTCGCGATCGACGACGTGCGTTACGATGGCGTCGCCAGTTTCGGCGTGCGGCCGACCTTCGACAACGGCGCGCCCCTGCTGGAAGTGTTCCTGTTCGACTTCGACGGCGACCTCTACGGCCAGACCATCGACGTCGCCTTCATCGGCTGGATCCGCCAGGAGCAGAAATTCGACGGCATCGAGGCCCTCAAGCGTCAGATGGCGAACGATGTCACCCAGGCAAAGAGCGCGCTCAAGCGCGCGGGCAAGTCCGCTTTCCCGAATTTGGGCGATATTTAAGGCCGAAAACCAGCCTTTCCGCCCCTGAATCCGCCTGCTAGATAGCCCCGCATGACCAAGCCAGAGCGCGACTACTCCGAAACCCTGTTCCTGCCGCAGACGGATTTCCCGATGCGGGCCGGCCTGCCGCAGAAAGAGCCGGAAATTCTGGCGCGCTGGGCCAAGGACGACTTGTACGGCCAGTTGCGCAAGGCCTCGAAGGGCCGCGAGAAATTCGTGCTGCACGATGGCCCGCCGTACGCCAACGGCAACATCCACATCGGCCACGCGCTCAACAAGATCCTGAAAGACGTCGTGACGCGCAGCCAGCAGATGCTCGGCTACGATTCCAATTACGTGCCGGGCTGGGACTGTCACGGCCTGCCGATCGAATGGAAGATCGAGGAAGAGAACTACCGCTCCAAGAACAAGGCCAAGCCGAATTTCTCCGATTCGGCGGCGATGGTCGCGTTCCGCCAGGAATGTCGCGCCTATGCGCAGCGCTGGCTCGATATCCAGCGCGAGGAATTCAAGCGCCTCGGCGTCGAAGGCGACTGGGATCATCCCTATACGACGATGAGCTTTGCCGCCGAAGCGCAGATCGCGCGCGAGCTGATGAAGTTCGCCGCCAACCAGACTCTGTATCGCGGTTCGAAACCGGTGATGTGGTCGGTCGTCGAAAAGACCGCGCTCGCCGAAGCGGAGATCGAGTACGAGGATTACACCAGCGATACGGTGTGGGTGAAGTTTCCGGTTGCGAAGAATCCGGGTGCGTTCGGAATTCATGGCGGCGAAGAATCCGATGAAAAACTTATCGCTGCTCAAAGTGATCTTTGGGCAGCGATCAAAGGCGCAAGCGTCGTCATCTGGACCACCACGCCGTGGACGCTGCCGGGCAACCGCGCCATCTCGTTCTCGCCGAAGATCAAATACGGCCTTTATAAAGTCACCGACGCTCCGCCGGAAAATTGGGCGAAGTTCGGCGAACTATTCATCCTGTCGGAGAATCTCGCAGGCGATGTCTTCAAGCAGGCGAAAGTCGCCGCTTACGACAAGATCGCTGACGTTCCCGCCGAAATGCTTCAGGACATGGTTTGCCGACATCCCTTGTATGGCAAAGGCTACGACTTCGACGTCCCTCTGCTCGCCGGCGACCATGTCACCGACGACACCGGCACCGGCTTCGTGCACACCGCGCCGGGTCATGGTCGCGAAGACTTTGAAGTCTGGATGAGCAATAAGGCGCAGCTTGAAGCGCGGGGCATCAGTTCTGCCATTCCGTACACTGTCGACGAAAACGGCGCGTTGACTGCGCAAGCTCCGGGTTTTGAGGGCAAGCGCGTCATCAATGACAAAGGCGAGAAGGGCGACGCCAACAATGCCGTGATCGCCGCTTTGGCCGAAGCCGGCAATATCATCGCGCGCGGCCGCCTCAAGCATCAGTATCCGCATTCGTGGCGTTCGAAGAAGCCGATCATCTTCCGCAACACGCCGCA
>CAISIV010000078.1 GCA_903885555.1 uncultured Hyphomicrobiales bacterium
CCGGTGTGTGGTTCCGACGGGGTCGTCTTGTCATGGTCTCTCCTGATTCGCAGGGCACAGCGTGCCCGCCGTCAGGCAGAAATTCCACTTATCGTCCTGTGCAGATTCCCGGGACCGGCTCTGAACTCGCAACGAAACCCGCCGCACAAGTGATAGCAAAAAGGAAATGGTGACGGCGCATAGGGCCCCCCGTTTGAAAAGTACGAATCGTACCCACGCACCGTAGGGCCGGTATGGTTAACGAATTACAACCATCTAGTGTGATTGTGCGCGGAACCAGGACTCCGCCACCACGTTGCCACCACATGATGTGGCTCCCACGGCCGCCGGCACGACATGGGCGGGCTCACTGGTTGTGCTGAAAACCCCATTTTGTTCTTGTTATGTTCACATTCACCTATTAGGTTAGGCCCATGGCTCGAACTTCTTCAGCCCTCAAGCGCCCGCCGGCACAGGAGCTGCCCTCCGCACCGGCGGGCGAATATGTCGAAGACCTCACCGGCATCCTCGGGGTCGCGGTCGACTATGAGCGCCGCCGCGGCCGCGGGGCGCAGAGCAATGCCTCTGGCCGCTACGAGGCGACGGCACGCGTCGCCTTCGATGACGGCTGGCGTTCGCTCGACGAATTGCCGCCGTTCAAGACCACGGTGCAGACCGACGCTACCCGCAAGATCATCACCCGCAACGATTCACCCGACATCGGCTTCGACCGTTCGATCAACCCGTACCGCGGTTGCGAGCACGGCTGCGTCTACTGCTTCGCACGCCCCACCCACGCCTATCTCGGCATGTCGCCGGGGCTCGATTTCGAATCCAAGCTGTTCGTTAAGCCGGAAGCGGCCGAACTGCTGGAGAAGGAACTGGCGGCGCCCGGCTATTCGCCGAAGGTGATCGCCATCGGCACCAACACCGATCCCTATCAGCCGATCGAGCGCAAATATCAGGTGATGCGCCGCATCCTCGAAGTGCTGGACCGCGCAAACCATCCGGTCGGCATCGTCACCAAGTCGGCGCTGGTGCTGCGCGATCTCGACATTCTCGCCCGCATGGCCGAGCGCAATTTGGCCAAGGTCGCGCTGTCGGTGACGACGCTCGATGCCGATCTGGCGCGCCGCATGGAGCCGCGCGCGGCGACGCCGATGCGGCGTCTCGAAACCTTGCGCCGTCTGTCACAGGCCGGGGTGCCGACCACGGTGATGGTGGCGCCGGTAATCCCGGCGCTCAACGACAGCGAGATCGAGCGCATTCTCGACGCCGCACAAGCCGCGGGCGTCAAGGAAGCCGGCTACGTGCTGCTGCGTCTGCCGCTGGAAGTACGCGACCTGTTCAACGAGTGGCTGAAAGCGAATTACCCCGACCGCGCCGCCCACGTCTTCAAGCTGATCCGCGACATGCGCAACGGCAAGGATTACGACTCCGAGTGGGGCACGCGCATGAAAGGCACCGGCCCCTACGCCTGGATGCTCGGCCGCCGCTTCGAGATCGCCTGCGAAAAGCTTGGCCTCAACGTTGCCAAGCGCAAGCTCACGACCGATCTGTTCCGCGCGCCGAGAGCCGACGACGCACAACTGAGTTTGTTCTGATCAATGACAAATCCGCAGGCCATTCTGTCGCTGGTGACGCTCGGCGTTGCCGATCTTAAGCGTAGCGCCGCATTCTATGAGACGCTCGGTTTTCGCCGCAAAGCGAAGGGCAGCGATGGCGTTGCGTTTTTTCAGTCCGGTGCTTGTGCGCTCTCGTTGTTTCCAGCCGATGAGCTTGCCAAGGATGCCACTATCGCTTCGCCTGATGTGCCGGGGAATTTCCGTGGCGTCAGTCTGGCGTGGAATTGCAAGTCGGAAGCCGACGTCGATGCTGCGATCACACGCGCCAAAGCCGCGGGCGCCGTCGTTCTCAAACCGCCGCAGAAAGTGTTCTGGGGCGGTTATTCCGGATATTTCAGCGATCCGGACGGCCATCTCTGGGAGGTGGCCTACAATCCGCATTTTCCGCTCGACGACGCCGGCCGCCTGACGCTGCCCGACTAGCGGCGCAGACGGTTCGTCATTCCGCGTTGCCGATATGACGCGCGACCCACGGCACGATGACCTGTTCGAAGATCTTGCCGTCCGGCCACTCCGAAGACCGCCCCATATGGGCGCCGGCCGGATTGACCCAGGCTTCCTTTGGCGAGCCGTTGTGCAGCATAATATCGAGGTCCGCGATCGGCACCTGCGTGTCGTTTTCGCCGTTCACGAGCAGCGTCGGCGCCGAGGGCTTCTTGAGGGTGCCGTCGGCTTTCATCGATAGCCGCGGTCCATAGGCCAGGAATTCATCGAGCGTGTTGGTGCCGTAGATGGACGCGCGCGCGGCGAACAGATCGAACAGATACTCGCGTGTGCCCAGCGCCTTCTTCTGCCAGTCCGGCTGGAAATATTCGTGGATTGGGCCGCCCTGCACGACGACGCCCTTGAGGCGCTCGCGCTCGACGACGCCGAGGCGCGCCGCCCAATGTCCGCTCCAGCTGTTGCCCTGGATGACGACGCGCTTGGCGTCGAGTTCGGGCCGCGTCGCCAGATAATCCAGCGCGCGCGAATACATCCGCTCGGCGCCGGTGTCGATCTTGATCGGCGTCTGGCCGATGCCGACCATATCGAGCGCGAACACCGCGATGCCGCGCTTGAGGTAGGCGTCGCTGCGTTCGACGCTTTCTTCCTTGCGGCTGTCGAGCGCGCTGATCGTTACGACCACAGGGGCCGGGCGAACGCCTTTCGGCAAACGCAGATAGCCGACAAACTCCTTGCCTTCGAACGTCACGTGCACCGTTTCCAAATCCGGATCGAGCAGGCGGACGAAGTTCTGGAAGGCGACGAGCGACTGCTCGTAGGCCTTCACCTTGCCGGGCGAGTTCGTCACCGGCCATTTGGCGAAGGAGTAATAACGCCAGGCTTGCCGGTAATCGCCTTGCGCTTCGGTCTTCTTGCCGGCGGTTTCTTCGGTTTTCGCGCGCGCTTCATAGCGCTCGGCGATCGAGCTCCAGGCGGCAGCCCAATCATCCGGGCTGAGGCTGTTGATCTTGGCGAGCGCTTCGCGGGTATCGTCGGGTTTTAGCCCGGTGAGGGGATAGACGTTGCGGTCGGCCCGCGACTGGGTTTCGGCTTTGAGTTCATCGAGCGTGCGCGCCGGCGCGATCTGGGCCTTCGCCAAAGGCTGCGCAGCGAGAAAAGCGAGCGTGGCGGCCGCGATGAAGGTGCGGTGACGAAGTGAAAGCATGGAAGATCTCCCCAACACTTTTTTTCTTGGTCTCAGCTTAGGCCGATTTCCCTGCGGCGTCTGCGGCCCCTCGGGATTTTCCGGATCGTCCACATCTAGCGTTTCGGCAATTGACATCGGTCGAGTCGCGCGCACAGTTCTCGTCATGGCGCCCAAATCGAAACCCAAAGCCAAGCCCAAAGCTGAAGCGAAGCGACTGCCGCTCAGGGAACCCGCGTTGCGCCCGACGTTCCGGCGCGAGCGGCGTGCTCTCAACAGCGGCCTGTTCCCGGTCGCCGGTTGCGACGAGGCGGGCCGGGGTCCGCTGGCCGGTCCGGTAGTGGCGGCGGCGGTCATTCTCGATCCGGCGCGTATCCCGCGCGGCCTCAACGATTCAAAAAAGCTCGGCGCCGAGGAACGCGAAGCGCTGTACCTGAAAATCTGCGCCACCGCGCATGTGTCGATTTCGATTGCTTCGACCGGGCGCATCGACCGCGACAATATATTGCGCGCCTCGCTCTGGGCGCTGGCGCGAGCGGTGAAGACGCTGCCGGTACGCCCGAAGCTGGTCTTCGTCGACGGCAACATGAAAATCGACTGCGGCTGCGATTGCGAGGCGATCGTCTCCGGCGATGCGCTGGTCAATTCGATTGCCGCGGCCTCGATCGTCGCCAAGGTCACCCGCGACCGGCTGATGAAACGGCTGGGCTTACAGCACCCCGGCTACGGCTTCGAACGCCATATGGGCTATCCGGTGCCTGAGCATTTCGCCGCGCTCCAGCGCCTCGGCGCTACCATCCACCACCGCCGGTCCTTCGCGCCGGTCGCGGCACGGCTGGCCGCCCAGAACGCGAGCCTCGGTGCGGTTTCGGACGAGATCGTCGCTGACTTGTTGCCTCTTTAGCCGGGCTTCTCTATCTCTGGCCCTCCGATTTAATACCCCAGCGGGCCAATGCATTACGTATCGCTGATTATCGAATTCCTGCGCGGGCGCCCGGCGGTGGTGTTCTGGACCGTGGCGCTGACGCAAGCCGCGATCTGGACGCTGATCCCGTCGCTGTTCTACTCGGCGCCGCCCGGCGACGTGCCGCTGCTGCTGGCGGTCGGCCGCGAATTCGTGCTCGGTAGCTATCTCGGACCGCCGTTGGCATTCTGGCTGGGCGAGATCGCGTTCCGCCTGCTCGGTATTTTCGGACTGTATCTGCTTGCGCAGGCCTGCATCGTCACTGCCTACTGGGCGGTATTCAAACTCGGTTTGGCTATCGTCGGCACCAAGCACGCGGTGCTCGGCATTCTGCTGATGCTCGGCATCGCCGCCTTCACCGTGCCGAGCCCGGACTTCGGACCGGCCGTTCTCGCCGCGCCGCTCTGGGCGCTGTCGCTGCTGCACTACTGGCGCGCGGTCGGCGAAGGCAAACGCGGCGCGTGGTTTCTGCTCGCGCTGTTCCTCGGTCTGCTGCTGCTCGCCAGTTACGTCGGGCTCATTTTGATCGTGCTGATGGTATTGTTCACCGTCGCGACCGCGCGCGGACGGCAGACGCTGCGCGACCCCGAACCGTGGCTCGCGGTGTTGCTGTTCATCGTCGTGGTGTTTCCGCACGCCGCCTGGCTGCAAACCGGCTACGCGCTGGTGACGTCGGGCTTTGATGACAGTCTGGCCGCCGCCGGCAAGATGTCGCCGGGACTTTGGCTCTGCATCGCGCTGGTGTTGAGCCATCTCGGTCTCGCCTTGCTGGCGGTGCTGGCCAGTGGCTGGCCGGGACGCCGCCGGCGCTGGCGCGATCGCGCCCCGGAGATCAGCCGGGCGCCGGTCGAGTTCATGGCGCGCAGTTACATCTACTTCTTCGCGGTTGCGCCGGCACTCTGCGCCGTCGCCATTGCCTTCGTCAGCAATCGCCTCGGACCGCTCGATCGCGTCGCGCCGCTGGTCGTTTTATCGGGACTAGCCATCGTCGTCGCCGCCGGCGATCGCGTGCTGCTCTATCGTGAGCGTCTGGTGTCGTCGGCCTGGGCCGGTCTTCTTATCGTACCGCCGGCGATGGTGGTGCTCAGTCTGTCCATCCTGCCGTGGATCTACGCGGTCGATCTCAAGATTGCGCAGCCGGCCAATGCCGAGGCGCGTTTCTTTGCCGACAATTATCAGCGCCGCACCGGCCAGCCGCTGGCTTACGTCACCGGCGATATCCGTCTCGCGCCGATGATCGCGCTCGCCGCACCGAGCCGGCCGCACGTCTATTTCGATTGGGCGCCGCAGCGCAGCCCCTGGACCTCGACGACCGACATCTACACGAAGGGTGGCCTGCTGGTGTGGCCGGCCGCCGATAATGCGGCAACGCCGCCGGCCAACCTCAAGCGGCAGTTTCCGGTGATGGTCGCTGAAGTGCAGCGCTCGTTCTCGCGCGCGGTGCAGGGCATCCTGCCGCTCATCCGCGTCGGTTGGTCGGTGATCCGGCCGCAATAGTCTTTAGTTTGCTCATGATCTGATCCGAAAACCGGTACCCACTTTTCGGGATCATGCGCGCGTTAATGATAGCTCTCGCCTTCGCGTACCTTGCCGCGGAACAGCCAGAAGATGAAGACGATGTAGCCGATGATCATCGGTAACAGCAGCAGCGTGCCGAGCAGCATGAAGATTTGGCTCGACGGCGCTGCGGCGGTATCCCACACGGTGAGGCTCGGCGGGATCAGGTAGGGGAAGCTGGAAATCACCAGCCCCAGATAACCGAGTAGGAATAATGCGATCGTCGCCAGAAACGGCGGTACGTCGCGGCCAGCTTCGAGCCAGCGCCACGTCATGAAGGCGACGAGCGCGGTGACGGCCGGGATCGGCCAGAGGAAATAGAAGTTCGGCAGCGAGAACCAACGTTCGGCGATGCGCGGGATCGATAGCGGCGTCCACAGGCTGACCACCGCCATGAAGCCGAGCACGGCGAACAGCAACAGCCTGGCATGCGCGCGGGCGCGATCCTGCACTGCGCCTTCGGTCTTCATCACTAGCCAGGTGGCGCCGAGCAGGCCGTAGCCCGTGACCAGCGCCAGTCCGCATACAAGTGCGAAGGGCGTTGCCCAGTGGAATGTGCCGCCGGCATAGGCGCCATTGCTGACGGGAATGCCCTGGATCAAGCCGCCGAGGATGACGCCCTGCGAAAATCCCGCCAGCGTCGAGCCGATGGTGAAGGCGATGTTCCACCCGGTCTTGCTGCGCGACACGGTGCGGAATTCGAAGGCGACACCGCGAAACACCAGCGCCAGCAGCATCACGATCACCGGCAGATAGAAGGCCGGCATCAGCACGGCGTAAGCGCGCGGGAAGGCGACGAACAACCCGGCGCCGCCAAGCACCAGCCAAGTTTCATTGCCGTCCCAGAATGGCGCTATCGAGCGCATCATCTGGTCGCGCTCGGCCTCGCTCTTGGAAAACGGAAACAGGATGCCGATGCCGAGATCGAAGCCGTCGAGGATGACGTACATCGCGACGGCGGTGCCGATGACGGCGGCCCAGATGAGCGGGAGATACCATTCCATTATGAGCCGCCTTTCTGGATCGCTTCTCGGCCTTCTTGCCGCGCGGCGGAAATCGGGCTGGCGGAGAAATTGGCTGGCTCATGTGTGTCGCCGCCGCGCGGGCCCTGCGCGATCAGCCGGTTGATGTAGTAGATGCCGAACGAGAACACGACGCCGTAAGCCAGCACGAACAGCGCCAGCGTGCCGGCGATAGTCGCGCCGAGTACCGGCGAGGTGGCGTCGGCGGTGCGCAGAATGTGATACGCGATCCAGGGCTGGCGGCCGCTTTCCGTCACCACCCAGCCAGCAATGACGGCGACGAAGCCCATCCACCAGCCTTGTGCCACGACGCGCAGATACCAGCGCTGCTCGAACAGCGTGCCGCGCCACCACAGGAATGCGCCGAGCAACGCCGCGGCGATCATGATCATGCCGATGCCGACCATGATGCGGAATGCAAAGAATACGGTCTTGACCGGCGGCCGGTCGGCTTCCGGCACGCTGAGCAGGCCGGGGAATAGCCCGTTCATCTTGTGTGTGAGGATGAGCGACGCGCCCTTCGGGATCGACAGCTCGAAGCGGTTCATGCCGGCCTTCTCGTCCGGCCAGGCGAAGATATGGAAGTCGCCTGGCTTGCTGCCGTCCCAATGCGCTTCCATCGCCGCGATCTTGATCGGCTGGTGCTGCAGCGTGTTGAGGCCGTGCTGATCGCCGAGGATCAATTGCAACGGCGCAAGGATGGCGGTCAGGCCGATGGCCATGCGCAGCATGATGCGGCCTTCGGCGATATTCTTGCCGGCCATCAGATAACGCGCGCCGACCGCCAGCACGACGAAGCCGGTCGTCAGGTACGCCGCGTTGAGCATATGCGCGAAGCGATAGGGGAAGCTTGGATTGAAGACGATGGCGAACCAGTCGAGCGGAAAAGCGACACCGTCTCTGATTTCGTGGCCGGCCGGCGTCTGCATCCAGCTATTGGTCGACAGAATCCAGAACGCCGAAATCGACGTGCCGACGGCGACGACGGCGGCCGACATCACGTAGAGCCACGGCGGCACCTTCTTGAACCCGAACAGAAGCACGCCGAGAAACGTCGCCTCGAGAAAAAACGCGGTCAGCACTTCATAGCCGAGCAGGGGCCCGAGCACGTTGCCGGTCGCGACCGAGAAGCGGCTCCAGTTGGTGCCAAACTGATAGGACAGCACAATGCCGGACACCACGCCCATCGCAAACGACACCGCGAAGATCTTGGTCCAGAACCGCATCAGCACCTGATAGGCGTCGTTGCCCGTGCGGATCCATATCACGCCGAGCGTGGCGATATAGGCCGACAACCCGATCGTGAAGCTCGGGAAGATAATGTGGAAGATAATCGTGAAGGCGAATTGCAGCCGGGCCAGCAGGACAGGATCAAAATCCATCGCACACTCCGCAGCCAATCAGTCAGGCGATCATAATCTCACTCATCAAGTCTTTGCGAGGCGATCACGTTCCGCGCCTGCGTTATATCGAAGCGGCATGACAGAAGCTGTCATATCCACAGCATAAAGCCGCACACCTGCCGTGCGAGGCACGAAAGGGCTAGGGTGCGGGCGGAAAAAGGGAAGTAAACGTCATGGTTCGGAATGTACTTGCTGCATTGCTGCTGGCCGCGCCGCTCTTCATGGGCGCGATTGACGGAGCCTTGTCCGCCGAGCTCAAGATATTGGGTTCGCGCGTTACCAAGGTCATCGCCGCCGAGCTCGCGCCGCAAATCGAGAAGGCGACCGGATTCAAGCCCGTGGTCGATGCCGACGTGGCGCAGGCCAGCAAGCGCAAGGTCGAGAATGGCGAACCTTTCGACGTCGCCGTGCTGGTGGATTTTCAGATCGACGATCTGATCAAGCAAGGCAAGCTCGTCGCCGGCAGCCGCATGGACTTGATGAAGTCGGGCATCGGTGTCGCTGTGAAGCGCGGCGCGCCCAAGCCTGACATCGCGACGGTCGAGGCGTTCAAGCAGACACTGCTCAAGGCAAAGTCGATCACTTATTTGAAAGAAGGCGCCAGCACGATCCATCTGCGCAAGGTGTTCGACCAACTCGGCATCACCGATGCGATCCTGCATAAGACGGTGCAGACCATGACGGAGTCGGTGTCCGAACTCGTCGCCGACGGTCAAGCTGAAATAGGGCTGATCGTCACGCCCAACATTCTGTCGGTGCCGGGCGCCGAACTGGTCGGTGAACTGCCGGACGCGATCAACAAATATGTGATGTTCACGGCGGCTATCTCGTCGCAGTCGCAGAACCAGGAAGCGGCGCGCAAGCTTCTGCAGTTCCTCAAGACGCCGGAAGCGACCGTTGTGATCAAGGCCAAAGGGAACGAGCCGAGTTGAACACGGGGGTAAACATCATGACCGCCTTTTCATCCTGGCAGTTCTGGGCCGTGTTGTCGGCGATCTTTGCGGCGATGACCGCGATCTTTGCCAAGATCGGCATCGAGAATATCAATTCCGACTTCGCCACCTTCATCCGCACCATCGTCATTCTGGTGACGCTCGCCTTCATTCTGCTCGCGACGGGACAGTTCCAGAATCCCGGTTCGGTATCCGGCCGTACCTATCTGTTCCTGCTGTTGTCGGGATTGGCGACCGGCGCGTCGTGGATCTGTTACTTCCGCGCGCTGAAGATCGGCGAAGCGGCGAAAGTCGCGCCGATCGACAAATTGTCGGTGGTGCTGGTGGCCGTCTTCGGCGTGGTATTTCTCGGTGAGAAGCTGAGTGCGCCGAATTGGTTCGGCGTTGCGCTCATTGCCGTGGGTGCGGTGCTGGTCGCGTACCGCTGAGGCGGCGTTAGTCGGTCGCGGTCGTCAGGACGAGGCCGAAATAGCGCGGGTTAGAGCGCTTTTTCCCGGGGCGCAACGTAACGATGACGTTGGTCAGATCGGGCGTATCGGCAGCAGGTCGCGTCGAGGCATCTACAACGTTGAGTCGCAAGGCTGATTTGCCAAGATCGATGGTGTCGAACGAAAGCTCCGGCGCTTCCTTGAGGAACTTCCGGTTATCGATCGCGCCAAGGTCGAATTTGGGCGTGGCAAAAGGCAGAGCGAAAGATTGCGAATCGAACTGCGGGGTTGGAACTGGCCTGAAATACGATTGCGCCAGAGCTTGATCGGCGTTTGCGCTGTCAGCGATCGAAGCAGCCGCGTAAACGGCCACCGCGGCTGCAATGCCACCAATTAGTGTAAACCTGACGCCCCCAACCATAAAAATAACATAACAGAAATAGGTGCAACGGCCAAGATGCTGTGCTGCCGCAACTTCAGCCATTCAATGCTTTCTTAATCGCCAGAAAGTCGCGCCACACGAAACGCTTTTGCAGCGGGCTGCGCAGAAGAAACGCCGGATGGAATGTCGGCATCGCGCGTATTTCCCGTTTGCCGCTGTTGAATGCGAACCAGCGTCCGCGGGTCTTGGTGATTCCCTCTTTGATGCCGAGCAGCGTCTGTGCCGAAGGACCGCCAAGGCACACCAGGATGTCGGGATCGGCGAGTTCAATCTGGCGCAGGATGAAGGGCAGGCAGATCTGCGTTTCCTGCGGCGTCGGTGTGCGGTTACCCGGCGGGCGCCATGGCACGATGTTCGCGATGTAGACCGAGGTGCGATCCAGCCCGATCGCGGCCAGCATGCGATCGAGCAATTTGCCGGAGCGGCCGACGAATGGCACTCCCTCAAGGTCCTCATCGCGGCCGGGCGCTTCGCCGATAAACATCACCTTGGATTTCGGGTTGCCGTCGGCAAAAACGAGTCGGCTGGCAGTGGCCTTGAGCGCGCAGCCGTCGAATTTTTCCAGGATGCCACGCAATTCCTCGAGCGACGAGGCGGTTCTGGCGGCTTCGCGGGCAGCCATCGCGGCTTCATCGGGCGCTTGCGGGGCCGCAGACGGCGCCGCGCGGCTTGGCATCGCGCTATCGGGAACCTGGCGCGCCGGACGGGGCGGCGCGGGGGCCTGTTCGACCGGCGCGAAGCGGTCGACCGGTTCCTCGCCGACGAACGCGTCCGCCCCGGCTTCCAGATAGAAGTCGAGCAGTTCGCGGGGTGAGTGGTCGGGGACGGGCACCATAATTGCACCTTACCACACCAAATCCCGGCGCAGCGGCAGGACGAGGCGATTGCCGCGATTGTGCAAAAGTGGTGAAACAATACGGGAATCAGGAGGCGACGATGGCCGACGTATTGGGACAAGATTTGCCCGCCCGCGAGGCGATGGAATTCGATGTGGTGATTGTGGGCGCAGGGCCTGCGGGCCTCTCCGCCGCCATCCGCCTCAAACAGATCAATCCGGACATCAATGTCGTCGTCGTCGAAAAAGGCTCCGAGGTCGGCGCGCATATTCTCTCGGGCGCGGTGATCGATCCGGTCGGCCTCGACAAGCTGCTGCCGGAGTGGCGCTCGGAAGATACGCCGATCAAGACCGCCGTGACCGACGATCGCTTCTATTTCCTCGGCCAGACCGGCGGCCTGCGCCTGCCGAACTTCATGATGCCGCCGTTGATGAACAATCACGGCAACTACATCGTCTCGCTCGGTAGCGTCTGCCGCTGGCTCGCCACCAAGGCCGAAGCGCTCGGCGTCGAAATTTATCCGGGCTTTGCCGCGGCCGAAGTTCTCTATGACGGCAACGGCGTGGTCACCGGCATCGCCACCGGCGATATGGGCATCGGCAAGAACAAGGAGCCGAACGCCAGCTTCACGCGCGGCATGGAGCTCAAGGCCAAGTACACGCTGTTCGCCGAAGGTGCGCGCGGCAATCTCGGCAAGCAGCTCATCGCCAAATTCAATCTCGCCAGCGACAGCGAGCCGCAGAAATTCGGCATCGGCCTGAAAGAACTCTGGCAGATCGCGCCGGACAAATTCCACAAGGGCCTGGTGCAGCATTCGTTCGGCTGGCCGCTCGATGGCGGCACCGGCGGCGGCTCGTTCCTCTATCACTTCGACGACAATCTGGTGTCGGTCGGCTTCGTCCTGCATCTCAACTACAGCAACCCGTATCTGTCGCCGTTCGACGAGTTCCAGCGCTTCAAGACGCATCCGATGGTGCGCGACACCTTCGAAGGCGGCAAGCGGCTCGCCTACGGCGCGCGCGCCATCACCGAAGGCGGTTATCAGTCGGTGCCGAAGCTGACATTCCCTGGCGGTGCGCTGATCGGCTGCGATGCCGGCTTCGTGAACGTGCCGCGCATCAAGGGCAGCCACAACGCAATGCTGTCGGGCATGCTCGCCGCCGAAGCCGCGGCCGCTGCGCTCAGCGGCGGACGAGCGCACGACGAACTCGCCGACTACGAAACGTCGTGGCGCTCGTCACCGATCGGCAAGGATCTGTGGCGCGTGCGCAATGCCAAGCCACTGTGGTCGAAGCTCGGCACGCTGATCGGCATCGCGCTCGGTGGTTTCGACATGTGGTGCAATACGCTCGGCTTCTCGCTGTTCGGCACGCTCAAGCACGGCAAGCCGGACTACGCGACGCTCAAGCCCGCCGCCGAGTCCACGCGAATCGTCTATCCGCGTCCGGACGGCAAACTGACCTTCGACAAGCTGTCGTCGGTGTTCCTGTCCAACACCAACCACGAAGAAGACCAGCCGCCGCATCTGGTGGTGAAGGACATGGCGCTGCAAAAGTCGTCCGAGCACGACGTCTTTGCCGGACCATCGTCGCGCTATTGCCCTGCCGGGGTCTACGAATGGGTCGAGGAAGCCGGCGCCGATCCGAAATTCGTGATCAACGCCCAGAACTGCGTCCACTGCAAAACCTGCGACATCAAGGACCCGAATCAGAACATCACCTGGGTGCCGCCGGAAGGCTCGGGCGGGCCGAATTACCCGAACATGTGACCTTGGGTCATGAAGACGGCCACGATACCGCCACATCGAGGCTTTCAAGCTGTCACTAGTGCCCCGTTTCCGAAGTTCGTGATACATTGCAGCAGGTTCTGACACGAACTTCGGAAACAAAGGGGCACTAGCAAGTTTTTTGATTCTAGTGCCGCTTATCGATTTGAAGTTCCTGAACGAACTTGCTGCAGGTGACGCAGGAACTTCAAATCGGCGGCACTAGTGTGCCGCCGGGGCTGTTTTACCGGGTGTTCTTGCGGCAACTACGCAAAAAGGCCATTCTCGGCTCAACCTCGGCGGTTCGCGCGGACTTCGCGCATGACCGCCTGATTGGAGCAAACGCCAGTGACTTCCTTGAGCTTCGCCCGGTGCATCGCCGGCACCGCGCTTGCTGCATTTCTCGTCAATGTGCCGATCGAGCTTTCCGCGCAGGTGCCGAACGCCCAGGAACTTTCCGGGCTGACCGCCTCGGGCAGTTATCTGGCCGCCCGCCATGCCGGCCGGCAACGCGATGCGGCAATCGAAGCGGCCTATTACCGGGCGGCGCTCCGCCGAGATCCGAAGAACGGCGAATTGCTCGACCGCACCTTCCTGTCGCTCGTCGTCGGCGGCGATATTTCGGAAGCCGTGAAATATGCCGAGCGTGTTGCCGCGGCCGACAAGAACGATCGCGTCGCCAAGCTGGTGCTCGGCGTCAACGGCATCAAGCTCAAGCAATATCCGCAGGCCCGCAAGGATCTGGCGGCTTCGGTTCGCGGACCGATCACTGATCTGACCGCGACGCTGCTGTCGTCCTGGGCCATGTATGGCGGCGGCGACGGTAAAGGCGCGATTGCGGCCATCGATAAGCTGTCCGGCCCGGACTGGTACGGCATCTTCAAGGATCTGCATGCCGGCATGATCCTCGATGCCGCCAATAGCCAGGCGGAAGCGGGAAAACGTTTCGATCGCGCCTACAAGCAGGACTCATCTGCCCTTCGTGTGGTCGAAGCCTATGGCAGCTGGCTGTCGCGCAATCGTCCGGCGGCGGAAGCGCTGGCCGTGTTCGAAGCCTTCGACAAGGTGCTGCCGCGTCATCCGTTGGTGACGGAAGCGATGGCCAAGCTCAAGGCTGGCGAAAAACTTCCTCCGCTCGTCAGGGACGCGCAAGCCGGCGCCGCCGAAGCGCTTTACGGTCTCGGCGCCTCGCTCGGCCGTCGCGGCGGCGAAGATCTCGGCATGGTCTATCTGCAGCTCGCGCTGCATCTGGCACCGAACCATCCGCTGGCGCTGCTGTCGCTCGCCGACCTGTATGAATCGATCAAGAAGCCGGAACTCGCGATCAACGTCTATGAGCGCATTCCGACCAACTCGCCGCTCTATCGCAACGCCGCCATCCAGATGGCATCGAACCTCGACGCGCTCGAGCGCGCCCCCGAGGCGGAGAAGCGTCTCGACGGGCTGATCAAGCAGCATCCCGATGACTCCGAAGCCATCATGGCGCTCGGCAATATTCTGCGCGGCCACAAGAAGTTCGCCGAATGCGCCGACGTCTATTCCAAGGGCGTCGCCACCATTGCGAAGCCCGACAAGGCGAACTGGGTGATCTTCTACTTCCGCGGCATCTGCAACGAACGTTCGAAGCAGTGGGGCAAGGCCGAGGCCGACCTGAAGAAAGCGCTCGAGCTGTTTCCCGATCAGCCGCACGTGCTGAACTATCTCGGCTATTCGTGGGTCGACCAGGGCATCAACCTGGACGAAGGCATGACGATGATCAAACGTTCGGTGCAGCAGCGCCCGGACGATGGCTACATCGTCGATTCCCTTGGCTGGGCCTATTACCGGACCGGCAATTACGAAGAAGCGGCCAAGCAGCTTGAGCGCGCGATCGAGCTCAAGCCTGAAGATCCGACCATCAACGATCACCTCGGCGACGCCTATTGGCGCATCGGCCGTACGCTGGAAGCCAATTTCCAGTGGGCGCACGCGCGCGACCTCAAGCCAGATCCGGACGATCTGCCCAAGATCGAGGAAAAGCTGAAGAACGGGCTGCCCGAAGAGACGTCGTCGCAGGCTAAGGCCGGCAAAAAAGCCGGTGACGGGGGCTAAGCTCTTACGTCCTGCTGTCCAGACGGGCTAAAAGCACTGCCGTGCTGACCGAAACCGCGCCCGCCAAAATCAATCTGACGCTGCGCGTGCTGGGCCGCCGCGCGGATGGCTATCACGAGCTTGAAAGCCTGGTGGCCTTCGCCGATCTGGCGGACAGGCTCACGCTTGAGCCGGGCGACACGCTCGCCCTCGATGTCGCGGGGCGCTTTGCCGCTGCGAGCGGCGACGTTTCAGACAATCTGGTGCTCAAGGCCGTGGCCGCGCTGCGCGAACGCGTCAGTGGCGTGAAAGCCGGGCGTTTCGCGCTGGATAAGAATATTCCGGTCGCGGCCGGCGTCGGCGGCGGCTCGGCCGACGCGGCTGCGGCGTTGCGGCTTTTGGCGACGCTCAACGACCTCGCGCCCGATGATGAGCGGCTGATAAATGCCGCGCGCGCGGTCGGCGCCGACGTGCCGGTGTGTCTGGCCTCCAAGGCGCTGATCATGCGCGGTGTCGGCGAATTGTTGTCGCCGTCGGTCTATCTGCCGCGGTTACACGCCGTGCTGGTCAATCCCGGGGTAGCGCTGGCGACGCGCGATGTCTTTGCCAAACTTGTCATCCGGGAAAATTCTGCACCCGCGCTGACACCAGTGCCCCATGGCTTTGATGAAACGATCGCGTATCTGAAACAACACGGTAATGATCTCGCCGAGCCGGCCATCGCCTGCGCGCCGGTCATTGCCGAGGTGCTCACAGTGTTAGGCGCAACGGCGGGATGTCGGGTGGCGAGGATGTCGGGCTCGGGCGCGACGTGCTTCGCGCTGTTCGCGAATGCGGACGAGGCTGCTGCCGCCGCCAAAATGCTGCAGGCCCGATATGACAAATGGTGGGTCACGCCGGCTGTGCTGAGCTAGAAAAAGCCGTCTTTGCAGGCAACCGTTGCCAGTCTGGCCATTAGCAGTTAGCAACGGCGGACAAACAGGAGCGCGACATGACTCTCAAATGGATCGCCATCGCTGCTACGGCCCTGGTTGCGGGCCTCGCGGTCACCGCCGCCGATCCTGCGCTGGCGCGCACCAAACGAAAGGCTCCGCGCCAATGCGTCGAGCAGCCGCAGACGTTCACCTTTGGTGGGATCTTTTCTAACAGAGCGCCGCAGCCCAACGGCTGCACGCCGCCGGTTTACAATTACGGCCGCTATGTCGGGCAGGATCCGGACCCGTTCATCCGCCAGCAGTTGATGCGCGATCCGCAGACCGGATACACGCAGTTCTGATTTTTTTATTGCGCATGATCTGATCCGAAAACCGCTTCACACTTTTCGGGATCATGCGCTGTGGCTTAGTGCGCCCGCGCGATGCAGAACGCGACGGTCTCTTCCAGCGCAGTCTTGATCTCCGACTTGGGCACCAGCGCCAGCGCATCGGTAGCGATCGCGCCGTAGTGCCGGGCGCGGCCGATGGTGTCCTCGATGGCGTGGTGCTTCTTCATCACCGAGATCGCCTCGTCGAGATCGCCGTCGCGGATTTCGCCTTCGCCCAATGTGCGATTCCAGAACGCACGCTCGGTGTCCGAACCGCGGCGATAGGACAGCACCACCGGCAACGTGATTTTTCCTTCACGGAAATCGTCGCCGACATTCTTGCCGAGTTTGGCCGACGTGCCGCCGTAGTCGAGGGCGTCGTCGACGAGCTGGAAGGCGATGCCGAGATTCATGCCGTAGGAACGGCAAGCGGCCTGAACCGACTTCTCCTTCACCGCCAGCGCCGGCCCGACTTCACAGGCGGCGGCGAACAGTTCGGCGGTCTTGGCGCGGATCACTGCCAGATATTCGTCTTCATTGGTCGCGGTGTTCTTGGCGGCGCCGAGCTGCATCACTTCGCCTTCGGCGATCACGGAGGCGGCGGTCGAGAGAATGTCGAGGCAATGCAGGCTGCCGACCTCGACCATCATCTTGAAGGCCTGGCCGAGCAGGAAGTCGCCCACCAGTACGCTGGCTTCGTTGCCCCAGACCATGCGGGCCGCGGGCTTGCCGCGCCGCATGTCGCTTTCGTCGACCACGTCGTCATGCAGTAGCGTCGCCGTATGCATGAACTCGACCGAGGCGGCGAGCTTGATATGGCCGTCGCCCGGATAACCGGCGATCTTGGCCATCGCCAAAGTGAGCATCGGTCGCAACCGCTTGCCGCCGGACGAAATCAGGTGGTTGGCGACTTCCGGGATCATCGTGACGTCGGAACCGGTGCGCGCCAGGATCGTCGCGTTGACGCGCTCCATATCGGGCGCAACCAGGTCCGTCAGACGCTCGATCGACGCGGCATGCGGATTTTCAAACGGAATAACGACAGCCAAAACGTCTCTCCCGGGCAACAAAGACAAAGCGAGCATAGAAACGCTATGCTATTGCGGCAAGCGTTTTAGCGGCCGGGCCGGAGGGCGGTATCGCCGTATTTTGACGCAGTTGATTGTCGAGGGGCATCGATTGGCAAAGAAAGCTTCTACCACCATTGCGCGCAAGCCTGTGAGCTTCGACCAGGTCAAGGTCGCGGTACTGGTTCCCTGTTACAACGAAGCAGTGGCGGTGGCCAAGGTCGTCAAGGATTTTCGCCAGGCGCTGCCGGGCGCCACCATCTTTGTCTTCGACAACAACTCGACCGACGACACCGTGAATGCTGCGCAGGCCGCCGGCGCCGAGGTGTTCGAAGAAAAGCACCAGGGCAAAGGCTTCGTGGTGCGCCGCATGTTCACCGACATCGAAGCCGATATCTACGTCCTGGTCGACGGCGACGCGACCTACGATGCGCCAAGCGCTCCGGCGATGATCGAACGCTTGCTGAGCGACCGTCTCGACATGGTCGTCGCCAATCGGATCGATACCGAAATCGCGGCCTATCGCGCCGGCCATCGCACCGGCAACATGCTGCTGACCGGTTTCGTTGCCTGGGTGTTCGGTCCGGCCTTCAACGACATGCTGTCGGGTTACCGCGTGTTCTCGCGTCGCTTCGTGAAGTCGTTCCCGGTGCTGTCCGGCGGCTTCGAGATCGAAACCGAACTTACCATTCACGCGCTTGAACTGGGCCTGCCCGCCGCCGAGATCAACACGCCGTATTACGCGCGGCCGACCGGCTCGACGTCCAAGCTCAACACCTGGCGCGACGGCTTCCGTATCTTGCGCACCATCCTCGCGCTTTATCGCGCCGAACGCCCGCTGTCGTTTTTCTCCATCATCGGTCTGGCGCTGGCGATTGTGTCGATCGTGCTCGCGATCCCGATCTTCATTACTTACGTCGAAACCGGTCTGGTGCCGCGCTTCCCGACCGCCATTCTGTCGATGGGCTTGATGATGCTGGCGTCGTTGTCCGCTGCAGTCGGCCTGGTGCTCGACACCGTCACGCGCGGGCGTCGCGAGACCAAACTGCTCGCCTATCTGTCGCACCGCGCGCCGGGTGAAGAACGGCGCGCTTCGTGAAGGAACTGGTCCGCACCAACGATATCGTTCTGGTGTCGGCCGTCGGCGCATTGCTCGATGGCGCGAACATCAAGCATCTGGTGTTCGATCAGAATATGAGCGTGCTGGAAGGCTCCGTCGGAATTCTGCCGCGCCGCGTGCTGGTGGCCGAGGACGATCTGATTGCCGCGCGCCGGCTGCTGACCGATGCCGGCCTTGCCCATGAGTTGCGGCCCGATGGCGGCTGATGCCACCATCACGCAAGACGCCGTTCTTGGCGGGCGTCTGCGGCTGCGTCAGCCCAAGCGCGGCCATCGTGTAGGTCATGACGCCATTTTGCTGGCGGCGGCGACCGGCGCGCGCGCCGGCGAGCGTGCGGTCGATCTCGGTGCCGGCGTCGGCGGTGCGGGTCTGGTGCTGGCGGCGCGCGTCCCGGGCCTGCATGTGACGCTTATTGAGATTGACGCCGAGCTGTGCGGCCTGGCCGCCGAGAATATCCGGCTCAACGCGTTCGACGAGCGGGTGAGGGCGGTTGTCGGCGACGCGGAGGATGCCGGCAGTCTTGCCGCGGCAGGTCTGGCGCCGGGCAGCATCGACCGGATTTTGATGAACCCGCCGTTCAACAGCGCCGCGCGGCATCAGGTATCGCCCGATCCGCGCCGCCATCTGGCGCACGTGGCCGAACATGGACTTTTGGCACGCTGGGTCACCACGGCTGCCACGCTGCTGAAGCCGCTCGGCGTACTGACGCTGATCTGGCGTGCGGACGGCCTGGCGGAGGTGCGGGAAGCGCTGTCAGCGGCATTCGGCGGCATCGTGGTGCTGCCGGTGTTGCCACGGGAAGGCGCTGAGGCGATCCGCGTGCTGGTGTGCGCGGTGAAGGGTGGAACAGGCCCAGAGGCGGTTTACCCGGCGCTGGCGCTCAATGATGCGCAGAACAGGCCGACGGCAGCAGCCGAGGCGGTACTACGGAGCGGTGAGGCACTTGCGTTGGCGGCGCTAAGCTAGCGGAAGCTTAGGCCCGCCGGCGGACCAGACGGCCCCAGTTGCGGGCAACGAGCTGGCGCCGCATACGGCCCAGATTTTCCTCGTTGAGGTGCGAAAGACCGATGACGCAACCAATCAACAAGAACAAAATCGTGAGCTTCGGGTCCATTTCGTCGTCGCCTGTTTTAGTCGTCATGCCGTGGCGGCTTCTACCGCATTGCAATAACCGTTCCAAAGTTAAAGAATAGGCAATATTAAGGACTTCACGGCGAATTGTATAATATTTGCTGCGCCGCAACCCACTAAAATACCTCCCCGATAGTTAACTGCCGTCCGGGGGCGACGAGCGGGTTCAGCATGCCGCTCAGGGCTTGGGCAGGGTGCCTATAGCTTTGACTTGTGAGTGTGCGACGCCTAACTGACCATCATGGCTGGCGGCCCGACCGAACCAATGCCCGATCTCCTAAAAAGCGTGCTCAACGCACTTGCCCGGTTGCTGCCGGCGCGGTTCCGCGCCGACATTCCCGTCGTGCCCGTGGTGCGCCTGTCGGGTGTGATTGGATCAGGGACGCCACTGCGGCCCGGCCTGATGCTCTCGAGCATCGCCAAGTCGCTGGACCGCGCCTTCGCTACCCGCAACGCCAAGGCGGTGGCGCTGGTGATCAATTCGCCTGGCGGCTCGCCGGCACAGTCTCACCTGATCATGCGCCGCATCCGGCAACTGGCCGAAGAAAAGAACTTGCCGGTCTTTGCCTATATCGAGGATGTCGGCGCGTCCGGCGGCTACATGCTGGCCTGCGCCGCCGACGAGATCATCTGCGATCAGTATTCTATCGTCGGCTCGATCGGCGTGGTCGGCGGCTCGTTCGGTTTTCCCAAGCTGATGGAAAAACTCGGTGTCGAGCGGCGGCTTTATACGTCGGGCGACAACAAGGCGATGCTCGATCCGTTTTTGCCGGAAAAGCCGGAGGACGTGAAACGCATCAAGGCGATCCAGAAGGACATCCACGGCCACTTCATCGCGCTGGTGAAAAGCCGTCGCGGCAGCAAGCTCAAAGGCACCGACAAGGCGCTGTTTTCAGGCGAATTCTGGACCGCGCAGGCGGCGATCGAACTGGGTCTGGCAGACGCGCTTGGCGACGTACGTTCGGATCTGCGTGCGCGCTATGGCGACAAGGTCCGGATGCCGCTGATCGCTCCGGAACGCGGCTGGCTGAGCCGCAAGATCCCGGGAATCAACTTTGGTGCCACGCCCGGGCTTGGCGCCGGTTTTGCCGACGATCTGATATCGGCGCTGGAAGCCCGCGCGCTATGGTCGCACTACGGTTTGTAAGGCATTCGGAGAGGCGGTTTCAGGAAGCCGCGAAATCGCCTAGATTTGACCCCAGCATTGAGTCCATCCGCTCAGGAGGAGCCGTTATGCCTGCAATTCTGCTCTCGCCGCTGGTGAAATGGTCGCTCGCCGCTGTGGGCGGGGCCATGGTGATCCATTGGGTCGTCAAGGAAGCGCGCCGGATCAACGAAGAGCTGGATAACGCGCGGCGCGTGAAGGTCCGGGTGACGGATCAGGAGCAGCGCCCGATGTTGCGGCGCGACCCCAGGACCGGCGAATACCGGCCCTATTAGCCTTTAGCGGATAACGCGCGTCTGGCGGCTCAGCATGGGGCCGAAGAACAGGACGGCGAGGGCGAGGCCGAGAATTTGAAACGTGATCATTGGATTGCTCCGGTCTGAATGACTTGGTTCTTCCAATTGGTCGTTGGAATATCAGTTTCGGTTCAAACTCCCGTAAAATAGACCTCTAAAATTATCCCGACTTGACCGTCCCTGGAGCCATCCATAGGGTCCCGGCGCTTCGTCCTTAAAAATCAGTAACGAAATCATGGCTCAAGCCGCCGTCCCCGCTATCGCGCAAGCCGATCTGGACCCGACCCGGTCGTTCCAGGGCCTCATTCTGGCTTTGCAGCAGTACTGGGCGGCATTGGGCTGCGTCATCCTGCAGCCCTACGACATGGAAGTCGGCGCCGGCACGTTCCACCCGGCCACCACGCTGCGGGCGCTCGGCCCCAAGCACTGGAACGCCGCCTACGTGCAGCCGTCGCGCCGGCCCAAGGACGGCCGCTACGGCGAGAACCCGAACCGGCTGCAGCACTACTACCAATTCCAGGTCATCCTGAAGCCGTCGCCGGACAACCTTCAGGACCTCTATCTCGGCTCGCTTAAAGCCATCGGTATCGATTCCGCTCTGCACGACATCCGCTTCGTCGAGGACGACTGGGAAAGCCCGACGCTCGGCGCCTGGGGTCTCGGCTGGGAATGCTGGTGCGACGGCATGGAAGTCTCGCAGTTCACCTACTTCCAGCAGGTCGCCGGTTTTGAATGCGCGCCGGTCGCGGGCGAGCTCACTTACGGCCTCGAACGTCTGGCGATGTATGTGCAGGGTGTCGAGCGCGTCTACGATCTCAACTTCAACGGCGGCACCGGCGACAAGAAGGTGACCTACGGCGACGTGTTCCTGCAGGCCGAGCGCGAATACTCCAAACACAATTTCGAAGTCGCCGACACCGGCATGCTGTTCGAGCAGTTCAAGATGGCGGAAGCGGCGTGCCAGAAATATCTCGCCGCCGGCTGGACCGATAGCGACAAGACCAAGCATTCAATGGCGCTGCCGGCCTACGATCAGTGCATCAAGGCCAGCCACGTTTTCAATCTGCTCGATGCGCGCGGCGTGATCTCGGTCACCGAACGGCAGAGCTATATCCTGCGCGTGCGCGAACTGGCGAAAGCCTGCGGCGCGGCCTGGCTCGCGACCGAAGGCGGCGGCGCAGCTGCCTAGCGCGTCGATCGCGTGGCCTTGATCTTGCTTGATACGGCTCCAAACAGGGGCGCGCCATGAGCATCAACATACCATCACTGAATCGAAGAGCGGTTGTTGCCGGTTTCGCATCGCTGGCGATGAGCCGCGGCGTTTGGGCGCAGAGCAAGAAGCGCATCGCGGCGCTGTTTGCCGGCGCTATCGACGACAAGGGCTTCATGCAGTCGGGATACACCGGGCTCACCAATGCCGCCGCGCAATTTGGTGTTGAGACGAGCTTCAAGGACAAGGTCAAGCCCGAGAAAGAATTGCTGACGGAAGCGATCCGCGAACTGGCACGCAGCAAGCCCGATCTGGTCATCGCGCATGGCGGCCAGAACAATGGCGCGGCGCAAGCGGTCGCGGCCGAACTGCCCGACGTCATGTTCGTGGTCACGCAAGGCAACGTGACCGGCCCCAATCTTTCGAGTTACGAAGTGCTGCAGGAGCAATCGGCTTTTCTCGCCGGCGCGCTCGCCGCGCTGACGACCAAGACCGGCACCGTCGGGCATATGTCCGGCATCCGCGTCACGCCCGGCCTCAAAGGCCGCGCCGCCTATGCCGCGGGCGTCAAGCATGCCAATCCGAACGTGAAGCTGCTGACGAATTTCTCCGGCAATCAGGACGACAACGCGCTGTCGAACAAGGTCGCGACCGCGATGATTGCTGGCGGCGCCGACGTGATCTTCACGATGCTCAACGCCGGGCGCACCGGCGCGATCGAGGCCTGCCGCGACAAGGGCGCCAGGCAGATCGGCAATGTACGCGACTGGGTGGCGTCGAACTCGGATGTGTTCGTCGCCTCGGCCATCGCCGATTCCGGGCTCGCCGTGTTCAACGCGGTGCGCGACCTCGCCAACGGCTCGTTCAAGCCCGGCGTGTTCCGTCACATCGGTCTCGAGCAGCCCGAGGCGATCCGGCTGGTCATGGCGCCCAGTGTGCCGGCGGACGTGCGGGCGAAGATTGAGGCGCTGTCGGCCGAGATCGTTGCCGGCAAGCTCACGGTTGCGACCGAGTGGAGCGGCGAGGAATTCGCCACTCCGGCCTGATCCGGCTGGTGACAAGCGCGGCCCTGCCTGCTACCTCGGGCGCCGCAGCCGACCCCCTTTGAGTCACCAATGCCAGACCTTCTGCTCGAATTTTTCTCCGAGGAAATCCCTGCGCGCATGCAGGCGAAAGCGGCCGACGATCTGAAAAAGATGGTCACCGACCGCCTTGTCGCGGCAGGGCTCGTCTACGAAGGTGCCAAGGCTTTCGCGACGCCGCGCCGTCTGGCGCTGACGGTGCAGGGCGTGCCGGTACGCCAGCCCGATCTCAAGGAAGAGCGCAAGGGTCCGAAAGTCGGCGCGCCCGAGCAGGCCGTTGCCGGCTTCCTGCGCGCCGCCGGATTGGCCTCGATCGATCAGGCCAAGGTGCAGGCCGACAAGAAGGGTGACTTCTACGTCGCGATCAGCGAGAAGGCCGGCAAGCCAGCCATCGACGTGCTCGCCGAGATGATCCCCGACATCGCGCGCGGTTTTCCGTGGCCGAAGTCGATGCGCTGGGGCGAACAGTCGGCAAAGCCGGGCTCGCTGTCATGGGTGCGCCCACTGCATTCGATCATCGCGACCTTCGGCCCTGAAACCGAAGAGCCCGAGATCGTCAAGTTCGACATCGGTGGCATCGCCGCCGGCAATGAGACGCGCGGCCATCGCTTCTTGAGCCCCGGCGCGATCAAGGTGAAGCGCTTCGACGATTACGTCGCGAGCCTGGAGAAGGCCAAGGTCGTGCTCGATCCGGCGCGGCGCATGGACATTATCCGCACCGACGCCAAGAATCTGGCGTTTGCGCAAGGCTTCGAACTGGTCGAGGACGAAGGCCTGCTCGCCGAAGTCGCCGGTCTGGTCGAATGGCCGGTCGTGCTGATGGGTTCGTTCGACAAGGCGTTCCTCGACATTCCGGGCGAGGTGATCCGCGCCACCATCCGCACCAACCAGAAATGTTTCGTGCTGCGCGATCCGCAGACGGCGAAGCTCGTCAACAAGTTCATCCTGGTGTCGAACATCGAAGCCAGCGACGGCGGCAAGGCGATTGTCGCCGGCAACGAGCGCGTTATCCGCGCGCGACTCTCCGACGCCAAGTTCTTCTACGACACCGATCTCAAGACGAAGCTTGAGGATCGTCTGCCGAAATTCGACGGCATCGTATTCCACGAAAAGCTTGGCACGCAGGCCGCGCGCATCGCGCGTATCACGGCACTGGCCAAACAACTCGCGCCGCTGGTCAAGGCCGATCCGAAAAAGGCCGAACGTGCCGCGCAGCTCTGCAAGGCGGATTTGCTGACCGAAGTCGTCGGCGAATTCCCGGAACTGCAAGGCCTGATGGGCAAGTATTACGCCGAGGCGCAGGGCGAGGACGAAGCCGTCGCGCATGCCAGCGAGGATCACTACAAGCCGCAGGGTCCGAAGGATCTGGTGCCGAGCGATCCAGTGTCGATTGCTGTCGCGCTGGCTGACAAGATCGATACACTGACGGGCTTCTGGAGAATTGACGAGAAGCCGACGGGATCGAAGGACCCTTACGCACTGCGGAGAGCGGCGCTGGGTGTGATCCGTCTTGTTGTCGATAACTCACTGCGTTTGCATCTGCTGAAGATCGCGGGTGTGAATGCCGATCTTCTGTCCTTCTTCGCCGACCGCTTGAAAGTCCAGTTGCGCGAGCAGGGCGCGCGGCACGATCTGGTCGACGCCGTGTTCGCGCTCGAAGGTCAGGACGATCTCCTGATGATCGTTCGGCGCGTCGAAGCGCTCGGGAAATTCCTTGAGACCGGCGAGGGCAAGAGTCTGCTGGCCGGCGTCAAGCGCGCGTCGAACATCCTCGGCATCGAGGAGAAGAAGGACAAGCGCAGCTTCGCGGGCGCGCCCGATGCGGCGCTGCTCAAGCTGCCGGAAGAGCAGGCGCTGGCTTCCGCCGTTACCGCCGCCAAGCAAGAAGCTTCCGCGGCGGTTGCCAAGGAAGACTTCGCCGCCGCCATGAGCGCCATCGCCAAGCTGCGGCCGACCGTCGATGCCTTCTTCGACAAGGTGAAGGTCAACGATGACGACAAGGCGGTCCGCGAGAACCGGCTCAAATTGCTCAATGAAATCCGCGAAGCGACGCGGGCCGTTGCGGATTTCTCGAAAATCGAAGGCTGAGCGCCGCCGCGTTTTTACGTTGCCGTCGATATCCCGGCCGGTCTTATCGCGCTAGATTGCCGGCATGAGCATGCTGGAAATCACCCTTCGGCTGACGGCCGCGGTGCTTGCGGGCGCCGCCATCGGTTTGAATCGCGATCTGCATGACAAGGCAACCGGTGTCCGGACTTTGGGCCTGGTTGCGCTGGGTTCGGCGTTGGGCGTCATGGCGGCGGCGCACGTCGGCGGCCCGGGCGATGCGACGCGCGCCATGCAGGGCATTCTCACCGGCATCGGCTTTCTCGGCGCCGGGGTTATCATCCGCACCGCCCAAGGCTCGCGCATTCACGGATTGACGACGGCGGCCAGCACGTGGCTGACGGCCTGTCTCGGCATTGCCTGCGCCGTTGCCGATTGGAATATCGTCGTTCCCGGTCTGGCGCTCGCCTTCATCATTCTGATCTGGGGCGGTGTATTTGAAAAAGCCGTCCGCGCCCGTTTTCAATCTCCCGACGAGACGCCACCCGAACAGTAATTGGAGGATGCCATGATTCCGGTCCGCGATCCGGTACTGCAGCCCGTTCCGATTATCAGCCTGCGCCCGACCCAGATCACGGTCGGCATGGAGGAGGTGAAAGAAAAGCGCAAACGCCTGCGGCAACGTGGCGCGAAAAAGATCGGTGATTTTCTTGGCGATCACATGATTCCGGTGATCCTCGGTCCGAAGAAGCGCCACTATGTCATCGATCACCATCACCTCGCGCTGTCATTGCACGAAGAAGGCCTCGAGAACGTGCTGGTAACGGTTGTCAGCGACCTCAGTCAGTTGACCAACGAGGACTTCTGGCTGGTGCTCGATCATCATAGCTGGGTGCACCCTTACGATGAGCGCGGTCGCCGCTGCGACTTCTCCAAAATTCCGAAATCGATCGACAAGCTCAAGGACGATCCGTTCCGCAGTCTTGCCGGCGCACTCCGCCGGGTCGGCGGTTTTGCCAAGGATACGACGCCCTTCAGCGAGTTCTTGTGGGCCGATTTCCTGCGCCGGCGGATGCCGCGCAAACGCGTTGTGAATAACTTCCCGGACGCCATCAAGGAGGCGCAGAAGTTGGCTAAAAGCCTCGATGCGCGTTATCTGCCGGGCTGGTGCGGGCCGGTCGATGGATGAACGGACGCGCGGTCTCTGGAACCTGCCGCCCGCCTCGTTGTTGCACTACACATCAACCCCAAAGGACATCCCATGGTCATCGGCGTCACCCATCTCGCCCCCATCGTCGCGCTTGTCGCCGGCATCGCCATTCTGCTAGTGCCGCGCCTGCTCAATTTCATCGTCGCCGCCTACCTGATCATCGTCGGCATCATCGGGCTGGGGATTATCCGGTAATCATTAGGGTGGGCTTGCCACTGCGGGCGCGGGGGTGCTTTTAAAAGGCTGCCCAATGCGAGTGATGACCTATGGCTAAACGCAAAGCTGCGCGCGCAAGCGCCAAATCGAAGAAGTCCGTGAAAAAGGCCGTAAAGGCCAAAGTCACGACAAAGGCGAAGCCGAAAGCTGCGGCCAAAGCTGCCGCGACCGGCGCCAAAGGCAAATGGGTCTATTCGTTTGGCGGCGGCAAGGCCGAAGGCAAACCGAACATGCGCAACCTGCTGGGTGGCAAGGGCGCAGGTTTGGCCGAAATGGCGAGCCTCGGTCTTCCTGTGCCGCCGGGCTTCACCATCACGACGGAAGTCTGCACCTACTACTACGCCAACAAGCAGCAGTATCCGAAAGAACTGCAGAGCCAGGTCGTCAAGGCGCTGGCGCAGGTCGGCAAGATCACCGGCAAGGTTTTCGGCGACAAACACAATCCGCTGCTGGTCTCGGTGCGCTCCGGCGCGCGCGCCTCGATGCCGGGCATGATGGACACCGTGCTCAATCTCGGCCTCAACGACGAGACCGTGGTGGCGCTGGCGAAGCAGTCCGGCGATCGGCGCTTTGCCTTCGACAGCTATCGCCGCTTCATCACGATGTATTCCGACGTCGTGCTCGGCGTCGGCCATGAGCACTTCGAGGAATTGCTCGACATCTACAAGGAGCGTCAGGGCTATACGCTCGATACCGATCTCTCGGCCGACGACTGGGTTGAACTCGTCGAGCGCTACAAGAAGCGCGTCAAGGACGAACTCGGCAAGGACTTCCCGCAGGATCCGCAGGAGCAACTGTGGGGCGCGATCGGCGCCGTGTTCGGTTCGTGGATGAATGCGCGCGCGATTACGTATCGCCGCCTCAACAGCGTGCCGGAAGGCTGGGGCACCGCGGTCAACGTACAGGCCATGGTGTTCGGCAATCTCGGCGAGACGTCGGCGACAGGCGTTGCCTTCACGCGCAATCCCTCGACCGGCGAGCGCAAGCTCTACGGCGAATTCCTCATCAACGCGCAGGGCGAGGACGTCGTTGCCGGCATCCGCACACCGCAGGAAATTTCCGAAGCTGCGCGCGCCGAAGCCGGCTCCGACAAGCCGTCGATGGAAGCGACCATGCCGGACGCTTTCAAGGAGTTGACTCGTATCTACACCGTGCTCGAGCGCCACTATCGTGACATGCAGGACCTCGAATTCACGGTCGAGCAGGGCACGCTGTGGATGCTGCAGACCCGCTCCGGCAAGCGCACCGCGAAAGCGGCACTACGAATTGCGGTGGAGCTTGCGAATGAAAAATTGATCACGCGGGAAGAAGCGATCCTGCGCATCGATCCGCTGACGCTCGACCAATTGTTGCATCCGACCATCGATCCGCGCGCGCATCGCAAGGTGGTCGCGACCGGTCTGCCGGCCTCGCCCGGCGCGGCGAGCGGCGAGATCGTGTTTTCGTCCGAGGACGCGGAAACTTTGAAGTCCGACGGCCGCAGGGTCATTCTGGTACGCGTCGAGACCTCGCCTGAAGATATTCACGGCATGCACGCCGCCGAAGGCATTCTCACCACGCGCGGCGGCATGACCTCGCACGCCGCCGTCGTCGCGCGCGGCATGGGCAAGCCTTGCGTCTCTGGCGCCGGTACGCTGCGCGTCGACTACAATGCCGGCACCATGACGGCCGCCGGCCAGGTGTTCAAAAAAGGCGACTTCATCACGGTCGACGGCTCGACCGGCCAGGTGCTGGCCGGCAAGATCGACATGGTTCAGCCGGAACTGTCCGGCGAATTTTCCACGTTGATCGGCTGGGCCGACAAGGTGCGCAAGCTCGGTGTACGCGCCAATGCCGACACACCAACGGACGCCAAGGCCGCCGTGCGCTTCGGCGCCGAAGGCATCGGCCTGTGCCGCACCGAGCATATGTTCTTCGACGAGGAGCGCATCCAGGCGGTGCGCGAGATGATCCTGTCGGACGACGAGAAGTCGCGACGCGCCGCGCTCGCCAAGCTGCTGCCGATGCAGCGCAACGACTTCACCGAATTGTTCGAGATCATGGAGGGCCGTCCGGTCACCATCCGTCTGCTCGATCCGCCGCTGCACGAATTCCTGCCGCACGGCGAGGAAGAGATCGCCGAGGTCGCCGCCGCCATGGGCGCCGATCCCAAGAAACTGTCCGACCGCGCCCGCGAACTGCACGAGTTCAATCCGATGCTCGGCTTCCGCGGCTGCCGTATCGCGATTGCCTATCCGGAAATCGCCGAGATGCAGGCGCGCGCCATTTTCGAAGCCGCAGTCGAAGCCGAAAAGCGCACCGGCAAGCCGGTCAAGCCGGAAGTGATGGTGCCGCTGATCGCCACCAAGGCCGAGTTCGAACTGGTCAAGAAGCGCATCGATGCCATGGCGCAGGCCGTCTCGAAGGAGAGTGGCGCCAAGCTTACCTACGACGTCGGAACGATGATTGAATTACCCCGCGCATGCCTGATGGCCGGCGAGATCGCGGAAAGCGCCGAGTTCTTCTCGTTCGGTACCAACGATCTGACGCAGACCACGTTCGGCATTTCACGCGACGACGCCGCTAGCTTCCTCGGTATCTACACCGCGCGCGGTATTCTGGGCGCCGACCCGTTCGTCTCGATCGATCAGCAGGGCGTCGGCGAACTGGTCAAAATCGGCGTCGAACGTGGCCGCAAGGTTCGTCCGAAGCTCAAAGTGGGCATCTGCGGCGAACACGGCGGCGATCCGGCCTCGGTGGCGTTCTGCCACGAAGCCAAGCTCGATTACGTGTCGTGCTCGCCGTTCCGTGTGCCCATTGCGCGGCTTTCCGCCGCACAGGCGGCCTTGGGCAAGACCGCTGCCAGCCAAGCCTGATAACAAGTCTGATAAGACGACTGCACCAAAGCCGGGGACATTATGGATACGGGCCGCATTTTCATCATCTACGCGACCGTGGTCGGCCTGATCGTGGGCGGCGTCATCGTGCTTTATCCGCAAAGTCGCGACTTTACAGTTGCGCCATATTTCTGGATTCTGATCGCCTTCGGTGTGTTCGAACTGGTGGCCTTTGCCCGCTCCAGCAATGGCGGTCCGCCGATCACCGGTACGACGCGGATTATCAGTTTCGCCATCGCGCTTGTGCTGATGGTCGTGATCCCGATGGCCGCCGGGATGCCGATGAAGATTTTCTAGACCGCGCTACACCGCGACCTTGATCAGGAAGTCCTCGACCTCGAGCCGCAGGTTCGACACGGCGGCATCAACCTTCTCCGAGGCATCGCGCACCACGCCCGCCGAAGCGCGCGTTTCGGTCGCGGCGCCCGCGACTTCGCCCAGCACCTCGACGACATCTCCAGTGCCTTTGGCGGCGCTCGCGACGTTGTGGGAGATTTCTCCGGTCGCCGCATTCTGTTGCTCGACCGCGGCGGCGACGGCCGAGGTGAATCGATTGATCTCCTGCATACGCCCCACGATCTGGCGGATCGCATCGACCGCGCCGGCGGTCGAGTCCTGAACGCCGAGAATGTGAGCGGCGATATCCTCCGTCGCCTTGGCGGTCTGCACCGCCAGCGATTTCACTTCGGATGCCACCACCGCAAAGCCTCGGCCGGCTTCGCCGGCGCGCGCGGCTTCGATCGTCGCGTTGAGCGCCAGGAGATTGGTCTGCCCGGCAATATCGCGGATCAGCTTGATGACGTCGCCGATCTTCTGCGCGCCTTGAGCAAGACCGGCGATTTCATCGTCGGTCGAGCGCGCTTCGCCGGTCGCGAGTTCGACGATATTGCTGGTGTCCGTCAATTGACGGCTAATTTCCGCGATGGAATGCGACAGTTCTTCGGCCGCAACCGCCGCCGTCTCCACATTGGCGGAGGCTTCGTGGAATGCATGCACGGCGCTTTCGGCGCGTTGCGACGTCTGTTCGGACGAACTGAACAAAGCACCGGCCGTCTTGCGCATTGCGGAGGCGCTACTGCTGACGCTGGAGAGCAACTTCTCGACTTGCGGGCGGAACGTGGTGATCGCCGCGTCGATTGTCGTGCGGCGCTCTTCCTGGCCGCGGATGGCGGCGCGTTCCTGTTCGGCGCTGCGTTGCTCGGTGACATCCTCATGCGTGGAAACCCAGCCGCCGCCGGGCAAAGGCTGGTTCTTGGCGAGCACGATGCGGCCGTCGCTGGCCGTAACATAGTGGAACATCTCCTTGCCCTGGGTCATCTCCTCCATGATCTTGCGGCAGTACGGCTCGACGTCGCCCTTGAACAGGCCTGTATCCTTGCGATGCTGGAGCAGTTGTGTGAGCGAACAGCCCGGCTTCACGATGTCCGGCGACAGGCTGTACATGTCGAGATAGCGCCGGTTGAGCAACGTGATGCGGCCTTGCCCGTCGAATACGTTGAGGCCTTGCGACATATTGTCGACCGCGTCGGACAGCCTTCGGAATCGCGACGACTGGCGCCTCTGAAGCATGACGGCGGCTGCCAAGGCTGCGATGCACGAGGCAGCGAGCAGCATCATCTGGCCTGCTATGGTCGATGGCAAAATCGAAATGAGCATCCGAGCTCGCGGTAGTGGGAAACCGCATCATGCGTTGTCACGATTGCGATATAGTTAATAAAATTTTCTCAACGGTTGCCGTGGGGGCTCACGGCAACTGAAAAGGCCTCTGTTTTGCATGAATTCGCGCCAACAGGTCGTCGTTCTGTGCAGTCGTTGACGAAGGGTTTACGAAGCTGGAACTGCGTTGCGAGCGTTTGCCGCGGTTAACAGCTTCGCAAGGTTAATCAGTCCATAAAAAAGCAGATCGCATTGTCGTCAGTCCGGCGGCGGGCGTGGACCTGATTTTCGTTGTGGTGGCGTAGCGCGTGCGTATGTCGGTTCCCAAGAAGCGTCGTCGAAGGAAGCTCGCACGGGTCGTTTCCGGCGTGCTTGTCTTCAGCCTTCTGCCCAGCACCATCGGTTTCCAGGATCTCGGCGCCTTGATTGCAGGCCAGCCGGCGGTTGCCGAGCGCGCTCGCGCACGATTGATCGCTTCGCCGTTTGGCACCATTCACGCCGCGACCTTCAGCATGCCGCGTCCGGTCGGCACCGCGATCCCGCCGCCGCCGCTTTACGCGCTTGCTAATTTCGATCCGTCCGACATCACGGCGTCGATCGGTTCGCAGCCGCTCGGCGATCCGACGGCGACGCTGCAATTCCCTACCGTCAACCGCAAGACCAAGCGGGACTCTTTACTTTCGCGCACACGCGAACCAATGCCGCCATTGCCGCCGGTCGCGATGACCGAACCGCCGCCGGTGCAGGCTGAGGCCGCGCTGAAAGTCGAAAAGAACGAAGGCCGCTTCGAGCCTTACTCGGAATACGAATTTCCCGAAGCGCCGGGCCGCGACAGCGCCGCCGCCGACGTCGATATTCCCTATGCCGATATTCCGCCGACCAATCTCGCAGCGATCGCGCCGCAAATTCCCGCCAAGCACGACGATGGCCGCATCTTCTTCGGCGGCGATCCTTTGGCCTCGGAGCAGGAAGCCATCGCGCCATGGGCGCCGGGCGAAGCGCCTGTCGTGCTGGCCTCGCGTGCGTCGGGCGACACCGACATCAAGCAGTCCGCGCTCGCGCCGCCCAAGGCTGGCGACATCAGCACGGGCGAAAGCATCGCCAGCAAGGGCGAGGTCACCGGCGACGACAAGCGGCCGAGATCGCCGGCCGAGCGGCTTGGCATCACCGGTGCCGAACGCGCCAAGGCGGAGAAGTGTCTCGCAAACGCCGTCTATTTTGAATCGCGCGGCGAACCGGTGCGCGGGCAAATTGCGGTGGCACAGGTCGTGATGAACCGCGTGTTCTCGCCGTTCTATCCCAAGACCGTCTGCGGCGTGGTCTATCAGAATGCCCACCGCCACAATTCCTGCCAGTTCACTTTTGCCTGCGATGGCATTCCCGACATCGTCACCGAGCCGGATGCTTGGGAGCGCGCCAAGCGCATTGCCCGCGACACGCTCGACGGCAAGCTGTGGATGCCCGAAGTGGCCAAGTCGACGCACTATCATGCCTTCTGGGTGCACCCGAGCTGGGTCGGCGAAATGAAGAAGCTCTACAGCCTCGGCGTCCACAAGTTCTACCGGCCGCTGAACTGGGGCGATGGGTCCGACGAACCGACCTGGGGTGATGCCAAAGCCACCGAGGCCGAAGCTAAACGGCTGTAAACTCGCCGTTTTTGCGCGGGCTATGCACCGGGCAAATGCCGCGCATCACCAATTTTCGTTATGAAGTGCCTCGGAATCTCCCTATGTTCCGCTCTTCCGGCGCGGGTATTCTGCTGTCCGGAGCAGGAAATTTCGCATGACATTGCAAGGCGCGACGGGACGGGCAGCGGCGGCTGTGGGATGGCGGACGCCATTGGTAGTGGTGATCTGCGGCTGTCTGATCGCGATGATCAGCTTCGGTCCGCGCTCGTCGCTCGGCTTCTTCCTCAGCCCGATGTCGATGGCCAATCACTGGGGCCGCGACGTCTTCGCGATAGCGCTGGCGATTCAGAACCTGCTGTGGGGCGTCGGCCAGCCTTTCGCCGGCGCGATCGCCGATAAATACGGCACCAACAAAGTTCTGGCCTTCGGCGCGATCCTGTATGCGGCCGGCATCGGCTTGATGGGCTATTCGACGACGCCCGGCACGCTCGATCTGACCGCCGGCGTTCTGATCGGCTTTGGTCTGTCGGCGAGCTCCTTCACCATCGTCATCGGCGGCTTCGGCAAGCTGCTGCCGGAAGAGTGGCGCTCACTCGCTTTCGGTGTCGGCACTGGCGCTGGCTCGTTCGGGCAATTTTTGTTTTCGCCGATCGGCGTTTATCTGATGCACGCTTATGGCTGGCAGACCGCGCTGCTGATTTTCAGCGGCGTGCTGCTGCTGATCTTGCCATTGTCTTTAGCGCTGGCGACGCCGCCGCGTCCGGCCGGGGCACCGGCGCCGCTCGCCGGTCAATCGATAAAGCAGGCATTGACTGAAGCCTTCGGTCATCGCTCTTACGTGCTGCTGGTGCTCGGCTTCTTCACCTGCGGCTTCCAGCTCGCATTCGTCACCGTGCATCTGCCGTCCTATCTGATCGACCGCGGTATCTCGGCCGAGGTCGGCGGCTGGACGCTCGCGGTCATCGGTCTGTTCAACATCGTCGGTTCCATGACGTCCGGCTATCTCGGCAGCCGCATGCCAAAACGCTACATTTTGTCGATCATCTACTTCGGCCGCGCGCTGTCGATCGTCGCCTTCATCCTGGTGCCGGCGACCACAACGACGACGCTGATCTTCGGTGCGGTCACAGGGCTGCTGTGGCTCTCGACCGTGCCACCGACGTCGGGATTGGTAGCTGTGATGTTCGGCACGCGATGGATGACGATGCTGTTCGGCTTTGCCTTCTTCAGCCATCAGGTCGGCGGTTTCCTCGGCGTGCTGCTGGGCGGCCTCGTGTTCGAACGCTGGGGTTCCTACGATCCCGTGTGGTGGCTGTCGGTATTCTTCGGCGTCGCCTCAGCACTGATCAATCTGCCGATCGTCGAGAAGCCGGTGGTGCGGCCCGCGGTCCCCGCCGCGGCTTGATTGAGCCGCGCTTGATTGTCTTGCGCCTCCGGCGCGGGCGCGTCACAAATGCTCCCAAAATAAAGGGAGCAGGCGCGTGGGCACATTCAAGGCGATGGTGATCGAGAAAACGGAGAGCGGCACCAAGGCCGCCCTGACGGATTTCGACGAAGCCAATCTGATGGATGGCGACGTCACCGTTGCGGTCGACTATTCCACCGTGAATTACAAAGACGGCCTCGCGATTACCGGCAAGGCGCCGGTGGTGCGCCGCTTCCCGATGATCGCCGGCGTCGACTTTGCCGGCACGGTCGAGAGTTCAACCAATCTCAACTGGAAGCCGGGCGACAAGGTCATCCTCAACGGCTGGGGCACCGGCGAAACGCACCTCGGCGCATATGCGGAAAAAACCCGCGTCAAAGGCGACTGGCTGGTGCGGCTGCCGGCCAGCATGACCACGCGCGAAGCCATGGCGATCGGCACCGCCGGCTACACCGCCATGCTCGCGGTGATGGCGCTGGAGCGTCACGGCCTGACGCCCGAGCGCGGCCCCATTGCCGTTACCGGCGCTGCCGGTGGCGTCGGCTCGGTTGCCGTCGCGATCTTGGCCGGCAAGGGCTTTTCCGTCAGCGCGATCACCGGGCGGCCGGAGGAGGGCGACTATCTCAAGAGCCTCGGCGCGACCGAGATCGTCGAGCGCAAGGATCTCGCCGGGCCTGTGAAGATGCTTGCCAAGGAGCGCTGGGCCGGCGGCATCGACTCCGTCGGCTCCACGACGCTAGCCAACCTGCTGTCGATGACGCGCTATGGCGGCGCGGTGGCCGCCTGCGGGCTAGCCGGCGGCATGGACCTGCCGACCTCAGTCGCGCCCTTCATTTTGCGCGGGGTGTGTCTTTACGGCATCGACTCCGTGATGTGCCCGATCGAGCTACGGCGGGAGGCGTGGAAAAGGCTGGAAACGGAGCTGGATCGCCCCAAACTGGCCGCGATGACCCGCGAAATTGGCCTTTCCGGGGTTCCCGAGGCTGCCGCGGCCATTCTGGCGGGCCAGGTCCGGGGCCGGATCGTGGTCAAAATCAGGTAAAGGCGTTCAGGATTTGGCGACTTTCGTTAGGCATAATCCCGGCAGGCTTGAAAAATAGGCCGCGTTTTCGCTTAAATAGTGGCGTCAGTCGGAGTTGTGTAAATGTTGCGTGGTGTTGCGTTTGCGGCTGCCCTGTTGGCGGCGGTCCCGGCAATTGCTGGCGAGACGATGAGCCCTGAAGAAGCGCGCCGCTTCGTCGTCGGCAAGATGTTCACCTACACCTGTTTCGAAGGCACCCGCGGCCAGGGCCGCGTGATGCACGACGGGTCCGTGGTGGGCTCCATTCAATTCCAGGGCGCTGGACAGCTGCGTTATGCCGCGCTGCCGGCCGGCACGCTGCAGGTCAAGAACGACTCGGTCTGTGCTTCGGTGCGCGGCATGCCGTTTTCGCCGTGCTTCAATCTGACCAAGCTCGATGAGAAGAGCTTCCGCGGTGCGGTCTCGGGCTTCGGCTTTGCTTCGTGCGAGTTCACCCGGCAGAACGGCCGCGCCGCCGTGATCCGCAGCACGCACAACGAACCGCTGCGTCTGCGGCCTTCGATTACCGCCAACGCCAGCGCCAACTAGGTTCCGCCGGCCAGTCGCTTACTGAAGCATGGTCGGCGTGGAACTTTATTTATTTCCAATTTCTTAATCCGAGTCACCGCTCTTTGCGTGGTGCCGGTGAAACTGCGTCTGCAGTGCGCCGGCTGTCGATGAGCGTGAAATGACGGGCTAGGTCATGCGGCTGACGCGAAGTGCGTTTGCGTGCGTTGTGTTGAGTTTTTTCAGTACCGCCAATGCAGCCGACTCCATTCAATGGCGCAACACGTTGCAGCCATGCGCGGGCGATTGCGCGATTTACGTTTTTGCCGGTTCTTCGGTCGCCACCAACGTCCAGGACATCTTCTTCAAGCCGATCGGCCCTACCGCGTGGAACTACAGCGGCGGCAGCAGTGTCGGCGGCGCCGTGTCGCGCCGCATCGCCACGGTGTTCAGTGTGTTTGACATCGAAGGCGAGTTGGGAACGGCCAAGCGTTTCGGCGATCAGACCGAGGGTGAATTCTGGGGCGCGTTCTATGTGCGCTTCACCGCGTTCCCATGGAATAATTTTATTTACACCACGCTCGGACTGTCGACGGGTTTGAACTACGCCACCGGGATTTCGCAGTTCGAGAAAGATCATTCCGATCTCAATCCGCCGGGCGGCACGCACATCCAGCATTATTTCGCGCCGGAGCTGACCTTCGCCTTGCCGGAACACAAAGACCGGCAACTGGTGTTTCGCTTGCACCATCGCTCGGGCATGTACGGACTTATCAGCGGCGCGATGAGCGGCTCGACTTACATCACCGCCGGCGTGCGGCTCTGGTTCTAGCCGGCGGGAAAAATCATGCAGGTCGTGGAGGCGTGGGCGTAGAGTTTGCCGGCGCGGTCTTTCAAATCGCCTTCCGACGTGGCCACCGTGCGGCCGCGATGGATGACGCGGCCTTCGGCGCGCACCGGGCCGGTGTCCTTGGTCAAAGCGCGGACGTAGTTGATTTTCAACTCCAGCGTCGTCCAGGTGTCGCCCTTCTTTAGCGTCGAGAAAATGGCGCAGCCCAGCGCGCTGTCGAGCAAGGTCGCGGCAAAGCCGCCGTGAATACTGCCGATCGGATTGTAGTGACGGATTTCCGGCACCCCCTCGAAGGCGACACGGCCATACTCGGCTTCGCTGCCGCTGATTGCGAACAGTTCGAAGATCGGCGGCCGTGGCAGCGTGCCGTCGATGATGGCGCGCAAAAAGCCGAGGCCGTCGTAGGAGGTCAGCACGTCTGGCGAAACGACGCCGTATTTGATCTCGTCTTCGCTCATGCACCGTCTCCCGGTGGCGAAGCGGCAGGTGTTGCAGGCGGGCTTTGCGCCGGAAACAGCAGCTTCTGATACAGCCAGCCGATACCGACCAGCACGGCGCCGAGTCCGATAAAGGACAAGGCGCGGAAAATGCCTTCCAATCCGGACATATCAACGAGGAAAACCTTGGCGATGGTGAGGGCCACCACCGCGGCGGAGGCCATGCGGGCCGGCTGCGAGCGCAGCAGGAAGCCTGCGATCAGAAGAGCGACGCCGAAGGAGAGCCAGACGGCCGAGTAGGAATACTGCTCGGCGTCGGTCGTTATGCCGCGTGACAGGAACGGTCCGTGGAACAGCAGGCGTACCTGCAGCGTGAAGTAGGCGATCGCCAGCGCCACCGCTGTCGCCGCGGCGAGATAGCGATAGCCCAGCGGCCGGCTATGGCGCGCGACCAGCGCCAGGCTTGCCGCCAGCAGCGCAGGGATGCCGTAGCCGAGCAGGATGAGATTGAAGAACGTGCCGCCGACCGGCCTGCCGGTGAACAGCGGATTGACCGTCAGTGCTAGCCCAAAGACGATCGCGGCAAATGTCAGCGCGCCAATGACCAGGGCGCCGAGATTGTGCACGATGCTGTTGCTGCGACCGCGCAGCCATTCGAGACCGATGGTCATCGCCAGACCGACCGAAACCTGCATGGCAATTTCCGCCAGCGCGGTCGACTCGCGAAACAGGTCGCCATTGTTCATGTAATGGCGAATTTCCAGCATCGCGAGCAGGACCGTGAATAGAATCGCGGCCGACTCCGCTGCGCGCGCCGGAGCATCGTCGGCGCGCCGCCGCAGCAGATAACCGGCGTACCAGAACGACACTGCAGGCACGCCATAGCCGTAGAGCAGCCAGTTGAAGATCGGCGTGGTGCCGAGATCATTGCCGACGATGCGCGGCTCGTAGCCGACGCGGAGCAACACGAGGCCGGTCACGACAGCGGCGAGTTTGCGCAACGCCGGCAGCGGCCGTTGCTCTGAGATCCAGGCGATGCCGGGGACCATCAACGCAAGACCGACGGTCAGCCAGCCTTTGTCGAGGGCGAAGGTCAGTGCCAGCGCCAGGCCGGCCACCGCGCCGGTGGCAAAGATGGCGGCCGATCCTGCGACGCCTGGACGGGGCTCGCGCCTCGTCAGCAACTCGGTGGCGTAGCCATAGAGGCCCGCGAGCACGAGCGCGAGGACGGCAAACGGGATCGAGCGATCGAAGGCGGCGATACGCAGGTCGAGCGCGATTAATATTGCGACCGGGACGGCTACCGCTGTGCCGCTCCAGAGCAGCGCCGCGCGCGGATTTTCCGAGCGGCCTTGCGCCGCAAAGCCTGAAAGACCGAACAGGGCAGCCAAGAGGGCGCTGACGGCGAGATGCAAGCCGGTGCCTGTCGGCGGATCGGGGATAGCGCCGCCCGTCACACCCGCCGGCAGCACGAAATCTTCAAAGACCTCCGGCGCGCACCAGTGGAGGATGACAACAACCGTCATCAATCCGGCGGCGGGCAGTGCCCACAGCGTGGCCTCGGTGCGCCACGTGATCGCGACGGTCGCCGCGGTCATGATCGAGAAGACGGCAAGCGCCGCCGGATCATGGTCGCTGGCGATCGCAAGGATGGCGGCCATCAGGAGATATCCGCCGATCGCGCCCGACGAAATCTCGTCGATTTTCCCGGGCTCGCCGCTCGGGCCAAACAGTAATCCTGAAACGATCAGCGCCGCGGCCAGCGCAAATCCTGCGATCACGTGGAAGAGGTGCGCGCCGAGTGCGTCGACCTGCGGAAGATCGATCCCGGGAAACGTCCACAACGCACCCAGCACAACGGCGGTGACGGCAAGCCAGCGCCAGAGTCTGGCGCGCGCCAGCGCGAAGGCGGCGGCGGTGACGATGGCAAGATAGATATACAACGCCCAATAGTTCGGGGCGTCTGACGGGATCAGCACCGGCGTGACGAAGGCGCCCGCGAGGCCAAGACCGGCCAGCGCCGGACCATGCAGCAGCGCGGCGGCGAGCGTTGCCAGCGCGACGAGGCCCAGCAGAATGAAAGCCACGGGTGGCGACAGGAAGCCGTACAACGCGAAGGCGGCGTAGACCGTCGCATAGGCCGCAACGGTGCCGGCCGCGGTCAGGATGCTGGGAATATGCTGGGTGGGGATGCCGACTGCCCCGGTGGCGAGTTCGTTGCGTCGTGTCCATTCGCCGGTGACGATCAGCAGCGCGGCAAACAGCGCGCCAAAAAATACCCGCATGCCCGGGCCGAGCAGGCCTTGCTCAATCGAATAGCGCACGAGGAAGATGCCGCCGAGCGCCAGCGCCAGACCGCCGATCCACACCACCCACTTGGTGCCAAACTTTTCTTCCAGCGTCGTCGATGGTGGCGCGGGCGCCGCCGCAGCAACCGGAGGAACGGAAGTTGTTGGTTCAACGGTGGCCGGTTCCGGCGCGGGCGTTTCGACGATGGGGGCTGGCTTGATGATGGTAGCGGCCACGGGGGCCGCTTCGGGCGCGGCCGCCAGTGGCGTGACTGCTTGGCCCGCTTGAAACGCGGCGAGACGCCGCTCCAACTGCCGCACCTGGTCGCGTGCGCCGATCGCCATCACCAGTGCGACGATGGAAATGACCGGGAAGGCCACCAGCAGCAGAACGCCGAATACGATTAGAGTTTCCATGTCGCCCCCCGGCCGATGCACAGTTCGCGGCAATGGTAGTGGGCTGCAATGCGATAGGATAGGGGACAGCGCGCCTGTGGACTGCGCCCGTTAGAGCAGGTCGAGGCGGAATGGAATGCCTTCTTCGGCGTCCTGGCCGGGGCCGAGGCTGTCGATAGCGCGGACCATGCGGCCATCGCGCTTGAGTAGTTTATCGGCAAGCGCGACGATGGCCGCGTTCGGCTTGGCCGTGCGCGAGGATTCGCGGATCGCTTGCGCGATCTGCATCTCGTCGCGTTGCGGATTGAGCGCGCAGGCAGCGGTGAAAGCCGCCGCGGTCGAGCGGCTGATGCCGGCATAGCAGTGCACGACCATCGGCGCGCTGCGGTCCCAGCGTGTCGCGAAATCGATGAGCTGCTGGACGTGTTCCTGCGCCGGAACCGTCATGCCGTCCATCGGCGCGGAAATGTCGTCGATCGACAGGATGAGATGATTTTCCGCCGCAATATGGCTCGGCCGCGTCACCTTGTCGGTGAACCGCAGCAGCGTGACGATATGACGGGCCTTGGTCTCGTCGACCGTGGCGTGCAGGCGTGCGAGCGAGCAGACGTGTATCATGGCGGCTTTCTAGGACGGCTTCAGGCGCGAAGCAATTTCTCGAATCGCTCGCGGTAGGTCTTTTCGGCAGTACCGGCCGGCCACGGCGTCAGGTAGTCGCGTTCGATCGCCGCGGAGAATTTCGGCGGTTGGCCGAAGAACTTGCGCGCCTCGTCGTCTTCAAAGCCGGCCAGCCGTGTCGCTTCGAGATAGGCGGCGGCGCGGTCGGCCGCCTTGATCATGGCCGTCATCGTCTCCGGGATTTTCGCCGGCAATCCGAAGCGCAGATGGATCGCGGCCAGCAGGCGGTGCTCGACCGCCTTGTAGCTATCGCCGATGACGGCTTTGAAGGGCGAGATCATGTCGCCGATGACGTATTCCGGCGCGTCGTGCAGCAGCAGCGCGAGCCGCGCGGTGCGGTCGAGGCGCGAGGTCTTGGCGCGCGCGACGGCTTCCACCAGCAGCGAGTGCTGCGCCACCGAAAAGATGTGAGAGCCCTTGGTTTGTCCGTTCCAGCGCGCAACACGTGCGAGACCGTGAGCGATGTCTTCCAGTTCAACATCGAGCGGTGAAGGGTCGAGCAGATCGAGCCGCCGTCCCGACAGCATGCGCTGCCAGGCGCGTCGGCTTTTCGCGGCGGGAGGCTTGGTCATTTCCGTTTCGTCGGCTTTTTCGCGAGCTTGGCGCAAGCGTCGTGGCGGTGGCAGGTCGTCAGATGATCGTTGACCATACCGACCGCCTGCATGAAGGCATAAACGATCGTCGGCCCGACGAATTTGAAGCCGTGACCGATCAATTCCTTCGACATTCCCAACGCAATGTCGTTGCTGGTCGGGATCTGCTTGCTCGAGCGGAATTTGTGATCATGCGGCTTGTCGCCGAGATGCGCCCACAGCATTTTCGAGAAGCCGGGGCCGCTTTCCATGATCTTCAGAAAGGATTTCGCCGAATTGACCGCGCCCTCGATCTTGGCGCGGTTGCGCACGATGCCGGCGTCCTGCATCAGGCGCTCGACTTTCTTCGGCGTATAGCGCGCGATCTTTTCCGGATCGAAATCGTCGAAGGCAGCGCGGAAGTTGTCTCGCTTGCGCAGGATCGTGATCCACGACAGCCCGGCCTGGAAACCGTCGAGCATCAGCTTTTCGTAGAGCGCGCGGTCGTCCCACTCAGGCACGCCCCATTCGGTGTCGTGATATTTGACGTAGAGCGGGTCGAGCGTCGCCCAAGAGCAACGCTTGATGCCGTCGGCGTGCAGGAGAGGTCCGCTCATGATGCCGCTTTGGTGTCGCCCGGCCACGGGAACGTTGCCCAGTCCGGTTTCGAAAGGTGGAGTTCGACGCCGCCGGAGATGACCGGCGTTCCGGCGGCCATCGCCTCGGCGACGCGGTCGAGCCGCAGCATGGCAAGGCCGCGGCCGGTGTTGGACGAACCCATCGTGCCGACCGGCTTTTCACCTGCCGTCACCGGCAACCCGGCGAGCGGCGCGTTCTCGAATTCGACCGGCACCACGCGGCTGCGCGCAGTGTGGCGATGCTCGACGCGGGACACGACTTCCTGGCCGACATAGCAGCCTTTGTCGAAATCGACGCCGCCGAGCTGGTCCATGTTGGCTTCGTGCGGGAAGGTATCGCCATAGATGAAGTCGTTGCCGCCGCGCGGCACGCCGAGCGCGATGCGATGAGCGTCGTAAACTTCGGGCTCGACGAATGCCGCGCCGAGATCGGCGGCGGCTTCCGCAGCTTGCGGCGGCGGCAGGATGACGCGCGAACCGAGCGCGGGCAGCCGCGGATCGGTGAAGCTCAGGCCGTAATCGCTGGCCGCCGGTTCGCTGCCCCAGACAGCCATGACACCGAGTGCATTCGACAGGTCCTCGACGATGATTTTCGCGCGCAATTTGTAGAACTTGAGCTTCTCGACCAGTGCCGGCGCCAGTGCGCGTGGGCAATCGAGAAAAAAGCCGCCGCCGTCCTCGGCCGGGGCTTCGGTGACGATGAAATCCACCACGATCTTGCCTTGTGGCGTCAGCAGCGCGGCAAAGCGCGCCGTGCCCGGCGCGACCTTGCCGATGTCGTTGGTGGCGAGGCCATTGAGGAAGTGCCGGGCGTCGTCGCCCGCCACCTTCACCACGCCTCGTTCGGGAAGCAGCGCTGCCTGCATGTGGGTACTCATCGCTAATCTCTTGCCAGAACTCGCGGCGAAACGTAAGCGCTGTTGGACATCTCTCAAGAGCCCTTGCCTCAAGAGCCCCTGTTTAGAGCCGGTTTAACATGGCCGAAACCTACGATCTGATCCTCAAGGGCGGCACCGTCGTCAATCAGGACGGCGAGGGCCTGCGCGATATCGGTATCCGCGCCGGCCGGTTTGCCGTCATTGGCGACCTTTCGCGCGCTTCGGCCGGCGAAATTATCGACTGCAAGGGCCTGCATCTGCTGCCAGGCGTGATGGATACGCACACCCATATGCGCGAGCCCGGCCTCACGCATAAGGAGGATCTGGAAAGCGGTTCGCGCGGCGCGGTGCTGGGAGGCGTTACGGCGGTGTTCGAAATGCCGAACACCGACCCGTTGACGGTCACGGCCGAGGCCGTCGCCGACAAGGTCAAGCGCGGTCACCACCGCATGCATTGCGATTTTGCGTTCTACGTCGGCGCCACGCGCGAAAACACCAAAGATCTCGCCGAGCTGGAAATGCTGCCGGGCGTTGCCGGCGTCAAAGTGTTCATGGGCTCGTCGACCGGCTCGCTGCTGATTGAGGACGACGAGGGCGTACGTAACGTCCTCAAGGCGATCCGCCGCCGTTCTTCCTACCACTCCGAGGACGAGTATCGCCTGCGCGAACGCATGGGCGAGCGCATCGATGGCGATCCGCGTTCGCATCCGGTCTGGCGCGATGCCAAGGCCGCGCTGATGTGCACGCAGCGGCTGATCGCGCTGGCGAAAGAAACGGGCAAGCGCGTTCACGTGCTGCACGTCACCAGCCGCGACGAGATGGAATTCTTGGCCGGCCACAAGGACGTCGCCACGGCGGAATGCACGCCGCACCATCTGACGATGGCCGCGCCGGAGGCTTACGAGAAACACGGCGTCTACGCGCAGATTAATCCGCCGATCCGAGATGCCTCGCACCGCGCGGGCTTGTGGCACGGCATCGCCCAGGGCGTTGTCGATACTCTGGGGTCCGATCATTCGCCGCACACCCGCGAAGAAAAGTCGCAGCCCTATCCGAAGGCGCATTCCGGCATTACCGGCGTACAGACATACGTTCCGATCATGCTCGACCACGTCAACGCCGGACGGCTGACCTTGCAGCGCTTTGTCGATCTCTCCAGCGCCGGACCTGCCCGGGTGTTCGGCATGGCCAACAAAGGCCGGATCGCGGTCGGCTACGACGCCGACGTGACCGTGGTCGATATGAAGCGCCGCGAGACCATCACCAATCAGTGGATCGCTTCGCGCGCCGGGTGGACGACCTATGACGGTACGTCCGTAACGGGCTGGCCGGTCGGCACGCTGGTGCGCGGCTTCAAGGCGATGTGGGACGGCACCCTGGTTGACGCCGGAAAAGGCGAGCGCGTGCGCTTTCTCGAAGCCTTGGGTTGTGCGTAAAGTTCCATCGGCGTAGTTGTCCCCAAGCTTTTCACGCAACGCTGCTCTGTGGAATTGCAAAGCTTACGCGACTGTCTATCAACGGTAACTGAACACCCAAATACATCTCGGATGTCCTCCGGGAAGGTGGGGCGGGACTGATACATGGCCGGCGATCTGATGTCGCTTCGCATATTGGTGGTCGCGGCTGCGTTGCCGGACCACGAGTACTGGCATCAGGCAGTGGCCAAAGCACCGGTGCCTATCGAACTGGAAATTCTTGAAGTCGCACAGGCCGCGACGCTGCTATCCAGAGCCGGCACCGACGTTTGTATCCTGGATGCGGATTTGTCCGATGCCCACAAAACTATTTTGATTAAAGCCGCGCGCGCGGCACCGCCGCCGCCTCTGATTTTCATGGCAGGGCCGAAGGACTCATCGCGGCCCGAAGGCATCGATGGTGTTGTCGCCAGACCCGCCAATGATGCAGAGGCTGACACTCTGGTCAATCTCTGTGTCCGCGCCAAGATTCCGACGCGCGTGCTGGTGGTCGATGACTCCGGCACCATGCGCAGCATCGTCAAAAAGATTTTGCTGGCGAGTCACTTCTCGTTGAACATCCAGGAAGCGGTCGAAGGCAGCGCGGCGCTCGAGCGCCTGCGCACCGAAAAATTCGGGATTGTCTTTCTCGACTACAACATGCCGGGGCTGAACGGCTTTGAGACTTTGCTGGAGATCAAGCGGGAGTCTCCGAACGTCGCGGTGGTGATGATGACTTCGACGCTCGACAACGCTATCGCCGATCGCGCGAATGCGGCGGGCGCACTGGCATTTCTCAAGAAGCCGTTTTACCCGGCCGATGTCGATGCGTTGCTGGAGCGCTATTACGGCCTGAACGTGCCGCGCAGTTAGTCTCGTGCGCTACTGCCGCTTCTGCTGCTCGAGCGAAAATTCGCCGTTGCGGATGCGGGCGCCGAGACCTTCGGTGAAGGTGGCCGCTGCTTCCTCGCCATAGGTGGTGACGAATTCGGCGAGCGCGGCAAACAGGCAGGCCTGCGCGAGACAATCGCCATCGATACCATCGAGGCGCGCTTCGGCCCAGGCTTCATGCAGGTAGCCGAGGGCCACGCGCTTCTGCTCGTGATCCGGTACCGGCTCGCGTGTCTGAGTGTCTCGGCCCGCTGTCGTCATTGTCACCTTCGTCCCCTGGCGCCCACTGCGGACGCCAGTCCTAAATCCCGAAACGGACGTTAGCATGCGCGGCAGGCGGTCCAAGCCGGCACGTAAAGGAAAGGTTAATATGCGTGGGACTAGTTGGCGTAACGCGCCGTGATTTCGCGTGCGATTTTAGCGCCTTCGTCGAGATAGCGGCGAATCGCGATATTCGCGGCCGGGGTGCAGGTCCGATAAGTCTGTTGAAAACCCCGGTAACCACGATTGAAGCTCGCCACGATCAGGCGCCGCCGTTCGCCGGAGGGCGCCTCGGCGTCGATCAGGCTCTGCATCTCGTTGCGCCATTTCTGGCCTTCATTGGGGCCGCAGATGCCGCGCAGATATTGCAGCGAGCCGAGGATCTCGCCGAGCCGCTGCAGGTCGTTGTCGAATGGCGCGGGATCGCCTTCGGCCGCGCGCACCGGCAGCGTCAGGCACAGCAGGACAGACGCGATGGCGAGCAAGGTTCTCATTGTGGCGATTGATATGCCCTTGGTCTGAGGCAATCGCAAGGCAGTGCCGTTAACGCCCGCTGGCGATGATTTCGGCCGCGGACGCCACGATTTCGGCCAGGCCGTCGGTGGTGCGCAGGCCCGCGATCTCCGACGGATCGAGCCAGTGCGCTTCGTCGAGCTCTTCATTGAGCACCGGTTCGCCGGATACCCAGCGCGCGGCAAAACACATGATGACGAAATGGCGCTCGACCCTGCCTTGGGCGTCGCGCATCACCGCCTCGCGATGGCCGGCCAGCGTCAGGACTTCGATCTGCAAGGCCGTTTCCTCGCGAACTTCGCGGGCGACTGCTTCGGCGAGCGTTTCGCCGGCTTCAACGACACCGCCGGGCATGGTGTAGAGATTGAGCGCAGGCTTGCGCGCCCGGCGCACCACCAGCACCTTGCCGTCGCGGAAAATCGCGGCGCTGACGGCGAGGAATGGGCGTGTCGGATAAGTGCGGACGTCGTTCAAAATTTTGTCTTCATCAGCCGGTCGGCCATGGCTTGTGCGTCGGTTATTTCCCCGTCGCCTTCGCCGTTGATCAGGGCGCTTGCTTGCGCCAATAGCGGTTTGACCCAGGCGACGGCTTGCACCGCGAGGGCCGCGGCCGCTGCCGGCGGCAGGTCAGGCCGCAGTGACTCGCGGGTGGCCTCTAGCACGGCGGTCATTGTCGTGGCCATCGTGTCGAGGCAATCGCGCGTCGCCGGGTTGGCCGCGTCATAGGCGGCGATCGCCAGGTCGCGGCCTTTGAAGTGCGAGGCCATGAAATGTTCGCGGTAGGTCATCGGCCGCCAGGCCAGAAAGTCGTCGATGCAGTCCGGACAGTCCGGCAGCATCTCGAGCAGCATGATGGCTTCGTTGAAATGGTTGAGGTAGTCGGTGGCAAAGCCGGTGACCGGATTGATATTGGCGTCGGCCAGCCGCGCCGCGAGGTCGTCGCTCGCCGTTTGTACAGGCTCGGCACGATGCTGATATGTCATAGGCTTCCGGGACGAATCCACCGGGCGGCAGTCTGATTCTTGCCGGTTAAGGTGTCATTAAGCGTGGACGGGAAGACGTTCGATTATGTGCGGCCGTTATACGATCGTCCTCACGCCGGAAGAGCTCCACGCCATATTCCTTTACTTGGAACGGCCGAATTTCCCGGCGCGTTACAATGTGGCGCCGACCCAGCCAATTCCCGTCGTCAGGCTGATGAATGGCGAGCGGCATTTCGCACTGGTGCGCTGGGGGCTTCTGCCGTCCTGGGTCAAGGACCCGAAAGCTTTCCCGCTGCTGATCAATGCGCGCGGCGAAACCGTCACCGAAAAGCCGGCCTTTAAAGCCGCGATGAAGCGACGGCGTTGCCTGATCCCGGCCGACGGTTTTTACGAATGGAAGGCGGGCGGGCCGCGCAAGCAGCCTTATTACATTCGTGCCAAATCCGGCAAGCCGCTGGCCTTCGCCGGTCTATGGGAGACCTGGATCGGACCGAATGGCGAGGAACTGGAAACGGCGGCCATCGTGACGACGACGGCCAACGAAACCTTGGCGCCGATTCATGACCGGATGCCGGTCATCGTGCCGCCCGATCAGTTCGATCTTTGGCTCGGCAATGGCGACGAGGACACCACCGCGGCGGAGGCGCTGATCAAACCGGCGCCGAATGAGTTGCTGGAGGCTTATCCCGTCAGCACGAACGTCAATCGGGTCGCGAATGACGATCCGGCGCTGAGGGAGCGCGCGGCCGAAGTCGATCAGACCGCGCCTGCGCCAAAACCGAAGCGTGCCGCCAAACGCGCCACGCCGCCGAAGGAAGACAGCGGGCAGGGCACACTGTTTTAGCGCTGCGGCAGCACCTTGCCTGGATTGAGAATGCCGTTGGGATCGAGCAGTTGCTTGATGCCGCGCATCAGGTCGAGCGCCACCGGATCTTTGTAGATGTGCAGGATGTCGCGCTTCATGACGCCGACGCCGTGCTCGGCCGAGATCGAGCCGTTGTATTTCTTGACGACGCCGAACACGACTTCGTTGACGTCGTCCCAGCGATTGAGGAAGTCCTGTTTCGCCATGCCCGGCGGCTGCATCGCGTTGTAGTGGATATTGCCGTCGCCGACATGACCGAAGGGCATGGTTGTGGCGCCCGGGATGAGTTTCGCAATCGCTGCGTCCGCTTCGACGATAAATTCAGGGATCTTAGCAATCGGCACGGAAATGTCGTGCTTGATCGACGCGCCGATGTGACGCTGCACTTCGCCGAACAGTTCGCGGATGCGCCAGAACGCCTTGGCCTGTTCCAGGCTCTCGGCAAAAGTCGCATCGAGCACAAGTCCCTTGTCGACGCCCTCGGCGAGGATCTCTTCCAGAACCTCGCGCAGACCTTCGCGTTTTTGCGACGACACCTCGATCAGCACGTACCAGGGATAGACCGTCGCCAGCGGATCGCGGCTGACCGAGTCGAACTTGATCACCGCCTCGATACCGTTGCGCGCCATCATCTCGAATGACGTAACGCCGCCGGACAGGCGCGCCGATGCGATGCCGAGCAGATCGACCGCAGCTTGCGGGGAGGGCACGCCGGCGTAAGCCGTTTCGACCGCGCGGGGCTTGGGCACCAGCTTCAGTACCGCTGCGGTGATGATGCCGAGCGTGCCTTCGGCGCCGATGAACAGGTTCTTGAGGTCGTAGCCGGTATTGTCTTTCTTGAGTTTGTTGAGATTGTTGAGTACGCGTCCGTCGGCCAGCACGACTTCGAGCCCGACCGCATGCTGGCGCGAAATGCCATGCACCAGCGCTGCGATGCCGCCGGCATTGGTCGACAGATTGCCGCCGATGGTGCAGGTGCCTTCCGACGGCAGCAGTTGCGGATAAAGCCGGTCGGCGTCCGACGCGGCGGCGCGCGCGTTCTGCAGCGTGACGCCGGCCTCGACGGTCATGGTGTTGGAGACCGTATCGATCTCGCGGATTTTGTTGAGCCGGGTCAGCGACAGGATGATCTCGCCGCGATGCGGGATCTGGCCGCCGACCAGACCGGTATTGCCGCCCTGCGGCACGATCGCGGTCTTGGTCTCATTCGCGAGCTTGAGGATCGCCGACACTTCCTCGACCGAACCCGGCCGCAGCACGACGGGTGTGGTGCCGTGGAACAGGTCGCGCATTTCGACGAGATACGGCTCCTGCAGGTCGCGGTCGGTCACCGCATATTTCTGACCGACGATGTCGATGAATCGCTTGAGCAGTTCCGGCGCCGGCGGCGGGATCAGCGGTGGTTTGGTCTGCAGGTTCATGTCCGTTTCCTCTTCTTATTGTTTCGGCGCGGCGGCGCGCGCCAGCCGGTCGTTGATGGCTTCGCCCAGGCCGTGATGCGGCACGCTCATGACGGCGATGTTTTTGGCGCCCGAGGCGTCGAGCGCGCGCAGATGCGAGAACAGATTGGCGGCGGCTTCGATCAGATCGCCGCGCGGCGACAGATTGAACGTCGTGCCGGAAAATTCCGGCGCCGGTCCGAAGGCCAGCAGCGCCTCGCCGTCGCGCGGCGACGTTGCGTCGAGCCGCACGCCCGCCTTCGGCGCGTAATGCGAGGCCAGCATGCCGGGCGCGAGCGGCGCGTCGTCATCGGCGGGAACGGCGGCCGTTGCCAGCGGATGACCGAGCACACGCTCGATCTGCTCCCGCGCCAGTCCGCCGGGCCGCAACAGCGTCGGTTCGCCCAGACACGACACGATGGTGGACTCCACGCCGACCGTGCAGGGACCGGCGTCGATCACCAGATCGATGCGGCCGCGCAGATCGGCCAGCACATGCGCGGCGTCGGTCGGCGAGACATGGCCGGAGCGGTTGGCCGACGGCGCCACCACCGGGCCGTCGAAAGCTTTCAGCAGCGCCTGCGCCACCGGATGATCGGGCACCCGCACCGCGACGGTGTCGAGCCCGGCGAGCGCCAGATCGGCGACGCCGCTGCCGGGGCGCTTCGGCAGTACCAATGTCAGCGGGCCGGGCCAGAAGGCCGCCGCGAGCTTTTCGGCGTCGGCGTCGAAAATCGCGATGCGCCGCGCCGCCGCCAGATCGGCGACATGGGCGATCAGGGGGTTGAATGCCGGGCGGCCCTTGGCGGCGTAGAGCCGCGCCACGGCCTCGCCATTGCCGGCGTCGGCGCCGAGCCCGTAGACGGTCTCGGTCGGGAAGGCAGCGAGCCCGCCGGCGCGCAGGCAAGCGGCCGCGGCCTCGATCGAGGCTGTTTCGGCCGTCAGGACCCGCGTTCCAGGCTCCGCATTCATTCTTTTTCTCAAGCTTGCGGTTTCAAGAGTGAGGGGGTTATAAGGCCGCCGACAGTCGGAGTGTAGCGCAGTCTGGTAGCGCACCTCGTTCGGGACGAGGGGGTCGCAGGTTCAAATCCTGCCACTCCGACCAATTTTCCAGACAATTTGGCCCACTTTCCCGCAGGCCAGGCCCGTTGGGCCGGATTTCCGGTTGCCTGACCGGCGCGGCCACCCCCATGATCGACCCAGAACAGCATCTGCCCGCTCGATTATGAGCAGGGCGGGGCAACCGTCGGGGAGGTTTCTACTGTGCGCCAAGTCGCCAAGCTGCTGGTCGCGTTCCTGATATGCGGGGCGCTTGTCAGCGCCCCGGCCGCCCAGACGGCTTACCCCAACCGCCCCATCCGCGTGATCATCCCCTTCGGCCCGGGCGGGTTTGCCGACATCACTATGCGGATGGTCGGGCAGAAGCTGTCCGAGCGCACCGGCCAGCAGGTGGTGATCGAGAACCGGCCAAGCGCCGGCGGCATCATCGCCGGCAATGCCGTGACCGCGGCGAAGCCGGACGGCTATACATTGTTCGTGCTGTCGAGTGGCATCGCGCTCAGCAAGGCGCTGCTCAAGACCATGCCGTTCGATCCCGGTAACGCCTTCACGCCGGTCTCGACACTAGCGTTCTTCGATCTCCTGCTGCTGGTCAAAGCCGACTCGCCGATGAAGGCGGTCAAAGATGCGCTTGCGCTTGCGAAAAACGATCCGGCCAAGTTCAACATCGGCACCATTAGCCCCGGCAGCACCCAGAACGTCATGGGCGAGCTTTACAAATCGGCGACCGGCATTCCGATGACCATCATTCCCTATCGTACCTCGGGCGATGTGCTCACCTCGCTGCTGCGTGACGATACGCAGATCGGCGTTGAATCGTATGCGGCGTTGAAGTCGGCGATCGACGCCAAGACAATCCGCGCCATTGCTGCGAGCGGTGACAAGCGCTCGCCGCAACAGCCGGACGTGCCGACGCTCAAGGAAAGCGGCATCGACGCCGAAGTGGTCGGCTGGAACGCACTGGTCGCGCCGGCCGGCACGCCGAAAGATGTCGTTGCCTTTCTCAATGGCCATGTCCGCGCCGTCGTTGAGTCCGACGACTTCAGGAAACGCATGCTCGAAATGGGCGGCGTCGCGGGCGCGAGTTCGCCGGAAGAACTCGACAAGCGGCTGCAGGCTGATATTGCGATGTGGGCCGCCGTCGTCAAAAAGGCCGGTCTGGAGCCGCATTGAACTCATGACCGACACGCTCAAGATCGATGCGCAAAAAATCGACGCCCACGTGCATGTCTTCACCACCGACATGCCGTTGATCGACAATCCGCGCCACGCCCCGACTTACAGCTTCACGCACGAGCAACTTATCGGGACGCTCGATAGCAATGGCGTCGCGCGCGCCGTCATCGCGGCGGCGAGCCCGTGGGGTGATTACAACGACTACATGCTGGAAGCCGTGCGCGCGCATCCGAAGCGTCTGCGCGCCACGGCCATCGTCAAGCCGACCATCGATCGCTTTGCGCTGGAAGCGATGAGCAAAGCCGGCTTCATCGGCATACGATTGCCCTTCATCGGGCTGCCGCAGCTGCCCGACATCACGACGTTCGAGTATCGTGCGCTGTTCCGGCGGTTGGCCGATCTCAACTGGCACGTCCATCCGCACGTCAATGGCGACGACCTGCCGAAAATCCTGCCGACGCTCGAAGCGTCTGGCGTCAGCATAGTGGCCGATCATCTCGGCCGTCCTAACGACAAGACCGGCATCGAGAGCGAAGGCTTCAAGACGCTTCTGCGCTCGATCGAGAAGGGCCGCACCTGGGTGAAGATGTCCGGCGGCTACCGCCTCGGCCCGTCGGCGCTGGAGACGGGGCGGGCGCTATTGCGCCATGCGGGGCCGGAACGTCTGGTCTGGGCGAGCGACTGCCCCTTTGTCGGTCACGAGAACCAGTTCCCGTACAAGTCGACGATGGACTGGCTCGATGAATGCGTGCCGGACCCCGTCGCCCGCGCCAAAATCTTCGGCGAAACGCCGCTGAAGCTGTATTTCGGTGGGGTTTAGGCTGCTGCCAGCCCGGTCGCCATCCCCCAAGCGGCCATAAGTCCTCTTGTGCGAGCCCCGTTGCGCCGCGTAGCTTTGGGCCGGGGAAGCAATGCCGGCGGCTAACGACCGGCAACAGAGAGGATGACGCTCATGCAACGGTTCGCCGGCACGCTTTCGCGTGCGGTTTTCGCAATTCTCGGTTTGACGTTTTTGGCTGTTCCCGCCCAGGCGGCGGAGATATATCCGTCTCACCCGATCAAATGGATCGTGCCTTATCCGCCGGCCGGCACCACCGATATTCTCGCCCGCGTTGTCGGCGCGGCATTGTCGGAAGAACTCGGCCAGCAATTCATCATCGAGAACCGCCCCGGTGCCGGCAACAATCTCGGCACCGAACAGGCGCTGCGGTCGGATCCGGACGGCTACACCATCCTGCTGGCCAATCCGGCGCACGGCATCAACGCGACGCTCTACAAGAAGCTCAATTACAATTTCATCCGCGACGCAGCGCCGGTCGCGGGCATTACGCGCGTGCCGAACGTGATGGAAGTCAATCCGAAGTTTCCGGCCAAGACCGTGCAGGAATTCATCGACTACGGCAAAGCCAATCCCGGCAAGATCAACTTCGCGTCATCGGGCAATGGCACCTCGGTGCACATGTCGGGCGAAATGTTCATGGCGATGACCGGCATCAAGATGACACACGTGCCTTACAAGGGTGCGGGCCCCGCGTTGATCGATCTGATCGGCGGAACGGTCGACGTTCTGTTCGACAACCTGCCGTCGTCGATCGGGCATATTCAGGGCGGGCAACTGCGCGCCATCGCCGTGACGACCGACAGTCCAAGCCCATTCCTCAAGGGCATTCCGACCGTCGGCGCGACGGTGAAGGGCTACGAAGCGAGCGCATGGTTCGGGATCGTTGCACCGAAGGACATGCCGAAGGACCGCATCGACATTCTCAACAAGGCGGTCAACAAGGTGCTTGCCACCGACAAGATGAAGGCAAAGCTGGCCGAACTCGGCGGCGAGCCGATGATCGTGACGCCGGCCCAATTCGGCGACACCATCAAGTCCGAAACCGAAAAGTGGGAAAAGGTCGTGAAATTCTCCGGCGCCAGCATCGACTGACGCCGCCGGCCGATTTTTCCGTGATTGCTGCGCAAGCCGGTTCATGCCGGCTTGCGTTTTCCTTTAAAGCCGGAATCTCGCAATGACCAAAGTAAAGCGTCCCGAAGATCTGCGCAGCCATCGCTGGCTCGGCGTCAGCGACATGCGCTCCTTCGGCCACAAGTCGCGCTTGCGTCAGATCGGCTATGACGGCGAGGACTGGGAAGGCAAGCCGGTCATCGGCATCATCAATACCTGGAGCGAAATCAATCCCTGCCATGCACATCTGCGCGTTCGCGCAGAGAATGTGAAGCGCGGCGTTTTGCAGGCCGGCGGTTTCCCGATCGAATTGCCGGCGATGTCGCTGGCCGAAACCTTCGTCAAGCCGACCACCATGCTCTATCGCAATATGTTGGCGATGGAGACCGAGGAATTACTGCGCAGTCATCCGATCGACGGCGCGGTGCTGATGGGCGGCTGCGACAAGACCACGCCAGGCCTGGTGATGGGCGCGATCAGCATGGATATCCCGGCGATCTATATTCCGGCGGGCCCGATGTTGCGCGGCAACTGGAACGGCCAGCAGCTCGGCTCCGGCTCGGACGTCTGGAAATACTGGACCGAGAAGCGCGCCGGCAATATCTCCGACGACGAGTGGAGCGAGATCGAAGGCGGCATCGCCCGTTCGTTCGGCACCTGCATGGTGATGGGCACGGCGGCGACCATGATGGCGATAGCCGAGGCGCTCGGCCTGTCGCTGCCGGGCGCATCGTCGATCCCTGCGGCGGATTCCAATCATCCGCGCATGTGCGGGCAGGCAGGCCGCCGCATCGTGGATATGGTGTGGGAAGACCTGACACCGAAGAAGATTCTCACCGTCGCGGCGTTCGACAATGCCATCAAGGTACATATGGCGATGGGCGGCTCGACCAACGCCATCATCCATGTCGTTGCCATGGCACGCCGCGCCGGTATTCCGATGGATATGGAGCGCTTCGACCAGTTGTCGCGCGAAGTCCCGGTGCTCGCCAATGTGCGGCCGTCGGGCAAGTACCTGATGGAAGACTTCTTCTACGCCGGCGGCCTGCGCGCGTTGATGACACAGATGAAGGCCAAGCTCGATCTGTCCTGCATCACCGTCACGGGAAAAAGCATCGGCGAGAATATCGACGGCGCCAAAGTTCACATTCCGGACGTGATCCACTCGCTGGAGGACCCGGTTTATGCCGAAGGCGCCACCGCGGTGCTGCGCGGCAATCTCGCACCCGACGGCTGCGTCATCAAGCCCGCGGCGGCCGACAAGCGCTTTCTGAAGCATCGCGGCAAGGCGATTGCTTTCGACGACTACAACCACATGATGCGAGAGATCGATCGCGACGATCTCGACGTCACGCCCGACCATATTCTGGTGCTCAAGAATGCGGGTCCGAAAGGCGGCCCCGGCATGCCGGAGTGGGGTATGCTGCCGATCCCCAAGCGCCTGCTGGCGCAAGGCGTACGCGACATGGTGCGCATTTCCGACGGCCGCATGAGCGGCACCAGCTACGGCGCCTGCATTCTGCATGTCGCGCCGGAAAGTTTCGTCGGCGGTCCATTGGCCTTTGTGCAGACCGGCGACGAGATCGAGATCGACGTCGACGCGCGCCGTATTCATCTGCACGTGTCGGATGCCGAGTTGGCGAACCGTAAGGCGGCCTGGAAGAAACCGGCGCCGAAATATCCGCGTGGCTACGGAGCGTTATTCTCGGAGCATATCGGCCAGGCCGACGCCGGCTGCGATTTCGATTTCTTAGGCCCGCTTGGGCCGGTTCCTGAGCCGGAAATTCATTAGCGCAATATCAGAACCGACACTTGAGGGGATGACCATGCTGAAAACGATGTCACGGGCATTGCTGGCCGCTGGATTTGTCATCGCGGCATGGCCTGCGCTGGCGCAGAATTATCCAAGCGGTCCGGTGAAGATGGTCGTCGGCTACGCCGCCGGCGGCACCGGCGACGTCGTGGCACGCATCGTAGCGCCGAAATTGCAGGAAGCACTCGGCCAATCGGTGGTGGTCGAAAACCGGCCAGGGGCGACGGGGGCCATTGCCGCGCACGGCGTTGCAACGTCAGCGCCGGATGGTCTGACGCTGCTGGTCGGTCAGACCGGGGAAGTGGCCATCAATCAGCACATGATGAAGAACCTTAGCTACAATCCGGACAAGGACCTCAAGCCGGTGGCGCTGCTGGCCATCGTGCCGCTTGCCATGACGGTGCCGGCCAAGGCGCCGTATTCGACCATGCCGGAGTTTCTTAAAGCCCTGCCGGGCCAGAAGATGACCTTTGCGTCGGCCGGCACCGGAACGCCCGGCCATTTCGCCGGCGAGTTTCTCAAAGCCAAGACCAAGGCCAACCTCGTCCATGTGCCGTACAAGGGCGCTGCGCCCGCGCTGAACGATCTGCTCGGCAGCCACGTCGATCTGTATTTCCCCGGCATGCCGGCGGTTCAGCCGCATGTGAAATCGGGCCTCTTGAAAGTGCTGGCGGTATCCTCGGCCAAGCGTTCCGGCATTGCGCCGGACGTGCCGACCATCGCTGAGACCACCGGCATGACGGATTTCGACTTCACGCTGTGGGCCGGCGTGTTCGCGCCACGCGAGACGCCGCAGGCCATCGTCACGAAGCTCAACACCGAGATCAACAAGGTGCTGAACGATCCGGACACCCGCAAGCGGCTGGTCGAGGCCGGCGCTGAAGTCGACGCCATGTCGGTTGAGCAGTTCCGGTCTTTCGTCGACCGCGAAAGCAGCAAATATGCGCGCATCATCAAGGAAACCGGCGTCACGATGGAGCAGTGACGAGCGTTGAAACTTCCGCGGCCGTGAACTAGACACGATCCATGGCCGACGACATTCCTTTCGACAAAACACTCGATCTCGCACCCGATACGGTGGACGAGGTAATGCCGGGCGTGCGCCGCGTGATGGCGAACAATCCGGGACCTTTCACCTTCAAGGGTACGCATAGCTACATTATCGGCCGCGGCAAGGTCGCCATCGTCGATCCGGGCCCGGCCGATGACGCGCATATCGCCGCCCTGCTCGATGCTGTGCGCAACGAGACTGTGACGCATATTTTCGTCACCCATACCCACCGCGATCATTCGCCAGCCGTTCCCGCAATCAAGGCCGCCACCGGCGCCACCGTCTATGCCGAAGGCCCGCACCGCGCCGCGCGGCCTTTGCACATCGGCGAGCAGAAGCGTCTCGACTCGAGCGGCGATCTCGATTTCCGTCCCGACGTTGTCCTCAAGGATGGCGAAGTGGTGACCGGCGATGGCTGGAGCGTCGAAGGCGTGACCACGCCGGGCCACTGCGCCAATCACATGGCCTACGCGCTGAAAGGCGCCGACACGCTGTTTGCCGGCGATCACGTGATGGCATGGGCCACCTCCATCGTCGCGCCGCCGGATGGGGCGATGGTCGACTACATGGCGTCGTTGAACAAGGTCGCCAAACGTCCGGAGCAGTTTTACTTGCCCGGCCACGGCCCGGCGATCAAAGAGGCGACGCGCTTCGTGAACTACCTGATCCTGCATCGCAGGGCGCGCGAGGACTCGATCCTGCACCGCCTTGCCAAGGGCGCGACCGATATTCCGACCATCGTGCGTTCAAGTTATATCGGTATCGATCCGCGGCTGATCGGCGCTGCGGGTCTCTCCGTGCTGGCGCATCTGGAAGATCTGGTGACGCGCGGCCTTGTGCAGACCGACGGACCGCCGTCGATCGCGGGCGTTTATCGCCTCGCCAGCTAGCGCTTCTTGTCGCCCTTTTTGTCGGTCGGCCGTTTCTTCTCGGCCTTCTTCTCGTCGCGCTCGGACTGTTGTTCGGCGCGCTTTTCCGCGACGCTGGCGGCTTCGTCGATTTCCTCGAGCAGCGCGCGGATGCGCGAGGCGTTGCCGCCGAAATCGTGGAAGCCGTAGCGTGAGGCCGAGCGGACGTCGATGCGGGAGCCATCGCCGCCCTGTGCACTAACGCGGATCGCTACGTCATCGCGGAAGCCCATGATCGGCGTGCGTGCGACCGCTTCAATGGCGCCGGCGCGGCCGGGTGCTGGTGCCCTTGTATCGACCAGCAGCCATTTGCGCTTGGTGGCGACCGCGAGCGCAGTGTCATAGGCGAGCTTGGCCGGCACCGTGAGTTGCAGCGGCGCGACGTCGGGATAGGCCTTGCGCTGCAGTTCGGCGGTCGCCTGACCGGGGTAGTCGCTGCGGCCGCGCGGACGCAGCCGCGCCAGGACGTCGAAACGCGGCGGGTTCGAAGTGTCGGTGGTGATGTCGAAGATCGCGGGCAGCTTGGTGGCGCGGTAGGCGAGGTAGCTCGGATAGGCCAACAGCGCCAGACCAAGGAATAGCCCGAGGAAGGCGTAGCCAAGCCCGCCGAGTCCCTGCCGCCAAATCACGACGAAAGAGCCAAAGGCGAACAGGATAGCCAAGGCGGCGAACACCAACGAAGCGCCGAAGGTGGCCAGCGCCGGCACGATTTCCAGCAGCCCCGACCGCAGGATCACGATGGACAGAATAGCGACCGCCAGCGCGAACAGCGCAAAACGGCCGGACCAGGTCGCCAGCCGGGAGTTCGGTTCATCGCCAAATGCAGGTCGCCGCGCCATTCGTCCCTATCCTGCGCAGATTCGTTTCAACGCCGCCCACTCTTTAGCATCGAGAAAGGGCGTCGTGCTCTTGGCGTCGGCGAATTTATTGATGGCCGCGACCCGGGCCTTGGTTTCGGGGTGATCGAGCAGGATCTTCATGCCGGGCTCGGTGGCGCCGCCGATCCGGGTCAGCATCGTGGCCAGCGCGCGGACGTTGCCGCCCGCCTTGTTCATCAGCGCCGCGGCATAGGCATCGGCGGCCGATTCAGCCTCGCGGGTATAGGACGATTGCAGCACGGTCTTGGCTGCGATCACGACCGCGCCGCCGCCGACGAAATCGCCGAGCAGCATGCCAAACAGGAATGACAGGCCGCCGGCCTGCAATACCGCCTTGGTGCCGTCGCGGTGGGCGACATGGCCGATCTCATGGGCGATCACGCCGGCGACCTCGTCGGCATTCTCGGCTTTGTCGATCAGGCCGCGGAAGATGTAGACCTGACCGCCCGGCAGCGCCAAGGCATTGGCTTCCACTTTTCGCACGACAATACTGCGCAACGGTCCCGGCAATCCGGCGGCGGCTTCCAGCCGGTGAATCATCTTGTCGAGCGCAGCGCGGCCGGCCTTTTCGCTGTCTGCCGTTCCGCACTCGAAGGCGGTGCCGGTCTTGCCGGTATCCAGCATCGCGCGCGTCTGAACGTCGACGGCATCGCCAAGTTTGCGTTCGATCGTAACCGGCAATAACGGCGCGATGCGCTCAGCCAGCGCCGGGATGCCGAACCATGCGACCAGCAGCATCGATACGGTCGCCGCCACCGTCCAGCCGATCACGCTGCCACGCTGGCGGCGCTGGATCATACCGGTCCGGTCGATGTGGATCGCCTGCTCGTCCACCGCATGGGCGAAGTCGGCGTCGAAAATTTCCAGCCGCTCCAGCGCAAGATTGCCGCGACGACCGATCCGTAACACCTTGTCAGGCGCCGTCAGCGGTTCGAGTTCGTTATAGGGCCAGTTAGCGAGAACGTTGCCGGTTCGATCAGAAATCACCAATGACGCGGCGCCGAGCGTCACCGCCACGTCATGGCGCGCGCTGGTGATGCCATCGAAGAAAATGCCGGCGCCCGATTGCATCACGTTAGTATCCGCCTGTGTTGAGCGCATCGGCCAGGCCTTCGCCGATGGGCGAACTTGCCCGTCCGGCAGCCTTAACCTGATCCAGCGCCGACAGGCCCGATAATTGAAGCGATTCCATGCCCAGCTGCCAGAGCGACAGCAGCACGGTGGCGCGATAGACGGTCGAGAAGCCGAGCGCGAGGATAACGTAGCCGCCGAGCAGAATGACGGTCGCCGCGACCTCGCCGAAGATGCTGGTTTGTTCGCCGCCGGCGAGCAAGCCCGCTGCCACCAAAGCGAGTCCGCCGACAATCGCCGCGACGATACTGAACAGAATCGCGTACCCGACGAACCGTACATAGGCGCCGTAGACCTGCGCGGTACGCAGCTTCGACGTCATGACGATGTCGCCGAACCGGAGGCCCGACGACCACCAGCGCAGCATCAGCGCCTGATAGACCGGATACAGCACCGCGGCGAAAGTCACGGAGGCGCCGCCCATCAGCATTGCAAAGACCATGACATCTGCGATTTGCGGGTTGGTGCTCTCAATCCTGCCCATGACGTCGTCGCCACCGGCCGCAGCCGCATCGGCGAGCGCCTGCCAGTCCACCACTTCGATGAATGCTCCGATGGTGACGGCAATCGGCGCCACCACGGCAATCCACATCGGCAGCCCGCGCAGGAACAGCCGCAGGCCGGAGCCGTCGAACCGTCCCGCGAGATCGCCGTAATAAGTGTGACGCATCTTGTAGCGCTCAAGGCTCGCGACCTGGAAAGGATACGCCAGCCCGATCGTCAGCCCCGTCAAAATCCACCACAGGCTGGCACGCAGTGCATAAAGCAACGCCGAGCCGCTTTGGTAGAACCGCAAACCGCGATAAATCGTGCGTGTCAGCCGGTAGCGGCGTGCGCGAAACACGGCGTATTGCCCAAGGACGCCGAGCGCGAGAAACGCAATCATACCCGACATCTGTCCGATGGTGCCGAGATCCAGCGCGGCCAGAAAAAATCCGAGATAGATCGGAATGAGAATGGCGATCGCGATCAGAAAGCCGATCAGCAGTTCCAGCGGCGTGCCGGTATATTCCAGCGTCTCGCCGGCCACCTCGGTGTTCGCCCATAAATAGCGGCGCACATCTGTGTTGAGCCAGAAGCGATAGATGCCGAGCGTCACCATCAACAACAGCGCGCCGCGCACCAGCAGCCGCCAATAGGCTCGGCGATGTCCCAAAAACCGCACGCTGCCGCCCGGCGCGGGTTCTGCCTCGAGGCTGCTCATGGTGTGAGGGATAAAGGGTAGGCGCGGGCGAGGCAATATTGGTCTTTGCGCGGCTTAGTCGCCGCTGCCCTAAGCGACCTTCTGCTTCGAAGGCGCTTGCGTGGCCAGCCGCTCCAGGATGGCCTCGCTCATCATCGGCTTGCCGAACAGATAACCTTGGCCTTCGTGACAGCCTTGCGACAGCACCAGCTTCATCTGCTCTTCGGTCTCGATGCCTTCGGCGACCACGATCTTGTCGAGATTGGCGCCGAGCGTGGCAATGGCGCCGATGATGGCGCGCGCATCGCGGCCGTCGCCGAGATCGGAAATGAACGACTGGTCGATCTTGATCTTGTGGAACGGGAACTTGCGCAGATAGTTGAGCGACGAGTAGCCGGTGCCGAAATCGTCCAGCGACAAATTGACGCCGAGATTGTTGAGCTGCTGCATGGTCGCCAGCGTGTAGTCATTGTCTTCGAGCAACAGCCGTTCGGTGACTTCCAGCTCAAGCCGCTGCGCCGGCAGGCCCGATTTCGCCAGCGCCGCCACCACCTGCAAGGCCAGGCCGCGTTCGCGGAATTGAATCGGCGACAGGTTGACCGCGACCTTGACCCCGTGCGGCCAGGTATTGGCTTCGACGCAGGCGCGGTTCAACGCCCACTCGCCGAGCGCGATGATCAGGCCGGTCTCCTCAGCGACCGGAATGAAAACCGACGGCGGTACATCGCCGCGTATCGGATGCGTCCAGCGCATCAGCGCTTCGCAGGTCGTGGTCTTGCCGGTACGCAGATCGACCAGTGGCTGATACTTCAAGTGGAATTGGTCGAGCGCCAGCGCTTCTCGCAGATCGAGCTCGAGATTCCGGCGATCCTGGGCCGCGTCTTCCATTTCCATGGCGAAGAAACGGTGATCATTGCCGCCGCCGTTCTTGGCGGCGTAAAGCGCCATGTCGGCCTTCTTCAGCAATTCGTCCGGATCGGTGCCGTCGTGCGGCGCCATCGCAATGCCGATCGAGGCGCCAATGTCGATGCGGTGGCCTTCGATTTCGAACGGTTCCTTGAGCGCGCGGGCAAGCCTGGTCGCCATGACTTTGGCGTCCTGCTGGCGTTCGGTCGCAATCTGCATGACGACGAACTCGTCGCCGCCGAAGCGGGTGATCATGTCGGCCGGGCCGATCACGGCGGTCAACCGGGCCGCGACTTCCTTGAGCAGCTTGTCGCCGATCGGATGGCCGAGCGTGTCGTTGATCGCCTTGAACCGGTCGAGATCGATCAGATGGATGGTAATGCGATTCTCGGGCTTGTGGACTTCCTTGAGCATCGCGGTGATGCGCTCACGGAACTGGGTACGGTTAGCGAGCCCGGTCAATTCATCGAACTTGGCAAGATGCGTGATGCGTTCCTGCGCGCGCTTGCGTTCAGTGACGTCCTCGAGAATGACGACCGAACCGCCACCCGGCATCATGCGGCGCGATACTGCGAGCGTTCGGTCGCCGTCCGGCGAAGTCTGGAACTGGTCGAGCGATTCTTCGCGCAAGCCGGCGAGCAGATCGTTGAGGATGCGCTTGACGCTCTGGGACTTGTGGTTGCCGGCCCGGATGCTGTGCCGGATCAACTGCGAGATCCTCATGCCGACGCGTACCGGCGCCTTTTCCAGATGCAGCAATTCCAGGAAACGTTCGTTCCAGACCTGCACGCGATCCTGCGGATCCAGCATGCAAAGGCCGTGCGACATGTTGTTGAGCGCGACGTCGAAGCGGTTGGCCTGCTCCTCGAAGCGCGCGGCGAGTGCGGCTTCCTTGCGGGTCATGGTCAGCGCCTGAACAATGATGTTCCGGGTGCTGAGCGTGATGTCGGTGATGCCGTACATGAACAACAGCACGACGACGCCGAGGGCCTGATGAACCCAGTCTGGATAGATCAACAGTGCGGCGACCATCGGCATCGTGCTGAAGGTCAACTGACCGAACGCGATCAACGGCCGGCCGGCGTTGCGGCCTGAAATGGCCGCCGCATAGCCCGCCGTTGAGGTCGTAACGGCCATCTGTAGCGACGCATCGATCGCGGGGTTGAGTGTCAGCCAGCACAACAAGCCGAGCAGCGCGGCGAAGGCCCAGGCGCCATATTCGTAAACGTGCTCCCAGATTTTGGTGGCGGTGAGCTTCTCGCTCTCTTTGCTTTTATTATATAGCACGGCCGACAAAACGCGCAGCATGCCCACCGCTAGAATAGCGGCCGACACCGCCATGATCAGAGCATTGCCGACGCGCAGGGCGACCGCGGCGCCGATGATAGAGCAGGCGACCGCGCCGACGACCAGTGACGCGACCGGCGCGAACAACGATTTGATCAGCGCAGCGCGAATCTCCGTCGGGAGTCCGGCGTCGGCCTTCCTGGTCTGAAATAGCTTCTTGATCAGCATCTGCTGCTCAGCCCCTTCGATAGCTCAAAGGTACCGGGGGAAGTTCAACAGGGATGAAACGGAACAGGCGATCGCGAGCTTTGGTGAATCCTTGGCCAATAGCTTGCTGACGAGCTCAGTAAAATTATTCTCTCCCGTTAACCATGCGATAATCATAACTGGCAGGCCCCATCACCGCTCGTTATGCGCGGAACTTGCCGTCGCGCTCGAAAGGCCTGCAACAACTCACTGTCGTGGTTAATCCACGTTAAGCAGTCGTTTTATGCCGATGGCACAAGGAGAAAATCATTGTCGTCGTGCGTGGAACGCGCACCACGCATGCAGGCGCACCACAACGTTTCGTTGAAGGAACGCTAACGATCTGTTAGGGTTTCCAAATAGTTAACGTGAGTGCAGAAATGTCGATGTATGCGTATGCTGACGTTTCTTCCCCGGTTAAGCGCGGGGTGCGTGCGGTTCCGCCGGCGCCGATGATCTTGCAGCGGCCGCAGATCGATCCGCGAATGATCGATCTCAAGGTACTCGACCCGAAAGCGGCCGAGCCGAAAGTCATCGATCTTAAGAAAAGCACCGACGCGCGCCGGCTCTTCGAGCTCGAGCAGCTCGAAGTGACGTTTGAAAAAGAAGCCGGCGCGATCTGGACTTTCATGAAGCCGCGTGGCCGCGCGAGCTACAATTCGGATCTGCTGGAAGACTTTCATGCTTGGCAGCGCGGCATCGTCGCTGCTTTTGAAAACCGCGCGAGCGATCTGAAGTATCTGCTGCTCGGCTCGCGCACCCCGGGCATCTTCAATCTCGGTGGCGATCTCAATCTTTTTGCCGACCGTATCCGCGATCGCGCCGCGCTTGTCGCTTATGGCGAATCCTGCGTGCGTATTCTCGACCGCAACATGGCGACGCTCGGCATGCCGATGATCACCATCGGTCTTGCGCAGGGCGACGCACTTGGTGGCGGTTTTGAATCGCTGCTGTCGTTCAACATTATCATTGCCGAGAAGCAGGCAAAATTCGGCTTCCCGGAAACGATGTTCGGCCTGTTCCCCGGTATGGGCGCCTATAGCCTGGTATCGCGCCGTTGCGGTTCGGCCTTCGCCGAAGAGATGATGCTGAGCGGCAAGACCTATACCGCCGACGAGATGAAGCAAGCCGGGCTGATCCATATGGTGGTCGAGCGCGGGCAGGGTATCGAGGCGGCGAAGGACTATATGGAGCGCAACAAACGCCGCCATAACGGCAACCGGGCAGTGTTTCTGGCCGGCCGTGCCGTGAACCCCGTGCCGCTCGAAGAGATGGATCGCGTGGTGCAGATCTGGGCCGATACCTGCCTTGCCCTCAGCGACCGCGATCTCAAGGTGATGCAGCGTCTGGTCGCGGCGCAGGATCGGCTGAACGGCACGGCTCAGGCCGGCCAGCAAGCGGCGGAATAAGCCGCCTTAGGTTGCTCGCGCCGGGAACGGGTTAGACGCTACGCGTACCGATGCGTTGGTGCCGCAGTCAGAAACCGGCAAAATAAACTGCGTCCGTCATTCCCCATTGGGGCCAGTTGTCACCCGGCGCGGGCACTGGAGAAACGCCGGCGCGCGATGCCGGTTCCATCAAGTCGTCGACGCGAAATCCTGCTCAAGCGATTTCAGCGGCGCACGGACTGTGCAGACGACGCCGTAAGGCTCGTAGACGAGATGAACCTCGCCGCCGAGCTGGGCGGCGAGGCCATGCTCGACCAGCCGCGCGCCGAAACCCTTGCGGGCGGGCGCAACTACTGTCGGCCCGCCGCTTTCAGCCCAGCGCAGTTCGAGCTGGTCGCCTTTGGGCGAGGGCACGGTCCGCCATGTAATCTCGACCTGGCCGCCATGCTGCGACAGTGCGCCGTATTTCGCCGCGTTGGTGCAAAGCTCGTGCGTTGCCATCGCCACGGCCAGCGTGCTGCGTGGCCCGAGGCGCACGTGGCCGCCGTCGACGCGGAAGCGCGAGGCGTCCTCGGCAAAGGGTTCGATCGCTACTTTGATGACGTCGCCGAGATCGGCGGCACCGACGCCGCGGCCGCCCATCAGTACATCCTGGGCATTCGCCAGTGCCTTCAGACGTCCACCGAATGCAGCGCGCGCGGCATCCAGCGTCGTGCCTTCGCGCAGGCTCTGGTTGGCGATTGCTTGCACCGTCGCCATCAAGTTCTTGACGCGGTGGTTCAATTCATTGGCCAGCAGTTCGCGGTGCTCTTCGGCTTCCTTGCGCTCGGTAATGTCGACCGCGGCGCCGGGAAACCGCGTCGGCTGGCCTTTGTCGTCGCGCAAGCAGTAGCCGCGCGCCAGCACCCAGCGCACCGTTTCATCCCATTGCAGCAGCCGGTATTCGCAGCTGAACTCGCCACCCGTCCGCACCGCCGTCTCGATGTCGCGTTCGACTCGTGCGAAATCGCCGGGATGAATGTGATCGGTGAAGGTGCGCATCGGTGCGCCGGTGGCGGCCTGTGCCGGATCGACCCCGTAGAGGCGTGCAATTTTTTCGTCGGTGTAGACCCGGTCTTCCGGAATATGCCAGTCCCATACGCCGACAACGCCGGCATCGAGCGCGAGCTGAAACCGCTCTTGGCTGGCGCGCAAGGCTTCCATCGCGCGATGCTGTGCGGTGACGTCGTTGCAGACCACCAGCACGCCGCCGACGCCGCCCACTTTGGTCTCGTCGTCGATCGGGCTGTAACCGTAGGTCCACCAGACGTCTTCACGCTTGCCGTGGCGGGTGACGGGGACGAGGGCGTCTTCGTGCCAGGTGGCACCTTCGCCCTTCATCACGAGTTCGATCTGCGGCCCGATGATCGGCCAGATTTCTTCCCAGCATTCGCGACCGCGTTGGCCGAGCGCGCTCGGATGCCGCTCGGGCCCCATCGTCTGCCGGTAGGCGTCATTGTAGAACTGGATCAGCTCGGGACCCCACCAGATAAACATCGGGTGCCGGGTGTTGAGCAAAAGGCGCACGCTGGTGCGCAGGCTTTGCGGCCAGCTCTCCGGCGCGCCGAGCGGGGTGGTCTCCCACGGGTAAACGCGCATCAGCGCGCCCATCTCGCCGCCGCCGGCCAGGAAGTTCAGCCGGTCTTCGGGTATTTGGCCGAGTTTCGGGGCGATTTCGACGTCGGTCGTCATACTCACACTTTGTGGGCCCGGAGGGCCGGTAACGGGTCTTGAGCCTAGCACGGCCAACTGCAATCCTAAACGGCGCGATTTTCGGCTATATATGCTAGCCTCATACTGTTGCACGCCGATGGAATGACCATGGTCAATACCGAGCCCAAAGCACCCATTCGTATTGCTATCGTCGAAGACGATTTGAGCTTTCGAAAACTTCTGGTGTCGACGTTACAGGCCGACCCGGACCACGCCGTGGTGGCCGAGTTTTCCGAGGGCGGTGCGGCGGTTCGCGCCATGTCCGATCTCGCGCCCGATATGGTTTTGGTCGACCTGGGGTTGCCGGATATGTCGGGGATCGAGGTGATCCGGCAATTGAAGGCGTCGCATCCCGAATGCGACATCCTGGTCGTCACGACCTTCGGCGACGAGAGGACGATCACATCGGCATTGGAAGCGGGCGCCAACGGCTATCTGCTGAAAGGGACGACGCTCGAGGAATTGCGACGCGACATTCAGCATCTGCGCACCGGGGGTTCGCCGCTGTCACCGATGGTGGCGCGGCAGCTTCTCAACAAGCTGCAATCCAAAGCCGCCGACAGCGCGCCGCAAGTGCCCGGCGGCACCAAGCTGACGCGGCGTGAGCATGACATCTTGCAAATGATCGCTAAGGGCTTTTCCTACGCCGAGACGTCGCAGATCTGCGGAGTCGCCAGCGCGACCGTGCACAGCCATCTCAAGAGCATTTACCGCAAGCTCGAAGTCCACTCGAAGACCGAGGCGGTCTACGAGGCGCGGCGCCGAAGCCTTATTTCTTAAAGCCTGATTTCCTAAGCGGCACGATCCGGCAGAGCCGTCCGGTCCGCCGGCGGCATCTTCAATTCGATACGGACCGTTGTGCCCTTGTCCGGGCTGGTGTCGATCACAAGCGTGCCGCCCGTCGAAATCTTGCGGATGCGCATTTTCATATTAAAAATGCCGCGTCCGGCGCTGCTACTCGAGTCAAATCCGCAGCCATCGTCCGCGACCGCGATGACGATCGCCGGCGTTGCTTCGTCGACATAAGCCGACAGAGTGACGTTTTGCGCCCGCGAGTGATGCAGCACATTGCTCAGCGCCTCCATCAGGATCAGCTTCATCGACAGCACATCGCGCGACGATAGTGCTGTAATGCTCGGCAGTTCCTGCACGCGCCAATGCAGATCGATGCCAGCCAGTTCGATGGCGCTTGCCATGCGATGCCTGACGCTGCCGAGCACGAGATTGATGTCGCCGTGGATAGGCTCGGTGCTGTCGACCAAGAGCCGCAGTTCCATCAGGATTTCGCCGATGCGGCGTTTGACGTCGGCCAGATTCATCGTCTCCGACGAGAAATGCGCGAGCAGCGCGGATAGGCTGGCGCCGATGCTGTCGTGCATGTCGGCGGAAATGTTCTGCCGTTCGTCCATGGCGGACTTGACGATCTCCAGCCGCGCGCGCTGCGCGGACTTTTCCAGGCGCCGGATGAAAAGAGCGGAGGCCACCATGGCTGCTGTCAGCACAAACCAGCACAACGCGATAATATAGTAAGTGTTGAGATACAGGCTGCGCAGGTAATCGCCGTCGTAGCCAACCACGACATAGAACGGCGTGGTATCGGAGACGACGAAGGTGCCGATGCGGGTGACGTTATCCGCGCTGCTTCGTCCGTAAAACGTGCCCTTCTTTTCGCCGGCCAGAACGCGCTCATAGACCTGCCCCATTTTCGGGATGGAGGCGCCGTAGCCGATCGTGCCGCTCAACGAACGGATGCGCACGATGCCGTCTTTGCCGGTCAGTGACGCGATGCCCTGGTCGCTGAGTTTGAGCTTTTCGTAGATGTCGTTGAAATGCGCGAGCCGGTACGACGCAACGACGACGCCCTTGAAATTTCCGGATGCATCCTGCAACGGGCGCGAGAACTGGATCGACCACTCGTTTGTCAGGTCGCCCCGCGTCGGCACGCTGATATAGACCTTTGCATCGCCGCGGCCCTCGGCGTGGACGCGGAAAATGTTTCGGTCCTTCAGAGATATTTTCGGCACCGGGTCGACGCGTGCGCTTGCGATCAGCGTGCCATCGCGGCCGATGATGGCGGGTCCGATCACGGTTTCGCGCAAGGCGTAGCGCGTCAGTAGTTGGTGCAACTGGGTTTCATTGGCCGGCGAAATGTCGAGACCGCGAAGCTGGTCGGAGACCTGGCTGAGGACGGCGTCGAGGTTCGCAGCCGCTTCCTCGAAACCTGCCAGCAGCATCTGGGAAATGTTGCCGGTATCCCGATACAGTTCGACCTCGGCGCGTTCCTTGAACTGGGCGCCGGCAAAGACGCATAGCGCCAGCACGATTGCCGAAAATCCGGCGCAAACCAGCGCCATCGAGAGGCGGGAAAAACGGCCAAAAAGCTTTGCCAAAGTCGTATTTCCGCTCACGGCCACCGCACCCGCTGAAATCTGTCCGGAGGAGGGGACGATAGGGGCGCCAGCCATCCTATCCCCAATTTTGGGGATTGGTCGAACCCTTGTGCCTGATAGACGCTCAGCCGGGCATTTTCTGAGCGTTACCAAGGGTTTTGAACCCGAACGCATCCGTTTCGGCAGGGTCTATCAGGCGATGAGCATGGAATTAGGCTCCAAAGAGATGTTCATGCTGTTCCCGACGCCGTTGTTCACGGGAAAGCTGCTCGATATTTCCGCCTGCGACCGCATCGAAAAGACCCTGCGCGACATGCAGAAGCTCGGCGCCGGCACGGCCTCGCAGGCCAAGGCGGCCGCTTACATGACACCGGACAACCTCCAGACCAATCCGGACCTGAAAGAGCTGACCGATCTTGTGATGGCGGAATCCAACCAGGTGCTCGACGCTTTCAAGATCAAGCGCGACTCGCACTACATCACCAACATGTGGGGCAACATCACCCACCCCAATCATCGCCACCACATGCACATTCATCCGAATTGCCTGCTAAGCGGCATCATTTACATCAAGACACCGGTCAACTGCGGGCCGACGATGTTTGCCTCGCCGCGGCAGTTGTCGCGCATGATCGAACCGACGTTTACCGCCAAGAACGAAATCAATTCCGACGTCTTCATCTTCCCGGCCGAGAAGGGCCGCATGCTGATGTGGCCGAGCTACCTGCCGCACGCGGTCGAGCACGGCACCGCCAACGAAGACGAAGACCGTATCGTCGTCGCCTTCAACGTCATGATCCGCGGCCTGACCGATCAGCTCACGATGCGGATGGATTTCAAGTAGCTACTGCGCCGTCACGCCAGCCTTCTTGATGATCGGAACCCATTTGTCGATTTCCGATTTCAGGAAGGCCTGCAAGGCCGCCGGCGTCGCGCGTTCCTGAGATACGGTCTGCGCGCCTGAACCGGCGAAACGGTTTTTCACGTCGGGATCGAGCAAAGCCTGCTGCAAGGCCTTCGACAGTTTGTCGACGATCGGCTTCGGCGTGCCTTTGGGCGCGTACATCGCGAACCAGACGGTGATCTCGAAGCCGGGCAGGCCGGCTTCCGACGCGGTCGGCAATTCGGGAAAAGCCTCGAGCCGCTGTTTGGTCGTCACCGCATAGGCCTTGAGGCTGCCAGCCTTCACCGCCTGTCCGACGTTGAGCGTCTGATCGCACATGAAATCGAACTGTCCGCCGATCAGGTCGGCGAGCGCCGGGCCTGTGCCTTTGTACGGCACGCTGGTGACATTGGTGCCGATGGCATCGAAGAACAGCAGGCCGCACAGATGCGAGGCCGAACCGATGCCGGCAAAGCCGTAGCTGAGCTTGTCCTTGTTCGCTTTCACATGTGCGACGAACTCTTTCAGGTTGTTCGCGGGAAAATCCTTCTTGGCGACGAAAGCCATCGGCGACTCGGCGATGATGCCGATCGGCTCGAAGTCCTTGATCGCGTCGTAGCGCAGGTTCGGATAGAGCGCGGTATTGGCGGCGTGGCCGAAATGCATGACGAGCAGCGAATGCCCATCGGGAGCCGAGGCCGCGACCTTCGCCGTGCCGATGGTGCCGCCGGCGCCACCGATATTCTCGACGACAATTTGTCCGCCGAGCACTTTGCTCATGCCAGCCGCGGCGATGCGGGTGATGACATCGCCGGGCCCGCCAGCGGCATAGGGCATCATCATCATGATTTGCCGTGAGCCGGGAAAATCCTCAGCCAAGGCGGTGGTGGCGGAAAAGCACGTCAAAGCGAGCGCAAACGCGCCACGGATCGCGGTCATGATGGTCCCCTCCCAAGGCGCCGGCACCCATTTTTATTGTTTGGTGTGCCGTCGATGCGCGCAATAGTAGCGGACGGCGAAGGCTGCCGCTACGGACGAAAATCATGCGGCGGAAGGGGAACCGGCCCGGTTTCCTTGCGTTAGGAGTGCTTCGCAGCGCACTATGTTGCGGCACAATATTTCAGGGCACCCATGAAACTGTTTGAATGCCAATCGTGCGGCAACGTTCTCTATTTCGAAAATACGACGTGCAACAAGTGCGGACACCGGGTGGCCTACATGCCCGAGCGCACCGCCATGACGGCGATCGAGCCGATGGCGGACGATGTGCGCTGGGTCCCGCTGGCCGATATCGATCAGCCGCGCTTTCTTTGCGAAAACGCCCAGTACGATGTCTGCAACTGGCTGGTGCCGCCCGGCACCAGCGATGCTTATTGTCTGGCCTGCCGTCATAACCGCATCATTCCGAACTTAAGCGATCCGGCGCAACACGCTGCCTGGAAGCTGATGGAAATGGCCAAGCACCGGCTGTTCTATTCGCTGCTGCAATGGAAGCTGCCGCTCAAGACGACTGTCGAAGATCCGGCGCACGGCCTGTCGTTCGAATTCCTGGCCGATCCGCTGCAGTTCGGGCCAAAGGTTCTCACCGGCCACGACGAGGGAAAAATCGTCATCTCGCTGGTGGAGGCCAATGACGCCGAGCGCGAGAAGCGGCGGCTGGCGATGGGCGAGCCGTACCGGACGCTGCTCGGACATTTTCGCCACGAGGTCGGTCATTATTATTGGGACGTGTTGGTGCGTAACGGCAACAGGCTCGACGCGTGCCGAGCGGTGTTCGGCGACGACAGCCAGAATTACGAAGAGGCGCTGCAGCGGCACTATCAGCAAGGTGCGCCGGCCAACTGGCAGGACAATTTCGTCTCGGCCTACGCCACCACGCATCCGTGGGAGGATTTCGCCGAAACCTGGGCGCATTACCTTCACATCGTCGATACATTGGAGATGGTTGCCGCGTCAGGCATGACGGTGCGTCCGAAGATCGACAAGACCGGCGAGTACTCGGCCAGGATCGACTTCAACGCCTATCGCGCCGATGCGATCGAGCCGATCGTCGAGGAATGGCTGCCTTACGTGTTCGCCATGAACAACGTGAACCGCGCGATGGGCCTTGCCGATCTTTATCCGTTCGTCATTGCACCGGCCGTAGCCGCCAAACTCGGCTTCATCCACGGCCTGGTGCACGGCAAGGTCTGAGCGCCGCTTACTTTACGCCCAGCAATTCGACGTCGAACATCAGTACGGCGTTCGGCGGAATGACGCCGCCGGCGCCGCTGGCGCCATAGCCGAGCGCGGGCGGAATGATGAGGGTGCGCTTGCCGCCGACCTTCATGGTGGCGACGCCTTCATCCCAGCCCTTGATGACCCGGCCGCGGCCGATCGGAAACTCGAACGGTTCGCCGCGGTCGACCGAGCTATCGAATTTCTTGCCCTTGATGCCGTTCACGTAGAGCCAGCCGGTGTAGTGCATGACGCAGGTCTGGCCGGTCTTGGGGCTTTCGCCGGTGCCGACGACGGTATCGGTGATCTGGAGTCCTGAAGCTGTGGTCATGGTTTTCTTGGCCTGCGCCGCTGCTGGGGTGGATGAACTGGTGACAATAACGCCGCTGAGTAGGGCCATAAATGCAAAAGCCGCAACGGCGGTTGCACGGGGGAAAGGTCGCATGATGCCTCCTGGGCGGCGAATGGAACTATCTTGGTTAACCATCTCTAAACGGCCTTCTCTGTACTGTGGCGGGGCCTGCGGTGTCTAGCGACCGCCAATGCCTGGCGACTGGGTCGTAACGCTGCCTTTGAGGTTTCGCCACGCGGCGCCGCATATGCTTCGCATCCGATTTCCTAGGTTCGGCGGGATAACGTTCCGCATCGGCAGCAAGCTGGCCCTCACGGTCGGTGTGGGCGTTGTGCTGGTCGCAGGCATGATCGCCAATCAGCACAACAACAATACGCTGGTGTCGCAACAGGCCGACATGGAGCGCATCGAACGGGGTGCGATCGGAGATCTTCTGCGCGCCAGTATTGCCTTGCAGCGCATGCAGATCGGGACCCGCGAAATCCGCCTGGCGATTTCGGAGCGCGAAGCGGAAGCGGCGCTCGCCGAACTTACGCAGAACATGAGCCGCGCCGACGTCCTGCTCAACGGCGCGCTGTTGCAATGCATTGGAGCACCGGACTGCGGCCGTCTGATCGACCTCCACGAGATGGCCAATCTCTACGCGCAGACGGCGGCGGAGATGACGCGGCTGAAAAAAGATTACGCGGAAATCACCGTGCCGCTGGCTGCGAACGAGAAGACCGGCAAGACAATCGACGAACTCATCGAAAAGGCGATTTCGGCCGCGCAGGCCCGCACCTCGCAACGCACGGCGGCGGCGACCGCCAGTATCAGCCAAAACGTCCGGATCAATATGGGCTTCGGCCTGTTCGTCATTTCCATTTTGATGGGGGGAGCGGCTTTCGGCGTGCTCTCGATCGGCCGGCCGATTCGCCAGATTACCGGCATGCTGTTGCGGCTGGCCGGCGGCAAACGAGGGATTAGCATTCCCTATACGGCGCGCGGCGACGAGATCGGCGACGTCGCGCGGGCGGCGAACACGCTTCAGGACAATCTGATGCGGCTCGAAGCCGTCGAAGCCGAGCAAAAGGAGGCTGCCGATCACCTCGCGCTGGAGCGCGAAACCTTGGTCCGCGAGATCGCCGACAAGTTCGAAAAGGCCGTCGGCAATATCGTGAGCACGGTGTCGTCTGCTGCGATCGAGCTCGAAACCGCGGCACTGACTTTGACGCGAAACGCCGGGGCGACGCAGGACCTGTCCGCCGAAGCGACGGTCGTGTCGGATGAAGCGTCGTCCAATGTCCAGTCGATCGCACAGGCCACGTCCGAGTTCGGCTTCTCCATCGAGGAGATCAGCCGTCAGGCCAGGCGCTCTACTGAAATCGCCGCCGATGCCGTACGCCAGGCGGAAGAAACCGACACCCGTATCGACCGGCTGTCAAAATCCGCCAACCAGATCGGCGAAGTGGTGGCGATGATCAGCGCCATCGCGCGCCAGACCAATCTATTGGCGCTCAACGCCACCATCGAAGCGGCGCGGGCTGGCGACGCCGGCCGCGGCTTTGCTGTGGTGGCCGGCGAAGTGAAGAACCTCGCGACTGAAACCGCCAAGGCGACCGAAGCGATCAAGGCCCAGATCGCCGGCATTCAGGACACGACGCAGGAGTCGGTTGCCGCCATCAATCGCATCAGCGGCACGATCGGGGAAATCGCGCAGATTTCGGCTTCGATCACCTCGGCCGTGAGCACGCAAAGCAACGTCACCCAGGAAATTTCCCACAACATCGCCCAGGCAGCGCAGCGCGCCGCCGATGTCGCCAAGAATATTACGGCGGTCAATCGCGACGCGTCGGAGACGGGCTCGGAAGCAGCCAAGGTGCTGCGCGCCGCGCAGGTGCTCTCCAGCGAGAGCCGCAACCTGCAGGTCGAGCTGGACAATTTCATCAAGACCGTCCGCGCCGCGTAGCGATTTAGGATAGCGCCATTTTTCCGCGCAGAGCGGACCGATCTTTCAAATCATACCAAGGGCTAAGACGTCACCGTTCGACCTTTGTTTATATTCTTTATATGCGTTGTCTTGCGGCCTCCATGCTAGTTGCGGCCCCGTATTTGCATTTGTCGCGTCGTCGATTGTCACATCATCGATGACGTGTTTTCTCAATGGGAGCTTCTCTATGCTTGTAAGATCGTTCGCGCCGGCCGTGATTGGCGCGTTTTTGTTTGCTGCGTCGCCGGCCTCTGCGCAAAGCGCGGCCGACAAGGCCCAGGGCGGTATCGGCGGCTATCTGGCGATCCTCGCCATCGGCAAGCTGTGCAACTTCGACCTGGACAAACCGACCACCGAAGCCATCGTCGCCAACATCAACGCGCTGCAGAAGACGTCCAAACTGAGCGACGCCGAGATCGATCAGGCAATGGCGAGCCTCGTCGACAGTTTCAAGAAGCGCAAGGATTCGCCCTGTGCCGCCGGCGCCAACGAATTTCCGGCGATGGCTGCCGCGATGTCGAAAGGCGCCGAAAAGGAAGCTGAAGGCAGCGGCGTGGCGCTGAAAGCCCTTCCGGCGCGCCAGGCGGCCGCCGTGAAGCCGGCTGTGAAGGACCCGAAAGAAGCCGCCAAGAACATGCTGATCGCCGCGCACATGATTGAAGCGGTCGCCGACGAGTGCAAGATCAAGATCTCCGACAAGGAAAGCCTCGATCTCGACCGCGTGCAGTACTACTTCCGCGGCAAGGCCGACGCGACCGCCGCGGAGGTCAAGGAGATCGTCGCGGTCGTCGAGAAGGAAGCCGAGGCAAGCCGCAAGAAAGTCTGCGCGCCGGAGTGGGGCTTCCGTGAAACGCTCGACACGCTGCTGGCGGCGATCAAGTAGGGCGCTGCCGCAGTTCAACTACAGCAAGTAATTTTCGACGGCTGCAACGAAAGGCCTGGCGCTAGCCGGGCCTTTTTGTTTGCAAGCCGGGTAGCCCGGTTTTCCAGCGTAACTAATTTTTCTGTTGAACCAATTTGCCGTCAGAAAGTTATCGGTCGCTATCCAACTACCGCCTGCTATGAAGCGGCCGTGGGAACAAACGAGACAAGAAAAGAGATTTCCCAATGCCGAATTTGCCCCCAAACGTCCGAACCGCGACTGATCGCCTTCCGGCCACGGAAGCGGCGCGGTAATTCACGTGAGCGGCGACGAAGAGGCATTGAAATGGGAAATCGCGTCGCTGCGTGCGGCGATTTCCGCCGACTGGGTGGCGCTGGCGTCGCGTCAGACATCGGACGATCCGGAGCGGCGCAAGGCCGTGCGCGACCATCTCGATATGAGCACCTGCGCGCTGCGGGCGGCGACCGAAAAACTCGAAGCGCTTCTGAGCGAGCGGCGCGGGCAGGGCATCTCCATCGATCTGGAAAAGCTGGCGGAAGAAATCATGCCGCCGCCAGCATCTCTGTCTTATAATTCTTGAATTCTGATTTTCGCTTTCGGGAGAAATCGAGGCCTTATTTCGTCTCGGCCTCGAATTTCGATTCCCGGATCACCTCGCAGACTTGCAGGTGATAGGCCGAATAGAACTTCTCCCGACCCAGTTTCTTGGTGGGGACGTGTTCCGGATGAGTGGCCCAGGCCTTCAAGGTCTCGGCCGATTCCCATTCGAACAGCGACAGCCGCTCGCCATCCTCGGCGAGGTAGCCCTTGTGCGAAATGTAGCCCGGCATGGTGACCGCGATCTCGCTCATGCGCTTGAACCAGTATTGATACTCGTCGCCGAGGCCTTCAGGCGTGCGGCGGGCGCGAAAGACAATGACCATCATTGGCGGTTTCTTTGAGTTGCTACCCTGCGGTGCATAGGCCCGGCGGGACCACAATTTCGGCACCGTTTACCGCAATATATTACCCCGAAGTTCCGAATTTCCAACGGGCCGCCCTTCGGGCTATAATGGCCGCCATGGTGCAGATGCCACAGGTGAGGATGGCAGGAAAAGCAGGACGCCCTGCGCGCGTGGTTTCCGCGCGGGCCGCTTCCATTGCGCGGCTGTCATTTGCCGTCGCATGGGTTGGCCTGGGCGTTGCCGGCGTCAGTGCGGTTGCCGCCGCGGCGATATACCTGCCGCTGCCCCATGGCCGTTCCGTCCTGGCGCCTGAATTGCGCTCGTCGATTGCTCCGGAACTGCAGGCCCCGACCGATGTAGATGCCGCGCAAAATTGGCGCGAGGAGTGGATGCAACGCGTTGGTCTTGGCGGAATAGACCTGCGCGGGGCGCGGGACATTGCCTGGAACCCGCACGGCGGCATTTCGACTTTGCTGGCGACTCGCTTCCCGTCCGCCGCCCATGTGCGCATGCCGAACATCGAGGCTGCGATTCCTTTGCCACTGCCGCGACCTGAAATCATCGCGCCACAAGACATCGCGCGCCAAGATTTTGGGCGTCCTGCCGTTGTCCGCACCACGCCGGTGGTAAGCGAACCGCAGCTCGCGTCGCTGCCGCCGCAGACCAAACCGAGCGAGCCGGGCATTTTCGACAAACTGTTCGGAGACCCCGATCGCGCCGCCAAGGCTGTGCTCGCCGCCAATCCGAACACGGTGCTGTACGACATCGCCAGGCGCGCGGTCTATCTGCCGGATGGCGTCAAGCTGGAGGCGCATTCGGGTTACGGCCAATACATGGACGATCTCGAGTCGATGCACCGCAAGGATGTCGGCGTGACGCCACCCAACGTCTATGCCGTCAGCTTCCGCGAGAAGCCGTTTCATGGTGTGCGCGCGCTGCGCATGAAGCCGGTCGGCGGCGGCAACATGTATGGCCGCGACGGCATTCTGGCGCATTCGTTCTTGCTGGGCGATGCCGGCGCGTCGAATGGCTGCATCTCGGTGCGTGACTACGACAAATTCCTGCAGGCGTACGAGGACGGCAAGTTCACCCAGATCATCGTCGTGCGCAGCGCCGACGAGCCGGCACCGTCGCAGGTCGCCAGCACGCAGGACCAGGGGACGTAAAGTTCGCTGTCATTCGGGGCGCGCTATTGGCGTGAACCGGAAGACCCTCACTCCGCCGCCTCAACTCCCGGCAGCCGATAACTCTCGAACTGCTTGCGCAACGCCATCTTCTGAATCTTCCCCGTCGCCGTATGGGGAATTTCGTCGACGAACACGACGTCGTCCGGCATCCACCATTTCGCGACCTTGCCCTGCATGAAGCCGAGAATGTCGTCGCGCGTCGCGCTCTCGCCTTTCTTCAAGACGATCACCAGCAGCGGCCGTTCGTCCCATTTCGGATGCGTGACGCCGATGGCGGCGGCTTCCGCCACTTTCGGATGGCCGACCGCGAGGTTCTCCAGATCGATGGTGGAAATCCATTCGCCGCCGGACTTGATGACGTCCTTGGCGCGGTCGGTGATCTGCATGTAGCCGTGCGGGTCCATGGTGGCGACGTCGCCGGTGTCGAACCAGCCGTCGGCCTCGAAGGCTTCGGCGCCTTCGCCTTTGTAATAGCTTTTGGCCACCGCCGGCCCGCGCACCTTGAGGCGGCCAAAGGCCTTGCCGTCCCACGGCACGTCGCGGCCGGCATCGTCGGCGATTCGCATGTCGACGCCGAACGGCGGATGCCCCTGCTTCATCTGGAGGTCGAGCAGGGCGTCGCCGCCTAGGTCCGCGTAGTCCGGCTTCACGGTGCAGAGCGAACCCAGCGGCGACATCTCGGTCATGCCCCAGGCGTGGATCACCTCGACGCCGTAGACGTCCTGGAACGTCTTGGTCATGGCGCGCGGGCAGGCCGAGCCGCCGATCACCACGCGCTTCAAGTGTGGCAACTTGGCGCCGGTCTTTTCCAGATCCTGCAACAGCATCAGCCACACCGTCGGCACCGCGGCGGTGAAGGATACTTTGTAGGTGTCGAGCAGTTCGTAGATCGACGCGCCGTCCATCTTGCAGCCCGGCATCACCACGGTGGCGCCGCACATCGGCGCGGTGAGCGCGAGGCCCCAGCAATTGGCGTGGAACATCGGTACCACGGGCAGGATCACGTCGCGCGAGGAGCACGCCATGGCGTCGGGCGTCGCTGCCATCATCGAGTGCAGCGTGTTGGAGCGGTGCGAATACAGCACGCCCTTGGGATTGCCGGTGGTGCCGGAGGTGTAGCACATGCCGGCCGCGGTGTTCTCGTCGAACGATTTCCAGGTAAAGTCGCCGTCGGCTTGCGCGATCCAGTCTTCGTAGGCCACCGCGTTTTTCAGCGTCGTCTGCGGCATATGCGCGGCATCGGTCAGCACGATGTAGCGCTCGATGGTCGGCAACTTGTCGGCGATCTTTTCCAAGAGCGGCACGAAGGTGAGATCGACCATCATCACGCGGTCGGCGGCGTGATTGACGATCCAGATAATCTGGTCGGGAAACAGCCGCGGATTGACGGTGTGGTAGATCGCGCCGATCCCGGTGATGCCGTACCAGGCTTCCATGTGGCGCCAGGTGTTCCAGGCCAGCGTGGCGACGCGGTCGCCGAGCTTGATGCCGTCCTGCTCGAGCCGCTGCGCCACCTTGAGCGCGCGGCCGCGGATCTGCGCGTAATTGCTCTCAACGATCGGCCCCTCGATCGATCGCGTGATGACCTTGCGTTCGCCATGAAATTTCGCGGCGTGGTCGATGATGCGGTGAAGCAGCAGCGGCCAGTCCTGCATGAGTCCGAGCATTGTCCCTCTCCCAGTCTTTACGGCGCGATTATTTCGCGCTTTCGCGTTGGCGCTTTGCGCGCCTTTTGGGCCAGCCCCTCGCTGGCCGCCGTCAGGTTAGCGGCCGGCCCAATCGGCGCAACGGTTTCGTGGCTGAGGTACGCAACAGGGGCGGATTTGGCTTCACGCCGGGTCCCGCCTATACAGCGCCGTCATGGTCGATATCGTCGATAAGAGTCTTGGAATGAGGCTGGGTTTCGCAGTTTTGTTACTGGCGGTATTTTGCTGCAATGCGGCCGCCGACGAAACCGATTCCGCGGTGGCGGCGATCCCGCAGCCGGTACCGCTGCCGCGCCCGCGCCCGGTCATCGCCAAGCCGGCCTGGCCCGAACCCCATAGCTTCCGCGAGGCGGCCGGCATCGAGTTCAAATCCGAGGACGTCACCAGCGCGCCGTCCGACTGCCGCCTGCGGCTGGAAAAGATCGCGGTGCTGACGCCGATGCCGCGGCTGATCGGGCCCGGCACCTGCGGCGGCGGCGATATGGTGGAACTGACCGCCGTGCGCATGTCCGCCACGGTGCAGATCGCGGTCAAGCCTGCGCCGATCATCCGCTGCACGATGGCCGAGCAGTTGACGCTCTGGATCAAGGACGAAGCAGCGCCGCGCATCGCCAAGGCCGGCGCGCCGCTGCGACAGGTCGATACCTATGACGATTTCAATTGCCGCGGCCGTAACCGCGTCATCGGCGCGCGCATGAGCGAGCACGGCCGGGGCAATGCCGTCGATATTCGCTCGTTCACGCTGCACGACAACAGACTGATCTTCCCGACCGACCTGCATGCCTCGAAGGATTTGCGCACAGGCTTGCGCGAAAGCGTCTGCAGCCGCTTCATGACGGTGCTGGGTCCGGGCTCCGACGGCTATCACGAGGAGCACATCCATCTCGATATGGCCGAGCGCAACAACAACTATCGCATCTGCCAGTGGGACGTGCGCGAGCCGCCGCCGCCTCCGCCGCCGAAGGAAGAAGAGGCGATCGTTGCCGCCGAATTGGCCGACAAGCCGGTGCCGTCGCCGTTAACCGCGAAAGTCGGCGGACAGGGCGCGGCCAAGCGAAAACTGTAAGGTGCCGTCCATCTTCCGTTCATAGTTAGCTGGCTAGCTAGACGATCATGACCATCGTTAATCCCAGGGTTCTGGTGCCAAATACTCGGCAGAATCGCGCGCCCCGCAAAATCACGCGGCGCAGCCTGCTGACGCGCGGCCTGGTGCTGACCGGCGTGGCCGGCCTGGCCGGCGCAAGCACCGCCGCTTACGGCGCCGCCGATGCCGCCATGGGTCTGGCCGTGACGGATTATGCGCCGGTGCCGGCGAACTGGCCGGCGCGCCAGAAGCTGACCATCACCGTCATCGCCGACATCCATGCCGGCGGCCCGAACATGGGCATCGCGCGGGTGCGCGAAGTCGTCGATACCGCGATCGGCCTGAAGTCCGATCTCGTCGTGATCCTCGGCGACTATTTCGCCACGCATCGTTTCATCACCGAGCACGTACCGCATACCGCCTGGGCTTCGGAACTCGCGCGCCTCAAGCCGCGCTACGGCACCTACGCTATCCTCGGGAATCACGACTGGTGGCACGACGCCGACGGCGTGCGTGCCGCGCTACGCCAGTTCAAAATTCCCGAACTGAGGAATGATGCCGTACTGCTGGGCGAACGCGGTTCGCGGTTCTGGCTGGCCGGCATCGACGATCAGCTCGCGCATTACGTCGGCCACGGCAACTTCCGCGGCGAGGACGATCTGCCCGGCACGATGGCCAAGATCAAGACCGACGATCCGGTGATCCTGATGGTGCACGAGCCCGATATTTTTACGGAAGTGCCGGCGCGCGTCGCGCTGACTTTGGCCGGCCACACCCATGGCGGCCAGATCAAGCTGCCCTACATTCCGCCGGTCTGGGCGCCGTCGGCCTACGGCGCGCGTTTCGCCTACGGCCATATCGTCGAGCAGGGCCGCCACATGATCGTGTCCGGCGGCCTCGGCACCAGCAAGGTGCCGGTGCGCATCGGCGTGACGCCGGAAATCGTGCGGGTCACGCTCGGGGCCTGACCCACAAACAAAAGCGGCGCCCTGGTGGGCGCCGCTTTCAAATCGATGTTGAAGTCCGCTTAGCGGAACAGGCTCTCGCCACCGGCGCCCGCCATGCGCGGGCTGAACGGCGAGTCGCCCTGCTTGGGCGCCAGCACGACGACCACGGTACCGGTCTTGACCCGCTTGTAGAGGTCGATGACGTCCTCATTGGTCAAACGGATGCAGCCCGAGGAAATCGCCTGACCGATGTATTCCGGCTGGTTGGTGCCGTGAATGCGGTACATCGTGTCCTTGTTGCCGTCGAACAGATAGAGCGCGCGCGCACCCATCGGGTTCTGCGGGCCGGAGCCGACGAAGTCGGGAACGTCCATGCGCTTCTTGATTTCGGCGGTCGGCGTCCAGGTCGGCCACTCGGTGAGACGGCCGACTTTCGCCACGCCCGACCAGGCCAGCGCTTCGTCGCCAACGGTCACGCCGTAGCGGATCGCCTTGCCTTCAGGCATCACGTAATAGAGGTAGCGCGCGTCGGAATCGACCACGATCGTGCCGGGCAATTCCTTGCGGTGATATTGGACGATGTGGCGCTTGTACGGCTCGGCAACTTCGACCTTTTCGTACGGCGCGGCCGCCAGCAACTTCTTGTCGCGCGGCGTGAAGTTAGCCTCCGAAGACGGCTCCATGGTGGACTGCATACAGCCGCCCAGCGCCAAAGCGACGCCTACCAGAACCAGCCCTAAACCCCTGACAGCCATTGTTTTTCCTCGGTTTTTTCAGGTCGCTCGAATCAGCGCCCGGTCGCAGAACTATTCAGACCGCAATTAACCGAAACAGCCTACAGATAGCTACGTTTTCTGCCTGTTCCGCAGTTGCTTCCTGTGAACGTGTGGCCATTTTGTCGCACCACTTTAGACGTGCTCCAGTTCCTTAAAGGCCCTGATACCGCGTCTAAAATCAACTTTACCGCCAAGGCGTTAAGAGATGGTCAACCATACTGCGCGGTATATTAGTGAAATTAAGCACGACCCAATCGGCTTTCACGAATCGCCACGATAGGACACGAATGCCCGCGCAATTCTGCCCAAGTTGACGGCCAGATTCAGCGTTGAGGCAACCCAAGGAACGGATCGGAGAAATAGACGTGACAATGCAAGCGACCCAGGCGCCTGAGCAAAAAGACTCCAAGCAAGACTCCACGCGCCCGCAGACCAACAAGCTCGACAACCGCTACGGCAAGATCGGCATCTCGGCAGTCGCCGCGGCCTGCGCCCACACGGGCAAGCAGGAAGGCGTTTCCGAATATCGTATTCCCTACGATCGCGACTAAGCGGATTTGATCGTGCCGGCCGCGCGTCAAGCGCGGGCTGGCTCTCCCGGCTTCATAGTTGACATGACGATGCACGCCGCTGCCCGCCAGGCCGCGGCGTTTGTCATTTTATGTGCCGTATATGCCGTGCGCGATTTATTTCTTGCGCGATGCCGCGTGATGGGGTCATTGGAAGGCGTCGGGCTGGCGCATGATCCTGAAGCGGATACCGGTCTTTCGGATAAATCTCATGCGCCCGAAAAAAGTATGGCTGCATGATTTCGGTCTACGTTCCGCACGGCAATTCACTCGAGCGCACAGCGGCTGAGCCCGGCGAAGCCCCGCCGCCCGCTGCGGTATGGATCGATCTGGTCACGCCGAGCGTTCAGGAAGACAAGCTGGTCGAGCAGTTCCTCGGCATCGCGGTGCCGACGCGCGAAGAAATGCAGGAGATCGAAGTCTCCAGCCGGCTCTATGTCGAGAACGGCGCGCGCTACATGACGGCGACGCTGATGTGCGCGTCCGACACGCCGACGCCGATGACCACGCCGGTCACTTTCATTCTGTCGAGCCACCGGCTCTGCACCGTCCGCTACGAAGATCCGCGGCCGTTCGCCCTCGTCGAGCACAAGCTGGCGCGCAACTGCTCGCCCAAGGTGTCCGGCGAAACGGTGCTGATGGATCTGCTCGACGCGATCATCGACCGTTCCGCCGACATTCTCGAACGCATCGCTGCCGAAGTTGACCAGGTCTCGCACACCATCTTTGAGCCGGATGACGCCGGGCCGCCGTCCTACAACGACGTGCTCAAGGCGCTCGGCCGCAAGGGCGATCTCACCTCCAAGGTGCGTGAGAGCCAGGTCTCGGTCGGCCGCCTGCTGTCGTTCCTCGCCAACGAGGCCGAAGGCATGAAGTGGCCGAAGGATGCCAGGCTGCAGCTCGCCTCGATGCAGCGCGACGTGACGTCGCTGTCGGATCACGCCACTTATCTCTCGAACAAGATCACCTTCCTGCTCGACGCCATGCTCGGCGTCGTCAACATTCAGCAGAACGCCATCATCAAAATATTCTCGATCATGGCGGTGGTGTTCATGCCGCCGACTTTGGTGGCGTCGATCTACGGCATGAATTTCCATTCCGGCATGATCGAACTGGACTGGGCCTGGGGTTATCCGTGGGCGCTGTTCCTGATGGTGGTGGTCGCCGTGCTGCCGCTGGCCTTCTTCAAATGGAAGAAGTGGCTGTAGGGCTACGCGAAGCGCCGAAAGGCTAAACGTGCTGGCCGCCGTTGATGTGGATCTCGGCGCCGTTCACGTAACTGCTCATCTCGGTGCACAGCACGTAGATGATTTTCGCGACTTCGTCGGGCGTGCCGAGACGCTGCATCGGAATCTGCTCGACGATCTTCTCGGTGCCCGGCGACAGGATCGAGGTGTCGATTTCGCCCGGCGCGATGGCGTTGACGCGAATGCCGAGCCGGCCGAAGTCGGACGCCATCTCTCTTGTCAGTGACGCGAGCGCTGCTTTCGACGTCGCGTAAGCAGCCCCCGCGAACGGAGGCACATGCGAGCCGGCGATCGACGTGACGTTCACCACCGAGCCCTTGGCCGCTTTCAATTCGTCGACGAGGCCGCGCGCCAGCATGATCGGCGCAAAGAAATTGACTTGGAACACCTGGTGCCAGACTTCGGTCGCTGTATCGAGCGAACCGAGCCGCTTGCCGCCGTCGGCCTTCGGCGAAATCGCGGCGTTGTTGACCAGCGCATGAAGTTCGCCGCCGGTCAGCCGGCGCTTGATTTCGGCGATCGCCTCCATGGTGTTGGCTTCGTTGGACAGATCGACCTGGATGTGATCTTCGGGACCTGCGCCCCACGGGCAATTTTCCGGAAAGGGATGACGCGAGCAGGTGATGACACGCCAGCCCGCGGCCGAGAAACGTTTCACGGTCGCGTGCCCGATGCCACGGCTGGCGCCGGTGAGCAGCAGCGTGCGGGGCGGCTGGTTGGTCTGCGAGTTCGGCATTGCGTTCTTTAGCTTTCTGAAAAACTACGGATAGAGCCGCGTCTTGCTCCACGGTGCGGTTGGCGTGTCGCGCGTAAAGACGATGCGGTCGTGCAGTCGGAAGGGCCGGTCGTGCCAGAACTCGAACGTGGTCGGCACAATGCGAAAGCCCGACCATTGCGGCGGCCGCGGCACGGTGCCGAGCGCATATTTGGCGGCGGTGACAGCGATAGCCTTTTCGAAGGCCATCCGGCTTTCCAGCGGCCGCGACTGCTTGGACGCCCAGGCGCCGATCTGGGCCTGCTTCGGGCGGGTGGCGAAATAGTCGTCGGCCTCGGCGTCGGTCACGTGCTGGACGGTACCGCGCAGCCGCACCTGACGGTTCAGCGACTTCCAATGGAACACCAGCGCCGCCTTGGCGTGGGCGGCCAATTCCTGGCCCTTTTGACTGTCTTTGTTGGTGTAGAAAACGAAACCGTGCTCATCGGCGCCCTTCAGCAGCACCATGCGGGCGTTCGGCATGCCATCGGCGTCGACCGTCGCCAGGGTCATGGCGGTCGGATCGCGCGGTTCCGAAGCGGTCGCGTCCTTCAACCATGCGGCAAATAGCCGAAACGGTTCTTCCGCGGCGGTGAAATCACCACTCGTTAACCAATTTGGCTCTTCTATTGATGCCGTATCGGACATTTTGGGGTGCTCGTTTGGTCGGCCTTCAGACCCGTCGTTTGGTTCGGGTTCTATATAGTGGATGCGGGGCGTCGCGCCTATGGCGCGGCTGGGCTGCGGCCGGAGCGGTCACGCTGGCGCTGGGCACCGGCGGCTGCAGTGTCGGCCAGCTCGACTCGATCTACGCCTCCGCCGAAAAATCCGACCACACCGGCTCGATCACGCCTCGGCCCGAGGCCAAAACGTCCAGCGATAAGCAGGTCAACGATTTGCCACCCGAAGCCGATCTCGTCTTCACCAAGGCGGCGGTCCACCAGGTGCTGAACCGCACCGGCAACGACGCCAGCGAGCCGTGGGAAAATCCGCGCACCGGGGCGCGCGGCACGGTGACGCCGATCACGTCGGCCTACGTCCAGTCCGGCCAGACTTGCCGCGACTTCCTGGCGAGCTACGTCAACGGCAGTTCGCAGTCCTGGCTGCAGGGCGAAGCTTGCAAGCAGAAGAGCCTGAAGGGCGCCTGGGAAGTCCGCTCCCTCAAGCCCTGGAAGCGGTCTTAAAGCCTCCGTTCGATCCCGGATCGGGCTGGAAACATTGCATCCCGGCCGCTGGAACCCCACATTAAGGCTCGAGTCGCCGGCCTCCGCCGGCAGCATTTTCACGGGAGTTCGACAGGATGCGCGACCCCTACGACATTTTGGGGGTTTCTAAGGGTGCGAGCGAGGCGGAGATCAAGAGCGCCTATCGCAAGTTCGCCAAGAAGCTGCACCCCGACGCCAACAAGACCGACCCGAAGGCCGCCTCGCGCTTTGCCGAGCTGAATGCGGCTTACGAAATCGTCGGCGACAGCGACAAACGCAAGGCGTTCGACCGCGGCGAGATCGACGGCGAGGGCAAGCCGCGCTTTCAGGGCTACGAAGGTGCGCAGTCCCGCGGCGGTGCGGGCGGTTTCAACGCCGGCGGCCCCGGCTTCGAGGGCTTCAGCTTCGGTCACGACGGCTTCCAGCGCCGGGCAGGCGGCGGGGCCGGTGGCTTCGAGGATATCTTGCGCGGCATGTTCGGTGGCGCCGCCGGTGGCGGCACGCGCGCGCGCCCGCAATTCGAACAGGAAGAATTCGGCACCAGCTCCGGCCAGGACCTTCAGGCGACGCTCAGCATCTCGCTCGAGGATGCGGCGAAAGGCGCCAAGACCCGTGTGCATCTGCCGACCGGCAAGGACATCGAAGTCAAAATCCCCGCGGGCATCACCAGCGGCCAGCAGATCCGGCTGAAGGGGCAGGGCTACCCCGGTATGGCCGGCCGCGCCGGCGATGCGATCATCACCGTGACGATCGCGCAGCATCCGGTGTTCACGCCCGACGGCGCCGATCTGCGGCTCGATCTGCCGATCACGGTTTACGAAGCGGTGCTCGGCGGCAAAGTTCGCGTGCCGACGCTAGGCGGCGCGGTCGAACTGGCAATCCCGGCGGGCACCGACTCCGGCCGCACGTTCCGGCTCAAGGGCAAGGGGCTCAAGTCGAAAGACAGCACCGGCGATCTGCTCGCCACCGCGCGCATCATCATGCCGGCCAAGCCGAGCGACGAACTCAAGGCGCTGATGAAGCAGCTCCGCGACGACGCGCCCTACGACCCGAGAAAAGATCTCGAGTCCTAGGACTTCTTCGCGCCGGTCTTGTCGACCTGCTCATAGACCGTCTTGGTGACGTCCTCGAGCTTGCCGCGGTCGGCGGGGCCGCTCACGACATAGGCGACCTTGTCGTCGACCCAGTAGAACGCCGCCGACCCGTCGCCGTCCTTGAAGCGCAGCGCGCTTCCCGGCGCATCCGCCTTGGCGCAGTAGATCGTGAAGCGTTCGCCGGACGGTCCTTCGTACATATAGAACGCCGCAGCACCCGTCGGCCCGGGCAGCAGACGGCCGCCGACCAGTTTGAGGCCGAGCGATTGTAGATCGGGAATGCGCAGTTCCGTACCGAGCCGCTTCGACAGCCATTGCGTCATGTGCGGACGTTCGTTGCCCGGCACTTCGACGGGGTGACGCACTTCGACGACGTAGAGCTTGTAGGCGCCGAGCGCTTCGGCGGTGAAGGTATCGAAGTCGGTCGGCACAACGGCCACCGCGCCGCGCGCGATCCAGCCGGCGGAGCCGCCGATCAGGAACGCCACCACCGCCGCGGCCGAAGCCAGCGCCGCCCACGACCGTCCGCTGGCGCGGTCACGCTTCAACACCTGATCGATCTGCAAACGCTGCGGCACCGGTTCGTCGGTTGCGGCGCCATAGCGGGCGCGGATGCTGTCGGCCTGCGTGCGCCACGCGGCGACCAGCGCAGCCTGATCGGCATGTTGGCCCAGCCAGGCGTTGACGGCTTCCGTCCGGTCGGTTGGCAACTCGCCGTCGACGAACGCGTGAAGCTCTTCCTCGGTCACGGGTGAATCGCGATCGATCATGGGTCTTCCTTCTCTCTCATTTCACGCGGCGCAGCGCCGGGCGCTCGCCGTCGAGATAAGTTTTGATCTGCACACGCGCACGCGCCAAACGCGACATCACGGTTCCGATCGGTACGCCTTGTACTTCCGCGACTTCGCGGTAACTGAGACCTTCGAGCACCACGAGCAGCAATGCGTTGCGCTGGTCTTCGACCAGCGTCGCCAGCGCCCGTTCGATATCGCGTCCGCCGGCTTCGGGGCCTGCCATATCGGGCGCGTCGTTATCTTCAATCGACGACATCGGCGGACGCCGCGACAGCGATCGCAGACGGTTGCGGTTGAGATTGGTCAGGATCGTGTAGAGCCAACTGCGCACCTCGCCGCCGTGGAATAGATGTTCTGAACGCAAGGCCCGTACCAACGTGTCCTGAACAAGGTCGTCGGCGATGTCAGAATCCCGGGTCAGCGCCCGGGCATAGCGGCGCAAAGCCGGTATCGTCGCTTCGACGTTCTTCTGAAACGTGGCCAAGCAGGCCCCCTTGGTCGAACCTTCTGGGGCTCGGATACCCCAAATCTAGGATATTCGTCCCCCTGCGTCTGCGAGGTAAAACCCCATAATCTCAGACATATTCCCAAAAACGAATTGAGTTAGCCCCAGGAATTGCCGGGCAGGCCGGTTTGCTTGATGGGCTTAGGACCCTATGCCATACGAGGCGGTCGGCGTTTTCCGGCAAAGAACGGGAATTTAGATGGCGGAAGTCTCAGGAATGATGCGCGGCAAGCGCGGGCTGATCATGGGGGTTGCCAACAACCGCTCGATCGCCTGGGGCATTGCGCGGGCCTGCCGCGACCACGGTGCCGACCTCGCTTTTACCTACCAGGGCGATGCGCTCAAGAAGCGCGTCGAGCCGCTGGCGGAGGAGGTGGACGGGCTGGTGGTCGGCCATTGCGACGTTACCGATCCGGCCTCGCTCGACGCCGTTTTTGCCGCCGTGAAGGCGGCCTGGGGTTCGCTCGACTTCGTCGTGCACGCCATCGCCTTTTCCGACAAGGACCAGCTCGACGGCCGCTATGTCGATACGACGGAAGAAAACTTCACCAAGACGATGCTGATCAGCTGCTACTCGTTCACGGCGATCGCGCAGCGCGCGGAAAAGCTGATGACCAATGGCGGCTCGATGCTGACGCTGACCTATTACGGCGCCGAGAAGTGGATGCCGCATTACAACGTCATGGGTCTGGCGAAAGCCGCGCTGGAATCTTCGGTGCGCTATATGGCGGCCGATCTGGGCGTCAAGAACATCCGCGTCAACGCAATCTCGGCCGGCCCGATCAAGACGCTGGCCGCGTCGGGCATCGGCGACTTCCGCTATATCCTGAAGTGGAACGAATATAATACGCCGCTGCGCCGCAACGTGACGCTGGAAGATGTCGGCAAGGCCGGCGTGTTCTTCCTGTCCGATCTGTCGAGCGGCGTGACCGGCGAAATCCAGCACGTCGATGCCGGTTATCATGTCGTCGGCATCAAGCATCCCGACGCGCCGGACTTTACGGTGAAGTAGCGCATGATCCCGAAAAGTGGGTACCGTTTTTCGGACAAGATCATGCGCAATTTAAAATGACCGCCAAGCCGACGGTCTACTATCTTCGTCACGGCGAAACTGACTGGAACGTCGGTGGCCGCCTGCAAGGCCGCCGCGATATTCCGCTCAACGCGCGCGGTCGCGGCCAGGCCATTCATTGCGGCGAGATCCTGCGCGATCTGTTCGCGCGCGACGGCCGCGATCCCGCCAACCTCGACTACGTCTCGAGCCCGCTCGGCCGCGCCACCGAAACAATGGAATTGGCGCGGACCGAACTCGGGCTGCCGGCGAGCGGCTATGCGCTCGACGAGCGCCTCGCGGAACTGTCTTTCGGCGACTGGGAAGGCTTCACCATCAAGCAGCTGCATGAGCACGATCCGGTGCACATTTCGCAGCGCGAGCACGACAAGTGGCACTTCGTGCCGCCGGGCGGCGAGAGCTACAAGATGGTCTCGGCGCGCATGGCGCAGTGGCACGCCAGTCTGACGCGCGACACGGTGGCGACCGCCCATGGCGGCACCGCGCGCGGGCTGATGGCCCATCTCGGCATTGCCAAGCCGGCAGCGGCGCCTCTGCTCGATATCGCCCAGGGCGTCGTTTACGTGTTTCAGGGCGATAAAATGACCCGGTATGCATAAATTCAGGGCCAATTTGACCCCCGCAAGGCTGCGGGGTACCTAAACCCTCATGTCGTTCAATACCTTCGGCCATCTTTTCCGGTTCACCAGCTTCGGCGAAAGCCACGGGGCGGCGATCGGCTGCGTGGTCGATGGCTGCCCGCCGCGCATTCCGCTGACCGAAGCCGACATCCAGCTTCATCTCGACAAGCGCCGCCCCGGCCAGTCGCGTTTCACGACGCAGCGGCAGGAGCCGGATGCGGTCAAGATCATGTCCGGCGTGTTCACCGGTGAGGACGGCATCCAGGTCACCACCGGCACCCCCCTGATGCTGCTGATCGAGAACGTCGACCAGCGCTCCAAGGACTATTCCGACATCAAGGCCAAGTACCGGCCCGGCCACGCCGGTTACGTCTACGACGCGAAGTACGGCATCCATGATTATCGCGGCGGTGGGCGCGCCTCGGCGCGCGAGACCGCGGCGCGTGTCGCCGCCGGCGCCGTGGCGCGCAAGGTCGTGCCCGGTCTGAACGTGCGCGCCGCGCTCGTGCAGATGGGGCCGCACAAGATCGATCCCGCGCGCTGGGACTGGAACGAGATCGACAAGAACCCGTTCTTCTGTCCCGACGCCAAGCAGGCGAAATTCTTTGAGGAATATCTCGACGGCGTGCGCAAATCCGGCTCGTCGATCGGAGCCGTGATCGAGGTCGTCGCCGAAGGCGTGCCTGTGGGTCTCGGCGCGCCGGTGTACAAGAAACTCGATGCCGAACTGGCCGGCGCACTGATGGGCATCAACGCCGTCAAGGGCGTCGAGATCGGCGACGGTTTCGCTACGGCTGCGATGAGCGGCGAAGATAATGCCGACGAAATGCGGATAGGGAACGCCGACAAGCCGGTATTCCTGTCCAACCATGCCGGCGGCATTCTCGGCGGTATCTCGACCGGGCAGGCGATTGTCGCACGCTTCGCGGTCAAGCCGACCTCGTCGATCCTGACGCCGCGCAAGACCGTTGACCGTTACGGCAACGACACCGATATCATGACCAAAGGCCGTCACGATCCTTGCGTCGGCATCCGTGCCGTGCCCATTGGCGAGGCCATGGTGGCATGTGTGCTGGCCGATCATTACATGATGCATCGCGCTCAGGTGGGCGAAGGGACGGCGTGGCCGTTCAAGCCCGGTACCTGAAGCAGCGTTCGAGGACAATCAGTGCCAAATAGTCATGCAAGCGTTGAAGCGGCCATCAAGGCCTTTGCCAAAGGCGAACTCGTGGTCGTCATGGACGACGACGACCGCGAGAACGAGGGCGATCTTTTCGTCGCCGCCTCGCTGTGTACGCCGGAGAAGATGGCGTTCATTATCCGCCATACGTCGGGCATCGTCTGTGCGCCGCTCGGCATCGAACACGCGCGCCGTCTGCATCTCGATCCGATGGTGGCGGAAAACGACGCCCCGCTCGGCACGGCTTTCACCGTCACCGTCGACGTGCGTCATGGGCTCACCACCGGCATCTCGGCGGAGGAGCGCACCAACACCGTGCGGGCACTTGCCAACGATAACAGCGGCGCTTCTGATTTCGTCCGCCCCGGCCATGTGTTTCCGCTGGTTGCGCGCGAGGGCGGGGTGCTGATGCGCTCGGGCCATACCGAGGCCTGCGTCGATCTCTGCCGTCTCGCCGGACTGCCGCCGGTCGGCGTGCTGTCCGAGCTGATGAAGGACGATGGCACCGTGATGCGCGGACCGGACGTCGCGGCCTTCGCCGAAAAGCACAAGCTTGCGCAGGTCTCTATCGCCGAACTGATCGCTTACCGCCAGAGCCGCGACAAGCTGGTGGAGCGTGTCTCCGAATTCCAGCTCGCGTCCGAAATCGGTCCACTGAAGGGCTACGCTTACGTCACGCCGTTCGAGGGCGTGCATCACATGGCCTTCGTCTATGGCGACATCGGTGACGGCAAAAACGTGCCGGCGCGGCTGCATCGCGCCGATGTGATCGGCGATGTGTTCGGCGGGGCTAAGTCGATCCACGCCGCGTTGACCCGCTTCAAGGCCGAAGGTCGCGGCGTCATCGTCTATCTGCGCGACGGCACCGCCGGTGTGCCGGTGGTCAAGCCGCAGGACGTCGATAGCGCCACCGAAGCCGCCCGCACCAAGCAGTGGCGTGAGGTCGGGCTCGGCGCCCAGATCCTCAAGGATCTCGGCATTTCCTCGATCCGGCTGCTGTCGTCGAGCAAGCGGACCTATGTCGGCCTGGGCGGTTTCGGCATCGAAATTGCAACGACGGAAACGCTGGAAAGCTGATCACGCGGTCTTTTGTTCGTTCCGCCCGCGTGCCACCATTCGTGGATACGGGGAGAGCGACATGGCGCGACGCCGTTTGTTGTGGGCCTTGGCCGGGGCGGTCATCGCCGGCGCTTTTGCGGTGGCCGCCATGGCCGCGCCGATCCCGTTCCGCTTTGCCGATAAAAGCCCGAGCGCCATCCCGGTCGATGTCGAACTGGTGATCGCGGTCGACGTCTCCTATTCAATGGATCCCGACGAACAGGCGTTGCAGCGTGAGGGCTACATCCAGGCATTGACGTCGCGCGACTTCCTGCGCGCGTTGCGCGAAGGTGCCAACGGCAAGATCGCCGTCACCTATTTCGAATGGGCCGGCGCCAACGACCAGAAGATCGTGATGCCGTGGCGTCTGATCGACGGGCCTGAAGCGGCCGATGCAGTCGCTGCCGAGATTGCCCGCGCGCCGTACCGTCGCGCCTCGCGTACCTCGATCGCAGGTGCGCTACGCTTCGCCCAGCCGCTGTTCGACAACAGCGGCTATCGCGGCCTGCGCCGCGTCATCGATGTATCGGGCGATGGCGCCAACAATAACGGCCCGCTAGTGGTTCCGACGCGCGATGCTGTCGTGAATGCCGGCATCACCATCAACGGCCTGCCGATCATGCTCAAACGCGCCAGCTATGCGACGCTCGATATCGAGCAGCTCGACATCTACTACGAAGACTGCGTCATCGGCGGCCCCGGCGCCTTCGTGATCCCGATCCGCGAGCGCGAGAAGTTCATCGAAGCGACACGTACCAAACTGGTGCTGGAGATTGCCGGCCGTCAGCCGGAGAGCAAGGTCATCCCGGCCTCGGCGCAGGCACCGCGCATTTCCTGCACCATTGGCGACAGATGTGGCGCGACCGCTGGGGCGGCGGCGGGATAGACTTTCAGTAGCTACTTCTCGAACTTCGCCACCAGTTCGACATGGTACGAATAACGGAACTGGTCGACCGGCGTGACGCTGACAACCTTGTAGCCGCCGTCGACCAGAACGCGGGCATCGCGCGCGAAGGTCGTAGCATCGCATGACACGGCGACCACGACCGGTACCTTGCTCTTGGCCAGTTCGCGCACCTGCGCTTCCGCGCCCTGACGCGGCGGATCGAACACCACTGCGTCGAAAACTTTAAGTTCGTTCGCCATCAAGGGACGGCGGAACAGATCGCGCGTCTGGACCTCGACGCGCTTCAGGCCTGCGGTCGCTCCAGCGGCACGCTCCAGCGCCTTGATTGCCGACGCCTCGCTGTCGGCTGCGCTGACATTTGCGTTTTCGGCGAGCCGCAGTGCAAAGGTCCCGATGCCGGCAAACAGATCGGCGACGCGTTTGGCTTTGCCGACATGCTGCAGCACCAGCTTCGCCAGAACCGCTTCGCCTTCTGCGGTGGCCTGGAGAAACGCCCCGGCCGGCAGCGGCACATGCGCCTTGCCGACTTTCAGCGTCGGCTGCGAGCCTTGCGCCACCAGTTCGCCGTGGCGGGTGAGCCGGGCCAGTTTGTGCTTTTCGACCAGACGCGCCAGCACGCCGGTGCGTTGCGACGTCAGCGGCCCCGAGCCGCGCACATCCATATCGATGCCGGAATCGGTCGCGGTGACGTGGATATCGAGCGGCTTGTCGGTGGGCTTGAGAATTTCGGCGACCGCCCAGGCGGCTTCGATCGCGCCGTCGAGGCCTTTGCTCAGGACGGGGCAATTGTCGATGGCGATGACGTGGTGGGCGCGCGGCGCGGTGAAGCCAACTTCAAGCACGTCCTTGCCACCACGGCGCGCGTGGAACACAGCGCGGCGCCGGCCCTGGCCGTGGGCGTCGATCAATGTGTCGACCGGCGCGATCAGGTTGGCATGGGCCAGCGCTTCGGCGACCAGTCCGCGCTTCCACAAATGATATTCGGCGAGCGACCAATGCTGCATGGCGCAACCGCCGCAGATGCCGAAATGTTTGCAGATCGGGGCTTCGCGCTCGTGGCTCGGCGTGTCGACACGGATCAGATGCCGCCGGTCGGGATGGCCTTTGACGGGTTCGACCGTGACCGTTTCGCCGGGCAGCGCATAGGGCACGTAGACCGGCCCCGTATTGGTGTCGGCGATGCCGTCGCCGCGATGGCCGATGCGGGCGATGGTGAGTTGTTCAGTCATGAGTAGCGCCGATCAGGAATTCGGCATTGCCGTCGCCACCGGTTATGGGTGAGGGCTCAATGCCGAGAACGCGCCATCCGAGCGCCGTGACGAATTGGGAAATGTCGTCGCAAACCGTAGCATGGATGGCAACGTCACGCACAATGCCGCGCTTGAGCGCGGCGCGGCCGGCCTCGAATTGCGGTTTGATCAGGGCGACCAGTTGCGCCGGCATTTTCGCCAGCGCGAGGGCAGGCGGCAGCACCAGTTTCAGCGAGATGAAACTGACGTCGATGACGACGAGATCAGGCGGTGCGCCGGGCAAGGTAAGAGTACGGATATCGGTCTCTTCCAGCGAAACGATCTCGGGCCGATCACGCAGGCTCTGATGCAACTGGTCGCGGCCGACATCGACGGCGTAAACGGACCCGGCGCCGCGCTCGACCAGAACCTGCGTGAAGCCGCCGGTCGAAGCGCCGACATCGAGGCAGACGCGGCCTTTCGGATCGAAGCCGAAATGATCCAGCGCCGCCGCCAGCTTGAGGCCGCTGCGCGAGACATGCGGATAGGCGGCGCTTGCCTGCAGCATCGCGTCGCTGTCGATGGTCTCCGCCGCCTTGCGGACAACCGCGCCGTTGGCGGTGACGAGGCCGGCTTCGATGGCGGCCTGCGCCTTGGCGCGGCTTTCGAACAGGCCGCGTTCGACCAGCAGCCGATCGGCGCGTTGGCGTGTAGTCATGATGATGCTGACCTTAGGCCAGCTTGATTGTCTCGGCGGCGGCGTCCTTGCCGAGGGCTTCGAACACTTTGGTGACGATGCCTTTGGCATCGAGGCCGGCCTTGGCGTACATCGCGGCCGGCGTATCCTGATCCTGGAATACGTCGGGCAGCGTCAGGCAGCGCACCTTGCATCCGGCATCGAGCGCGCCGTGTTCGGCCAACGCCTGCAGCACGAACGAGCCGAAGCCGCCGATGGAGCCTTCCTCGACGGTGACCAGCACTTCGTGGTCGCGGGCCAGCCGCAACACCAGGTCGGTATCCAAAGGCTTGGCGAACCGCGCGTCGGCGACCGTGGTCGACAGCCCGAGCGCGGCCAGTTCATCGGCGGCCTTCAGGCATTCGCCGAGGCGCGTACCGAGTGACAGCAGCGCCACCTTGTGGCCTTCGCGCAGCATGCGACCTTTGCCGATTTCGAGCGGAATGCCTTCGGCCGGCATGGGAACGCCGGTGCCTTCGCCGCGCGGATAGCGCAGGGCGGAGGGGCGGTCGTTTATCGCGGCCTGTGTCGCCACCATGTTGACCATTTCGGCTTCGTCGGCAGCCGCCATCAAGACAAAATTGGGCAGGCAGCCGAGATAGGCGACGTCGAAGGCGCCGGCATGCGTCGGCCCATCGGCGCCGACCAGACCGGCGCGGTCGATGGCGAAACGCACCGGCAGGCTTTGGATCGCGATGTCGTGCACCACCTGATCGTAGGCGCGCTGCAGGAAAGTCGAGTAGATCGCGACGAAAGGCTTGAAGCCTTGCGTCGCCAGACCGCCGGCAAATGTCACCGCGTGCTGCTCGGCAATGCCGACGTCGAAGCAGCGGTTGGGGAATTCTTTCTCGAACAGATCGAGCCCGGTGCCCGACGGCATCGCCGCGGTGATGGCGACGATCTTGTCGTCCTTGCGCGCTTCCTTGATCAGGCTGTCGGCAAACACTCTGGTGTATTGCGGCGCGCCGCCTTTGGACTTCGCCTGCGTGCCGGTGGCGACGTCGAACTTGACCACGCCGTGATATTTGTCGGCGGAGGTTTCCGCCGGGGCATAGCCTTTGCCCTTCTGCGTGACGACGTGGACGAGGATCGGCCCGATCTCGGCATCGCGCACGTTGCGCAGGATTGGCAGCAGATGATCGAGGTTATGGCCGTCGATCGGCCCGCAGTAATAGAAGCCGAGTTCCTCGAACAGCGTGCCGCCCATCACGTAGCCGCGTGCGTGTTCGACGGCACGGGTGATGGCGCGGTCCCAGCTCTTCGGCAGATGCTTGGTCAGTTGCTTGCCGACGTCGCGGATCTTCAAATAAGTGCGGCCGGAGCCGAGCCGTGCCAGATAGGCCGACATGGCGCCGACCGGCGGCGCGATCGACATGTCGTTGTCATTGAGAATGACGATCAAACGTTCATTGCGCGCGCCGGCATTGTTCATGGCTTCGTAGGCCATGCCCGCCGACATCGCACCGTCGCCGATCACGGCGACAACGTTGAAGTTCTCGCCCTTGAGATCGCGCGCCACCGCCATGCCGAGCCCGGCCGAGATCGAGGTCGACGAATGCGCCGCGCCGAACGGATCGTAGGGACTCTCCGAGCGCTTGGTGAAACCGGAGAGACCGCCGCCCTGGCGCAACGTGCCCATGCGATCGCGCCGCCCGGTCAGGATCTTATGGGGATAGGCCTGGTGGCCGACGTCCCAGATCAGCTTGTCCTTGGGCGTGTCGAACACGTAATGGAGCGCCACGGTGAGTTCGACCACCCCGAGGCCCGCGCCCAAGTGCCCGCCGGTGTGGGAGACCGCCTCGATGGTTTCCTGACGCAACTCGTCGGCGACCGCGCGCAAGCTCCCCTCGTCGAGCTTCCGCAAATCGGCGGGCTCGTTGATCGAGTCGAGCAGCGTGGTGTTGGCGCGCAAGTCCACAGGCAAAGTCCGGATATCGGGCTGACAGGCTATCGGTCAGAATTGTAACAGTTTTTCAGCCCCGGCGACGGATCACGAAGTCCGCGACCGAGCGCAGAAGGTCGGCCTTTTCTCCGAATAAATCAAGATGTTGGACGGCCTGGGCGGCCAGCATCCCGGCTTGGCGGCGGGCCTGTTCGAGCCCCAATTGGGCGACGAAGGTCGCCTTGCCCTGCTCGGCGTCGCGGCCGACGCTCTTGCCGGTGGCGTCCTCCGACCCCTCGGCGTCGAGGATGTCGTCGGCGATCTGATAGGCGAGGCCGAGATCGTGGGCATAGGAATGGAGCGCCATGCGGGCACGCTCCGGCGCCTGGGCCAAGATCGCGCCGGCCTCGCAGGAAAAGGCGATCAACTCGCCGGTCTTCATCCGCTCCATCCGCGCGATCTCGGCGGCTTGATGCGATTCGTTGGCGAAAGCCAGATCGAGCGCCTGACCGCCGGCCATGCCGTGAATGCCGGCGGCGGCGGCGAGACGGGCGATCAATTTCAGCCGCACCGTCGCCTCGGGTCCGTTCGCGCCGCCGCTTTCGTCGGCCAGCACGCCGAAGGCCAACGTCAGCAACGCGTCGCCGGCGAGAATCGCGGTGGCTTCGCCGAACTTGACGTGGCACGACGGCCGTCCGCGCCGGAGTTCGGAATTATCCATCGCCGGTAGATCGTCGTGGACCAGCGAGTAGGCGTGGATCATCTCGACCGCGATAGCGGCGGGAAGCGACGCCGAGTCGTGAACGTCGAACAGGCGCGCCCCGGCGATCACCAAAAAGGGGCGAAACCGCTTGCCCGGACCGAGCGCCGCGTAACGCATGGCCTCGACCAAACGCGCCTCGGGCCCGGTTGCGGCATCGGCCGAAGACGCCGGCAGACGTCGCTCGAGCTCCGCCTCGATCGTGCGGGCAACCTCGGCCATCGCCACCTGAAGCGCGCTCATCCTATGGACCCTAACGGAGATTCAATCAGTCTTTGTCGGTCGGCTTGGCGGTGACCGCGCCGCCCGGCCCGGTGACGATGGTCTCGATGCGCGCCTTGGCTTCGGCCAGCTTCTTCTCGCAGTGCTCGCGCAACTGTGTGCCCCGGCTGTAGGCGGCGATGGCGTCGTCGAGCTTGATCTGGC